>NZ_CP128650.1:0-315000 GCF_030644225.1 Selenomonas dianae | reverse complement strand
ACCTGCTTCTCACCGTCCATGACGATCTTCACCGCACCGCCGCCGGAGGAAACTTCGACGGTCTTGCGCTTGAGTTCCTCCTGCATCTTCTTCATCTCGTTCTGCATCTTCTGGACTTTTTTCATCATACCGGCCATATTGCCGCCGCCATTGAACATAGTAACTCTCCTTTTATGTTTAGCAAGATAGAAGCCAGAGGCTATGTGTCGCTCCTAAGCGAACCCTAGGGAAGCACACAGAGCGTGTGATTTCATAAACGTACTTAGCCTAACAAAAACTGTCCGCAACGTCAAGTGTCCGCATCGGGCGGCAGTTCATCAAGCGCAAACATCTCCGCCTCCTCGTCCGCCGTCGGCTCGTACACCTCATATACCGCCGCCTCCTCCGCAGGAGGCAGGGTGGGCTTCGGCGGCGCGGGCGGCTGTGGTGTCGGTGCGGGACGCTCTGCCGATGCGGCGATCTCCTCCACACGCGCCCCCTCGCCTGCGATTTTGAGCAGCTCCGTAACGGATGCCGGATACTCCGGCGGTTTCGGTGCGGGAGGAGCGGGCGGTGTATCCTCCTCGCCGCCCGTACACACGATGGTCAGCGGATGCCCCGCGAGTTCCGTCATGACCTCCTCGAACACGGCACGGTGACGCTTCATAATGTAGTCGCGCGCCATATCCGTCGCAGGGCGGACGAAAAAATGTGTCTCCGTCGCACCCTCATAGTCTGCGCCCGAGAGCAGCGAGGCGGCAAGGCGGTTCCGCTCCTTCATCCGCACCTCGAACTTTTTCCAGAGTGCGCTGTCGAGCTGACGCGGTGCGCCCGAGGGAGATGCGGCTGCATTCCCGCTCTTTGTGAGCCGCTTTGGTGCCGCGTTTTTTTGCGTGGGCTGCGCCGTCGGTTTCGACACGGCAGCAGCCGCATTTGCCGCTCCACTCCCCACTGCGGCAGCCTGCACCGTCCCACCTGCCGCGATCTGTGCCGTCAGCCGGCGCACCGCCTCCTCCAGACGTGCGATGCGTGCTGTATCCGCAGGGTTGGATACAGGTACGGCAGCCGTTGCAGACGTACCGACCTCCGACGGTCGGCACAGTCCGATCAGCATCGCCTCGACGGCAATGCGCGGCTGCGGTGAGGTGCGTATCTCCTGCATCGTTTCGTTCAGCGTTCGGAGAATGCCCATGATTTCATCCTGCGTAAAACGTGCCGCCGCCGCGCGCAGCGTCTCCGTCTGACCACCCGCAAGTTCCGCTGCACCAAGTGCGCCACCGACCCCCGCAATCATCAGGCTGCGGAAATACTGCGCCAATTCGGCGAGAATCTGTTTGAGGTCGCGCCCGTTCTGCAGCAGCTCGCCGAGCTGCGTAACGAGCTGCGCCGCCGCACGATCCGCAACGGCGAGCGCCATCTTTTCGATCCACGCGCGTCCGACAAGCCCCAGTGCCTCCTGTACGCGCTCCGCCGTGAGCCGCCCCTCCGCAAGCGCCGTACACTGGTCGAGGATCGAGAGCGCATCGCGCATCCCGCCGTCCGCCTGCACGGCGATGATGCCGAGTGCGTCCTCCTCCGCCGTGATCCCCGATTCCCGGCACACATAAACCAGACGCTCCTGAATCTCCGTCACCGTAATGCGGTGGAAATCGTACCGCTGACAGCGCGACTGGATCGTTGCGGGGACTTTGTGCGGCTCGGTCGTCGCGAGGATAAAAAGCACCTGCGCGGGCGGCTCCTCAAGTGTCTTGAGGAGCGCATTGAACGCCTCCGTCGTCAGCATATGCACCTCGTCGATGATGTAGATCTTGTATCGTCCCACCGTCGGGGCGAACTTCACCGACTCGCGCAGGTCGCGGATCTCGTCGATGCCGCGGTTCGATGCCGCGTCGATCTCGAACACATCCATGGACGAGCCGTCACTAATCGCACGGCAGGAAGGACAGACGCCGCACGGCGTGAGTGTCGGCCCCTCGGCACAGTTGAGCGCACGCGCGAGAATCTTCGCCGTACTCGTCTTGCCCGTACCACGCGGCCCGGTAAACAGATACGCATGGCTCGTCTGCCCCGATGTCACCGCACGAGAGAGAGTACGGCTGATATGCTCCTGCCCCACGAGATCCTCGAACGTCTCCGGCCGCCAGCGGCGATAGAGTGCAACATAGGACATGAGCATAACCTCCCAACAAAAAAACAGCCCCATCGGGCTGCTCTGAATTTCACGCGATTTCTCCCACGGCAGGCCACAGTCCCCAGGCACCCTCACGGCACATGAGACGATCCGCTTACCGCTGCTTCCTTCCGGACCTGACGGGGTTCACAGGGCCCCATTGCGTGAGACCAAGGCACTGCAGCCCGCCCTGAGAAAAATCAATAAAAATGGCGGAGAGTGAGAGATTCGAACTCTCGGTACGGTATCACCGCACACACGCTTTCCAGGCGTGCTCCTTCAACCACTCGGACAACTCTCCACAGTGCTCTCAAATGAAAGCTATTCACTTCTGCAACGCTGTTTAGTTTAGCACGGAGGCCGCGTTTTTGTCAAGAAAAAAAATAAGGAGAACCGCTGCGGCGATTCCCCCGTTTTTCACTTACGCCAAGACACGCGAGAGCCGAACAAGCTCCGGGTCGAGCGTCTTTGTATTGTTGACCGCCTCGAAGAGATTCACGCCCACAACCTGCCCCTCGTTGAAGCTGTAGATCACGTCGCTCACGCCCGAGATGATCGCAAGCGCCGCCTTCTCACCGAGCATGGATGCCTTGATGCGATCCTCCACCGTCGGCGAGCCGCCGCGCTGGATGTGTCCGAGCACCGAGACGCGCGTATCGATCTCCGTCTTTTCGCGGATGATCTTGCCGATCTCCACCGCAGAGCCTGCCCCCTCGGCAACCACAATAATGCTGTAGCGCTTGCCCGCCTCATACATCGCCTTCAGCTCGCAGCTGATCTCCTCAAGATCGTACGCGACCTCGGGTACGAGAATGTACTCCGCGCCCCCGGCGATGCCGGACATCATCGCGAGCCAGCCCGAGTGCCGCCCCATGACCTCGACGAGGATGATGCGGCGGTGCGCCGAAGCCGTATCGCGCAGCTTGTTGATCGCATCCACAATCGTATTGCACGCCGTATCACAGCCGATGGTATAGTCCATGCCCCAGACATCGTTGTCGATCGTCCCCGGCAGTCCAACAATCGGCATCCCCGTCTCCTTACTGAGGAGCGAGCCGCCCGTCAGAGAGCCGTCGCCGCCGATGATGACCAGTCCCTCGATGTCGCGCTTGCGCAGATTCTCGAACGCCGTCTGCCGCCCCTCGGGGGTCATGAACGACTTGCTGCGCGCCGTGCCGAGGAACGTGCCGCCGCGTTGGATGAGATCGCTGACGCTGCGCGTCGTGAGTTTTTCAATATCATCGTGCACCATCCCGCTGTAGCCGTTATGGATGCCGTAGACCTCCACGCCCTCATAGATCGCCGTGCGCACCACCGCACGCGCCGCCGCATTCATGCCCGGACTGTCTCCGCCCGAGGTAACAACCGCAATCGCCTTTTTCAGCATAAAACATCCCCCGTCCCTATCTGCATGAATCATTTATTGTTTATATTGTACGAAAGAGGAAGCGAAAAGTAAAGACTTTCGCGGAAAATAATGCGGCGCACGCTGCGCGCGGATTGAAAAAGATCGGGGGGTGTAGTATCATATACTTGAATGATTTTCAGAAAGGAGCGTTTCTCATGCGTCAAGTCAAATACAAAACCAACGCCGCACGCAAAAAAATGCTGCACATATCGTGCGCGGCAAATAACAGCAGTCATTCTCGAATGCCGGCAACCGCTGCACACAAAACCGGCATGTTACCCACAGCGATCACACCGCCGAAACGACTTGGCACAGCAAAAGGGAAATTTACCATTCCGGACGATTTCGACCACTGGGACGAGGAGATCGCCGACCTGTTCGAGGGGCTTGCATGAAACACCTCATCGATACACATATACTCCTATGGGCGCTCCTTGATGATGACAGGCTGCCAAAAAAGGCAGGAGAACTCCTGACGCATACAGGAAACGATGTCTATTACAGCATCATCTCGCTCTGGGAAATCGAGCTAAAACATCTCCTACACCCGACACAAATGCCCATCAACGCACAAGCCATAGATGTGTATGCGCAGGAGGCAGGATTTCAGAGCCTTCCATTGCATGACCGTCACATCTTCGCACTGTCATCACTGTACCGCCCCGATACGGCAAAACCACACAAAGATCCCTTTGATCGTCTGCTCATTTGTCAAGCAAAATGCGAAAACATGGTATTTCTCACGCATGACACGTTGCTTGCAGATTATCACGAGCCGTGCGTGTATCTCGTATAGTAACTCGTATAGTAAAAAGAGAGATCGGACTCCTCCTTCGAGGAAATCCGATCTCTCTTTTTGTTGTCTATATTTACTTTAGCCTATGCTCAGAACGCCCACTTGACGGATGCACCGCCCGTGATGCCCTGACGCTTGCCCTGCCATCCGGTGAGGTTCAGATCGTAGCTCATGCGGCTGCCCTGCGGCGCGAACCGATAACCGAGTTCGAGGAGCGCACTGCTGCCCTTCAGCGAGGGGCTCGGTGCACTGTCGCCCTGCGAGGTCGCACGTGCGTCGCCGTCGAACTCATACTCCCATGCAAGACCTGCATAGAACTGAGCAAAGTCTGCCATGCCGTGCGTATAGCGCGTACCAATGCGCAGACGATGCGAGTTCACCGCGTCGAAGTCATACGTTTCGCCGCTGCTCAGATGTGCGCTCGTCCCCGCTGTATGCGAATACGCGTAGCGCACATATGCACCGACGGTGTCGGTTTCGTTCACATGGAAGTCCTTGCCCACGCCGACCTGCACGCCGTAGTAAGTGCTCGTCGTATCGTAGGTTGCAAGCCCTGTGTAGTCGCTCTTCGTCCTGCCGACGCGCAGCGAGCCGTCGATCCAGTGGCTGCCCGTCTCCAGTTTCGCCATCATACCCGCGCCGAAGAAGCTCGTCTTGCCGCTGCCGTGCGTACCGTCGTCGAGGTAGGAGTCATAGCTGCCGCGCCCGTACTCGACGAATGGGCCAAAGGTCAGCGTACCCGCCTGCACAGCGTTCTCACGCGCCCAGCCGAGACCGAGATTCCAGCCCTTCATATCGACGTAGGAGCCCGTCTTGTGACGCAGCGCACCGCCGCCCATGCCTGCCCAGAGCCCATATGCTCCGTTGCCCGCCTGTGCCGCTGCACGCGCCTCTTTCTTCGCCGCCTCCATGCCGGAGCCTACGAGATAGTCGCCGCCGTCGTTCAGGAACGCACTCGCGCCCGCACGTGTCTCGACGATGGACTTGGACTGCTCGCCCATGCCCGCCTTCGTGACCGTTGCGATGAGCTTGCCCGTCGCATCCGTCGAGATGTCAAACGTATAGTTGCGCGATACGCCATCCCTGCCCTCTGCCGTCACGCCACTGCCGACCGTGATCTTTTTCCCGGGGGCAGTCGTGTTCTCCATGAGCGTGAACGTGTCGCCCTTTTCGAGCTTCTTCGTTGCTCCACTGCGTGCAACAGCGAACTTCATCCCCGTGAGATTCTTGTCGCCGCCACCGCTGACATTCGTCAGCTTCAGCAGAGGGTTCGCATTGCTCACAGGCGCATTCTCCATATCGAAATGGAGTCTCTGGACATTGGTGATGTCGCCGACCGACGAGGAGGCACCCGTGCCATAGGAAACCTCAAGCGTGTTGTCCTTGACATTCGGTGCAATACCGCCTGTGATCGTACCCCTGACCGACGCATTGCGGAGACGGATCACGTTGTAGTTTGCTGCCGTTCCCTGACCGCCTGTGATATTGCCGGTAAAGACAGCATTCCTGACATCGACCACGTTGTTCGATGCCTCACCGTTCGCGGAGTAGCCGCCGACGAGCGTCCCCTGTGCATCGGCGGTCACGTTCACCGTATTCGACACCGCCTTGCCGGCCGCGACATTCGTCCAGCCGCCGTAGACGGTCATATTGCCGCCCGTGACGGTGACGGTGTTCGTATGGCTGTCATTCTTATCCGCCGCCGTGCCGCCCTTGCCGCTGGTATAGCCGCCGTAGACTGTCATGGTGCCGCTGCCGTCATTCACAGAGATGCGATTGCCCGTGGTCGTGTTGCCCGCCGCAGAGCGACCACCCCACATCTCAGTGCCGAGCGTCGTTGCCGCTGTTGCTCCTGCAACGGTATAGCCATAGCGAACAATCTTCTTATCGTCACGCGCCTCGATGTTCGTTTCCTTCGTGCCGTCCTTGCTCAGTTCCGTGCGGAATGTTTTGCCGCCCCTCAGCGTCAGACCGTTTGCATTCTCGACGAGCTCGACCTCGCTCTCTGTCGCCGCAAAGTCAGCCTTGATGGAGTCAAGGTCAAAGTTCGCCCCTGCCTGCGTCAGCGTCAGCTTTGAGGCGGCATTCTTGAACGCGACCGTGGAGAAATTCTCGATCTTACCGACCGTCGCCGCCGTGTTGACATTCAGCGTGTTGCCCTTCGCAGACTTGTTGCCGCCGTGAATCTCTGCAATCGTTGTGCTCGGCGCAAGCGGATTCGTCCCGTCACCGAGGTTGACGGTGTTGTTCTCCGTCGTGCCGCCGTCCACATCCGTATAGCCGCCGTAGACCTTGCCGAGCGTACCGCCCGTGATCGTGACGGTATTATCGTGGCTGTTCTTCTTCTCGACCGCCGTGTCGCTCGTGCCGGTCGTATGGCCGCCGTACACCTCCGTATAGCTGCCATTTACGGTAATTCTGTTGTTATGCGTTGCGTTGCCTGCCTTGGAGACACCACCATATGCCTTTGTTCCATCGACAGATGCCGTCGTGACACCCGTGAACTGATAGCCGGTGTACTTGATCTCTTTCTTATCCGCAGTGACGCTGACATTCGTCTCGCTCTTTTTATCTGCGCTCAGACCGGACTTCACATCCCCATCGGTGTAAGTGCTACCGAAGTCGATTCCGTGGTTGTTCTTCAGCAGACTGATGTTGCGCCCATTGCCGTCCACCTTCAGTGTGTTCCAGTTCACCTTCGTCTTTGTACTGCCCGTGACGTTCAGCATTGTGCCGTCTGCAGCAACGCCGTTCGTGTTGAAGTTCATCTTCTGGAAGCCCTCAACGCTCTGCGCAGAGTTCTCCCCCTTGACATTCAGCGTGTTATCCTTGCCGGTTGCCTGCGTGCCGCCCTTGACTGCGCCATTGACGGCTGCACCGTTGAGATTGACGGTGTTGTTGTTCGTCGTCGTGCCTTCGCCGCCCGTGACGGACTTAACCGTGGCATTGGTGACATTCACGGTGTTGTCCGATGCCTCAGCCGCAGCCTTGCCGCCGACGAGGTCGGCGTTGAGGTCTTTCTCAACGGTGACGGTGTTGCCCGTCGCCGTACCGCCCGCCACATCGGTAAAGCCGCCGTAGACTTTGCCGCTGACCGTCGCAGATCCCTTAACGGTAACCTTGTTCTTGTAGCTGTTGTTCTTGTCCGCTGCTGTCGTGCCCTCACCGCTCGTCCAGCCGCCGTAGACGTTCGTATGACTGTCGCTGTTCACGGTAATCTCATTGTCATGCGTCGAATTGCCGCCGACAGAGCGTCCGCCCCATGTGTCTGTATCCGCACCGTTTTGAGCGGTCGTCGGTGTCGTCTGATGGGCAAAGGAATACCCCTCGTAGGTGATCTCGTTCGTTCCTTTTGCAAGAACGAACTCCTTGTTCGTATCCGACATAGTCTTGACAAGGCGATGCTTGTTATCCGAGACGGTAACGCCATGCGCGTTCCTAATCAGCGTGCCCTTCATCGCGTGCGCGCCGTGCACATTGATGTCGCTGAGACTGCGAATCGTCGTTCCGCCCCCATCATTCAGCGTCAGGAAGGTTGCCGTCGTATCCACGTATTGATTGAAACGGAAATTGATCTCGGCAAAATTGTTAATGTTGGCTGCCGTGGCGTTATCGTAGAGGTTCAGCGTATTGCCCGTTGTATAATCTCTGCCGCCCCCCGAGCTGCTGCCACCGTTGATCTTGCCGGAGATGCTCCCCGTATAGTCCGATTTCCCATCGCCAATATTGACGGTGTTGCCCGTCGCGTTTCCGCTCCCCGTGCGTCCGCCGTCGATGTTGCGCACCGATCCTTTCGTAACGGTGACCGTGTTACCCGTCGCGTCGCCGCTCGCCGACTCACCACCATAGACATCGCTGTTCGTCGCAGAGCCACCCTTGATAGTGACCTCGTTACCCGTCGCGTTGCCGCTGGTCGACTTACCGCCATAGATGTCGCCCTTTACCGTCCCGCCCGTAACCGTAACGATATTCTTCTCCGCCTTGCCCGTGCTGCCGACAGAGCCGCCATAGGTTGTACCGACCACCTCGCCGCCCTCGATGTCGACAAAGTTGCCCGTCGCGCTGCCGCCGTTCCCCCCCACAGAGCCGCCGGTCAGCGAACCAGTCACCTTGCCCTCCTTCAGCACCGCACGGTTGCCCGTCGCATTACCGCCCGTCGAGACCGTCAAGCCGCCGAACATATTACCCACCGTATCGCTCGCCGCTCCGTTGAACGTGATCTTGTTGTCGATGCTGTGGTTCTTCGCGTTCTCTCCCGTCGCCGTCGAGCCCGTGCCGCTTGTCCACCCGCCATAGACATCCTGTCCACCATGATGTCCGGTCAGCGTTATTTCGTTTTTCGTCGTTGTATTGCCGAGCAGGGAGCGCCCGCCCCATGTTGTTAGACCATCCGTATCCTTTTCCGTCGCGTTCTTAAACTGGTAGGTACGATAGATGATCTTCTTGGCACCCATATCCTTCTTGATGATGGTTTCCGTCTGACCTTCTGTTCGCCCTACATCCGTAGAATTACCAAGCTCAAAGCCGTGCGCGTTCTCGATCAGCGTACCGCCGCCGACCTTTGCATTTTTCACATGAAGCTGATCGAGGCTTTGGAGCTTCGTTTTATTGTTGTACGTATTGACCAATTTGAGCAGCGTGCGGCTCGTATCTACATGACTGAAATCAAAATTGATGGTCGAGAAGTTCTCAATGTTGCCCGCCTGTGCATTGGCGTTGACGTTAAGCGTGTTCCCCGTCGTCTGATCCTTCGCCGACGAGGTTCTGCCGCCGAAAATTGTTCCGGTAATCGTTCCCACCGCATTGCTCGTACCGTCGCCGAGGTTGACCGTGTTGTTTATGGCATCGCCTCCCGTCGATCCACCGCCATAAACGTGTTGTCCCACAGTGCCGGTTCCTGCAATCGTGACGGTATTATTTGTGGCATTTCCGACACCGGCTTTTCCACCATAGACGCTTGACCCCACACTGCCACCCGAGACGGTAACGCGGTTGCCTGTGACATCCTTCTCCGCAGCATAACCGCCATAGATGGTTCCATTGACCGTTCCGTTTGTAATTTTGGCAATATTGTCCTTCGCTGCGCCACCCTGAGCAGCATATCCGCCGTAGACATCAGTCGTCACCACGCCGCCCTTAACGAGTGCCGTATTGCCGACTACGTCGCCATCGCTCCCCTCTCCGGTATATCCACCGTAGACAGTATCTACCGTACCGCCTTCAAGCGTCGCCGTATTCTTCTTTGCCGCACCATTGCCGCGCCCATCCTTAGCGTATGACTTTCTCGTCGTCATACCGCCAATGATGTCGCCATTCGCACGCGTCCCATTAAATGTGACGTGATTGTCTTCGACACTCCCGCCGCCGTCCGTCACACCGCCATATGCCGCATTTACGATGGAGCCGGGGGGCGTAGCTGTCGCCGGATTGATAAAGACCTTGTTCCCCGTCACGTTGCCCTTGCCAAAGGTAAATCCGCCGAACACTTCCCTTCCGTAGAGATGGTCTTTGAATGTCAGGGTATTGTTCGTCACATTACCGCTATTGGATCCCTCATGGATGAATCCCGCCGCTGTGCCGAACGGTGTATTCTGGTCATCTTTGGCATTATTCAACGGCTCATGCGCGCTGTCAATCTCAACATTATTCCCCGTCACATCCGCCGCAGATACACTCTGCGCAGACGAAAGGAATCCGCCACCACCGAGCGCGATTGCAACGAGCAGTGCCAGACGACGTGATTTCATTTCTTTGAACAAGTAGTTCGCCTCCTAAATCCATCTAAACTGTAAAACATATCACTTCTATTTGTTAATCGGGACAATTCTACCATGGTTTATCATAAATTGAAATAGTTTTGCCATAAAAAATACAAAAACGTCGCAGATTTTTCACACCTGCGACGTATGATTTTATATTCATTTGTCGAGAGTTATGTGCTATGTCAGTGTTTTTGCGGGTGAAACTGCTCCTCGTCCCATCCCACGATGCCACGTCGGTCGGGCATAACCGCAGGATCGAATACGGGGTTCTTGCCCGCCGCCTTCTGTGCGAGATAGTCCGTGAGTGCGAGGCGTGCAAGCGGTGCGAGGCGTGCGATGGCGTAGAGGTTCGTGAGGCAGATCATCGCCATAAATAGGTCGGCGAGGTTCCACACGAGACTGAGCGCGGCGACGCAGCCGAAAAAGGTCATGCAAACGACGGCGAGGCGGTAGACGGTGAGAAGTCGCCGTGTATTCCCGCCGAAAAACGGGATGTTGACCTCCCCATAGTAGCAGTTGCCGACAACGGAGCTGAATGCAAAGAGGAAGATGAGGACGGCGAGGAGACTGGACGCCCACGGACCAAAGACGCTTGCGAGCGAGTCCTGCGCGAGGGCGATGCCCGTCGTATCGCCGCCGATGGTGTACTGTCCTGTGAGGAGGACGATGAACGCGGTCGCGGAGCAGACGATCCACGTATCGACGTAGACACCAAACGCCTGTACAAGCCCCTGCTTGACAGGGTGCGTGACGTTCGCCGTCGCCGCTGCGTTCGGGATCGAGCCCTCGCCCGCCTCGTTCGAGAACAGCCCGCGGCGAACGCCCGTGAGGATGACCGTGCCGATGCCGCCGCCGACTGCTGCCTGCGGACTGAACGCATCATGCAGGATGAGCGCAAACATCGCCGGTACCTGATCTATGTGCATGAGGATGACGCTGAGCGCGATGAGGAGATAGATGCCCGCCATAACAGGTACGAGGAGAGATGCGAACGCGGCGATGCGGTGCATCCCGCCGAAGATGACCGCGCCCGCAAGTACGGCGAGCACAGCCCCCATCACCCATGTATCAATGCCGAACGACTTCTCCATCGAGAGCGCGATCGTGTTTGCCTGTACGGATACGTAGATGAGACCGAACGTCACGGAGATGAGCACGGCAAAGAGTTTTGCCACCGCCGGCTGCCCGAGCGCATTCCGGATGTAGTACGCAGGGCCGCCGTGAAAGAGACCGTGTCCGCGCGGGATCTTGTAGATCTGTGCG
This sequence comes from Selenomonas dianae, assembly GCF_030644225.1. Lineage (NCBI taxonomy): Bacteria > Bacillati > Bacillota > Negativicutes > Selenomonadales > Selenomonadaceae > Centipeda > Centipeda dianae. Next base: position 303,622 of record NZ_CP128650.1, on the reverse strand, counting down.
AGCGTGCTCTCGACGAAGCCCGTCGCCGTCCCGATGAAGGCGATGACCCACATCCAGAACACAGCGCCGGGGCCGCCCGTCACGATGGCGATCGCAACGCCCGCGATATTGCCGACGCCGACGCGTGAGGCGGTGCTGACGCAGAACGCTTGGAACGAGGAGATCGCCTTGCGTCCGCTCGGGCGACGCCCAAGATCCCCCGCGAGCAGGCGTACCATCTCGGGCAGCGCACGCAGCTGAACGAAGCCAGTCGAGAATGTGAACCACAGACCGCAGCCGACGAGCACAACGATGATGATATAAGTCCACAGAAAATCGTTGACCGAGCCAACCGCAGAGTTGAGGAAATCCATAAAATCACCCTTCCCAAAAGAATAGATTACATCATAATGGAAAGGACAAAGATTTGTCAAATTGCATTCCTGTATTCTTCTTTAAAAGAAACAAAACATAAAACATACCGCTCTTTCCATTGAACTCTTTATGTCAATATGCTAGGATAACTCTGTAAGAAAATCTATAGAAAGAGAGCGTATCTTATGCGGAAAAACGTTCTTGTAGCCCCTGTTGTAAAATGGGTCGGCGGCAAGCGTCAACTCATAGATGATCTAACCCCTCTGTTCCCTAAGAAAATCACAGCCTATTGTGAACCGTTCGTGGGTGGAGGAGCTGTTTTGTTCTCATTACAACCTAAAATTGCTTATGTTAATGATATAAATGCAGAGCTTATTAACATCTACGAAGTGATCCGAGATGATGTAGACGCACTTATTGCCGCATTGAGCGAACACAAAAACGAGGAGAAATACTTTTACTCTATCAGGGATTGGGACAGGGACAGTGAAACCTACCTCCAACGCTCCAAGGTGCAGCGTGCCGCTCGTATCATCTATCTGAACAAAACCTGTTATAATGGTCTTTTTCGTGTAAACAATGCCGGGGAATTTAACGCGCCATATGGTCATTACAAAAAACCGAACATTGTAAGTGCGCCTACATTAAGAGCCGTCAGCAACTATTTCCAAAGCACACAACTAACCTTCACCAATACAGACTATGCCGAAGTCCTATCGAACGTATCTAAAGGAACGTTTGTTTATTTAGATCCCCCATACGATCCCGTTTCCGATACCGCTAATTTCACAGGATATACAAGAGGTGGATTTGATCGTACGGAACAGGTTCGTCTGAGAGAATGTTGTGACGAACTGACACGACGCAAAATCAAATTTATGCTCTCCAATTCGGCAACAGAGTTCATCCGTGAACAATACGCCGATTACGACATCACTCCCGTTCGCGCAAAACGCGCAATAAACTCCAACGCCTCTAAGAGGGGGCACGTCGATGAAGTGGTGATAAGAAATTATGAGTAACACTACCGGTAAGCAAAATGACCGTGCATGGGAATCCTTATTTCAAAAATACAAGGTTCTTTCGCATATTGAGAAAGATGGTTCTTTTATCGTTTCTGCCTCTCAGATGAGAGTTTTCCGCGAGCCGAGACTTATGGCGAAAATCGACCATAAGATCAATTTGCCGGAGATATTCACGAAAAACAATCTAGCGATTTTACCAATCTCACGCGGCGAATACATCATCGCTCATATGGAAGCCTATCAACCATTTCAAACACTCGATCATACGATAACAAAGGTATCCCTGCCGGATCATATACAAAGTCTTGATGTCGCTCGCATTTCAAGTGAGGCGATTGCAATAAATTGTGCGCTCGCCTCCGGCATACTTGCAGATTTCTTAGAAGATGAAGATCTCATCGCTACTGTATCGGGACGCATGGGTTCCGGAACGTTTGCATTTGGAATTCAAAATACAACCAATGACGCTGTCAACCGGATTACTGTAACAAATGCACAAATCGAAATTGATGCAGCATTTGAGGGTATTCACCGTTTATCTATCATCGAAGCGAAAATGGACTTGGCGGAAGATTTCCTCATACGTCAATTATACTATCCCTATCGCATTTGGCACAGCCGAATCACCAAGCCCGTTCATCCAATCTTTTTCGTGTATTCCAACGGAATATGCCATCTGTATGAATATCAATTCCAAAATCCGGCTTATTATAATTCCTTGGAGCTTATCAAACACAAAAGGTATTCGTTCGAAGATACAAGCATCCAACTTTCCGAAATACAGGAAATTGCAGCAAATACACAAACTGTTACCGAACCACCAATTCCATTCCCACAAGCAGATAGTTTCGAACGCCTCATCAGTCTATGTGAAATACTAAACATACACACATTGACCTGCGAAGAAATCTCGGAGGAATATGCTTTCGATCTGCGCCAAGCCGATTATTATACGAACGCCGCAAGATACCTAGGACTTGTTGATAAGTGCTGTAACAACGACCTACCATCTCTATTTTACTTAACTGCAAAGGGTAAAAAAATCATAAATTCAAATTACAAACAACGTCACTTGGCTTTTTGCACAGCAATCTTACAACATGAAGTCTTTAAGAAAGTATTTACCCATTATATGGATTTCGGCATATCGCCGACTATTCAAGAAATTGTAAAACTTATGCAGGGTTCTCACCTTTACAATCTTAAAAGTGAAAATACATACAAACGCCGTTCATCCACGGTGATAGCATGGGTAACTTGGATGATCAAATTAACACAATCATGAAAATAAATTTTTCTTGAGTTGGATGTGCAATCATGTTACTCTATTGATGTCAAAATGGTACAACTATTAAGGTTCGGAGGTAGACGTGTATGCTGTGTAAACATTGTAAAAAAGAGTTAAACGAATCTCAAACCATCGAGGACTATAAATCCTGTCCCAACTGCTCTGTATGCAGCAAAGAACAAGAGCATATTTTCTATTTAAGAAGTTTTTTCGGGAACACCCCAAAAAGAGAGACACCTGCCAATCCCGATGGTGTCCATAGTTGGTGTCCTCCTTGTCGTAACAATAATGATGGACCGCATGACGGCTATATAAAGTGCAGTGAGATGCCTTCCCGTTCCACAACCGTCTGAGCAAATTAGCTGATCCCTTCCTTTACTTCTTTCTAAAAAGAGTGTAAAATATGAGTAGTAGTAAGTTTCAGGGACAAGGGAAGCACCTTATCAGTGATTCCTAAAAAGCGGGGGACATGATATGCTGAAAAAGACAAAAATTATCTGCACACAGGGTCCGGCGACGGATCCCGAGGGAATTGTTGACGCGCTCATTGAGAACGGGATGAACTGTGCGCGCTTCAACTTCTCGCACGGCACGCATGATGAGCATCTTGTGCGCATCAACAAGGTGCGTGCGGCGGCGGAGCGATCGGGCAAGGTGATCTCGCTCATCCTCGACACGAAGGGGCCGGAGATGCGTCTCGGCGAGTTTGCAGGCGGCAAGGTACAGCTCGAAAAGGGACAGAAGTTCACGCTAACCCATGACGATGCACCGGGCGATGCGACGCACGTCAGCGTCAATCACAAGAACCTCTACAACGAGGTAAAGCCGGGCGACACGCTGCTCCTCTCGGACGGTCTCGTCGGACTTGTCGTCGATGAGATTCGCGGCAAGGACATCGTGACGACCGTGCAGAACTCAGGGCCGATGTCCACGCGCAAACGTGTGGCGGCACCGGGTGTCGAGTTGGGACTGCCTGCGATCTCCGAGCAGGACGAGCGCGACATCATCTTCGGCATCGAGAACGACATGGACTTCGTTGCGGCATCGTTCATCCAGCGTCCGGCGGACGTGGAGGAGATCCGCCATCTGATCGCAAAGCACGGCGGTCATATGGAGATCATTCCGAAGATCGAAAATCTCGCGGGGGTCAACAACTTTGACGAAATCCTCGCCGTTTCGGACGGCATCATGGTCGCACGCGGCGACCTCGGCGTTGAGGTGCCGGCGGAGGATGTGCCGGTCATCCAAAAAGAGATCATCCGCAAGTGCAACGCGGTCGGCAAGCCCGTCATCGTCGCGACACAGATGCTCGAATCCATGACGACGAACCCGCGTCCGACCCGCGCGGAGGTCTCGGATGTCGGCAACGCGATCTTCGACGGCGCGGATGCGATCATGCTCTCGGGCGAGACGGCAAGCGGCGACTACCCTGTCGAGGCGGTCAAAACGATGAGCACGATTGCCCTGCGTATGGAGGAGTCGTTGGAGTATGACACGATCATCCGCTCGCGCAGTATCCGCGAACGCTCCTCGGTGACGGATGCCGTTTCGCACGCGACGGTGCAGCTCGCCTATGAAACGAGCGCCGCCGCGATTCTCACACCGACCCAGTCGGGCTATACGACGCGCGTTGTGTCGAAGTACCGCCCGAAGTCGATGATCGTCGCCTACGCGCCAAACCCGATGATCGCGCGCCACATCAACCTGCGCTGGGGTGTCTACCCCATGCAGGGACGCAAGTGGACGAGCGTCGAGGACATGATCGAGTCCTGCACGCGCGGCGCACTCTCGCACGGCTATGTCAAGCAGGGCGACAAGATCGTCATGGTCGCGGGCATGACCTACAACGAGGGCGGCTCCGTCGCCGTCCGCGTCACGACGATCCACTAAGAAATCAACGATAACAAATGAAAGGAAGCCGCTTGTTTGCGAAACGGCTTCCTTTTTTACGAATGAAAATAGGATTATGTATGGAATGGTAGTGATATGCCCCAAAGCAAACCCTAGTGGAGCAAGTGAGTAAAGGGTGCGTTCTGCCCCCTGCGGATTTCTTTCGTTCAAGCGAAGCGCGTTTAAGAAGTCCGCAGGTATTTCGGCAGATAAGCACACGATCACTTGCGTAACGAGGTGTTTGCGCGGGGCATACACACAAAAACAGCCGATGAGATAGGAGATTTTACAATGGAAACGATTCACAGCGATAGCGCCCCCGCCGCCCTCGGCCCATACAGTCAGGCGATGCGCGTCGGCAGCCTCGTCTATACCTCGGGACAGATCGGCATCGACCCCGCCGCAGGAAAGATCACCTCGGATACCGTCGAGGGACAGGCGGCGCAGGTCTGCGCGAATCTCAGAGCTGTGCTCGCCGCCGCCGGCACCGACCTCTCGCGCGTCGTCAAGACCACCTGCTTCCTCGCGGACATGGGCGACTTTGCCGCGTTCAACGAAGTTTATGCCCGCCACTTCACCGGGAAGCCCGCCCGCTCCTGTGTCGCCGCAAAGGCACTGCCCGCAGGAGCACTCTGCGAGATCGAGGTCATTGCGGAGGTTTGACCCCTTTTCAAAGATACAACAACGGGACGATTCGCTCGAATCGTCCCGTTTTCTATGTCTATGACGTTACTCCATCACCATCGGCGCGATCTTCTCCTCCGCCATGAAGCGGCTGAGCTTCTGCACGCTCTCCATGAGGTCACGGTAGTTCTCGGGCGTAAGCGACTGCGGACCATCGGAGAGGGCGCGCGCGGGGTTCGGATGTACCTCGATGATGAGCCCGTCCGCGCCCGCCGCGATGGAGGCAAGCGACATCGGCTTGATCATGCGCCATTTCCCCGTGCCGTGACTCGGGTCGGCGATGATCGGCAGGTGTGAGAGATGCTTGATCGCCGCAATTGCGCTGATGTCGAACGTGTTGCGCGTGTACGTTTCATAGGTGCGGATGCCGCGCTCGCAGAGGATCACGTTCGGGTTGCCCTCGTTCATGATGTACTCTGCCGCATTCAGCCACTCGTCGATGGTCGCGGCAAGTCCGCGCTTGAGCATGACGGGCTTGCCCGCACGCCCGACCGCACGCAGGAGGCCAAAGTTCTGCATATTGCGTGCGCCGATCTGGAGGAGGTCGACGTAGGCGGCGACGGTATCGACTGCCTCGACCACCGTCACCTCGGTCACAACGGAAAGCCCTGTCTTTTCGCGTACCTCGGCGAGATATTTCAGCCCCTCCTCCTCAAGCCCTTGGAACGCATAGGGCGAGGTGCGCGGCTTGTACGCGCCGCCGCGGATGAACTGTGCACCGCCCGCCCTCACGATCTCTGCCGTTTCGAGCAGCTGCTCCCGCGACTCGACGGCGCAGGGTCCCGCCATGACGACAGGGGTCCCGTCGCCGATCTTCACGCCGCGAATGTCGATCACCGTCGGCGCGGGATGGAACTCGCGGCTCGCGAGCTTGTAGCTCTTGGAGATGGCGACCGTCGTTTCAACACCGTGCATCGCATCGAGCGGTGTCGCCGCGAGCTTCGTCTTGTCGCCGATCACGCCGACAATCTTCTGCCGTGCGCCCTCCATCACCTTTGCCGCAAGCCCCTGCTCCTCGATGGCACGAATGACGCTGTCAATATCCTCCTGCGAGGCATCCACATTCATAATAACAACCATTGCATTGCTCCTTACTATTCATTGTGCGCCGTATGTACGGAGAAAACACCGAGCACCTTCAGCCACACGCTCTTCTCCGCGACGGCATTGATGGACGCACGCACGGCATCCGCAGCGCTGTGCGCATCGAGATCGAAAAAAAACAGATACGCGCCAAGTTCCGTCCGCGCGGGACGTGACTCAATGCGCGTGAGGTTCACCACGCGATGCGCAAATTCGCCGAGCACATCGTAGAGTGCGCCCGGACGCGTACCGTCAATCTGACAGACGAGGAGAACGGTATCCGCAGCCTCTACGTGCGACATGGCAGCCCCATCTCGCACGACCTCGAAGAAACGTGTGCAGTTCGAGCCGCGATCCTCGATCCTGCCCGCGATTTCGACCAAACCGTTGAGCACACCTGCACGACGCGTACAGATTGCCGCCGCTCCGGCCTCCACCGGAGACGCGCCGACGATCTCCGCCGCGCGCGCCGTGCTCGCCGTCTTGATGAGTTCCGCCTGCGGATAGTGTTGCAGGAGGAAGTCGCGGCACTGTGCGATGGGCTGCGCGTGCGAGTAAACCACGCGGATCTCCCCATCGCTGCGCCGCGCCATCAGATAGTTGTGCACGGGCCAGATCACCTCGCGCCGCACGCGCAGCGTATCCGAGCGTGCAAGCGCATCGAGCGTGACAGCGATCGCACCCTCAAGAGAGTTCTCCACGGGCACAAATGCGGAATCCACTGCCCCCGTTTCCACCGCGTGCAGGCACTCTCCGATGTCGCCGAAGCAGACGATCTCACGATCCATGCTCTGCCACGCCATGAGATAGCGTGCCGCCGCCTCGCTGTGCGTCCCCACAGGACCGAGCACGCCCATTTTCTGTCTCACACACATTCCTCCTATAGGAATCTACTATACTATATGCGCGGCGTGTTGACAAGGGTAATGGGAAACACTTTCATTTCAGATGCATTTCACTTGTTCTACACCTGTCGTATGAATACATTTCCCCTTGACACAGCTTTGCTAATTTAGTATACTACGGGTAAAGAGATGGTGTCCCGCTACCGCTAAAGGTGGAACATTAAAGTAGGTGTCTCACTACCTGAATCCAAAGGTGAAACTTTAAGCTTACAGAGGGATGATTCCCTCTGTTTTCATTTGGAGGTTTTATGCTTCACATAACGAATTTTGGATTTTACTCCATCGCACCTGACTATCTTCAACATCTGCATAATGCGGATTCCGAAGTGTATTACAACGCTTCCTATCACAATAGCATGAAACCGTTCGTCGGTGTTATCATCGGTTTAGAGGAGTATTCTTATTTTATTCCACTTTCCTCTGCAAAAACGAAGCATATAGGCTGGAAGAATGTTACTGATGAACACTTTTTAGTCTATGAGATGGTAGATTCCAACACAAATTTTCCGAATCAGATTTACAAAGCATCAACCTCTAACGAGAAAATACACATATTGGCAGTTTTAGACATAAAAAAGATGATTCCCGTTCCATCGGGATGTTTTGAACGAATCGAATTTGAAGACTTGCAAGATCGTCGATACTACGATTTATTTCGCAAAGAATATCGGTTTTGTCTGGATATAAAGGAAAAGATTCTTGCCAAGGCGCAAAAATTATATCAAAAGCAAAAGAAGACCGGTGTTGTTCAAAAAAGACATTGCACTTTTTCACAGTTGGAATCTGCCATGCGGGAATGGCAGAAACTTCATAGCATTATCCCCTCGTCTACATGACGGGGTTTTTTTATTTCCCCCCTATGTTATAATAGAAACGATTTCTCAACCATACGAAGGGAGCAGCTATGTCGCCAAAGGACTATCTCGCCATCGTTCACTGCGTCGCGGGGCTCAAGGAGCGCACGCGCCACGCGTGGATGAAGTCGGGCCGGCAGGAGAGTGTCGCCGAGCACAGCTGGCGGATGGCGCTGATGGCGTACTTTCTGCGCGACCAGTTTCCCAATGCCGACCTCACGCGCGTCCTCCTCATGGCGCTCCTGCACGATATGGGCGAGGTCTTTACGGGCGATATACCGACATTTAAAAAGACCGATGCCGACCGCGCACATGAGCATGAACGCCGCGATGCATGGATTGCCTCACTGCCCGCCCCCTACGCCGCAGAGGTACGCTCCCTTTTCGCTGAAATGGACGCAATGGAAACCGAGGAAGCGAAAATCGTCAAGGCACTCGACCGCATGGAGGCGGTCATCACGCACAACGAGGGCGACCCCAACACATGGCTGCCGCTCGAATACGATCTGCAGCGCACCTACGGCGTGAAGGAAGCAGCATTCTCCCCCGTACTCAAAGAGTTGCGTGCAGAGGTCAACCGCGAGGTCGACGAAGTGATTACAGGGCTGAAGAAGGAGACGGAACTATGAAAACGAACTACGGCAACTGGATTTCCACGCCGATGATGAAAACCCTCGTATGGATTGCGGGGGGGCTCTACGTGCTCACCACGCTCTATGCGCTCATATATGACCGCGTGACTGCCCCCTTCTTCATCCTCGCCATTCTCTCCTTCGTCGCGACCGTCGTCGTTCTCTATATGTACTACTGCCGTCGCGTCTTCGACTTCGAGGGCGGCGGACTCATGCGCCGCATCCACAGCTATTTGCTCGACCGACTGCCGTGGGACGGTATCGGAAACATCCTCGAAGTCGGCTGCGGCTCGGGCGCCCTGAGCATTGCGGCGGCGAAACACTTCCCGCTCGCCGAGATCCATGGCATCGACTACTGGCCGCCGATGTGGAACTACGGACAGGCGCAGTGCGAGGCAAACGCCGCCGCCGAGGGCGTTGCTGATCGCTGCACATTTCGGCACGGCGACGCAGCAAAACTCGACTTCCCCGACAATCATTTCGACGCTGTTGTGAGCAACTTCGTCTTTCACGAAGTACGTACGCAAAAGGATAAATTCATGCTCGTGGAGGAGGCTCTGCGCGTACTGAAAAAGGGCGGCGCGTTCGCTCTGCACGATACGTTTGGAAACAAGGATATGTACGGCGACATGGACGAATTCGTCGCCTACCTGCGGGAGAAGGGCATCGCCGACATCTCCTATCTCCCGAACACCGAGCGAAACATCCCCATGCCCGCGCCTGTCCGCTTCATGATGCGCGGCATCGGTATGCTCTACGGGGCGAAGTGATGTTCCGCAATGTATGATTCGTATCGTGCAAAGCCCCTAAGCGAACCCTAGTGGAGCAAGTAAGTAAAGTGCGTGGTACGCCCCGTCGGATTTCTTTCGTTCAAGCGAAGCGCGTTTAAGAAGTCCGACGGTATTTAAGCGTACAAGCGCACGATCACTTGCGTAACGAGGTGTTCGCGTGGAGCTTGCACTGCACAGATGAACATCTTTCACCGAAAGGAAAATGCCTGTGTTCCGCAAAAACCTCTCCGCAGCCCTCGCCGCTGCCGCACTCCTCTGTGCCGCCCCTGCGTATGCGGCACAGACCGAACCCGCGCCGAGCATCCCACGTCCCGCATTTCCCGCCACGATTCCGCAGGGGATGACCGTGGATGCAAAACTTGCCGCAGGGCTGCACTTCGCCGTACCGGCGGCAAACCTCGACATCCTCCCAATGCCCACCGCAGAGCCGACGGAAATCACCATCATGGGCGAGGCGGCGGCGACCGAGGAGCAGATGCTCGCCTACCTCCTGCGCCGCAACCCGAAGCCGAAGCTCACGGGTACGCCCGAGGAACTCGTCCATGCCTACTACGAGGAGGCAGAGCACGAGGGTGTGCGTGCCGATCTCGCACTCGCACAGGCGTTCAAGGAAACGGGCTTCTTTGCGTACGGTGGCGATGTCGACTGGAAACAAAATAATTTCTGCGGGCTTGGCGCGACCGGAAACGGTGTAAAGGGGCTCTCCTTCCCCGACCTCCGCACAGGCGCACGCGCCCACATCCAGCACCTCCTTGCCTACAGCCGCAAAGAGCCGCCGCGCAGCCCCATCGCCGACCCGCGCTACGACCTCATCCGCACGAACCGCCCCGACATCTACGGACAGCTCACACACTGGACACAGCTCAATGGTGTCTGGGCAGTCCCCGGCAAGAACTACGGGCAGGAGATCATCATCATCCGCGACCGCGCACGTCAGCCCGACGGCTCCGATGCATCTCTGCGCGCCGCGAACGCACACATCATGCAGGCGGGCGATGCCGACAACTACATCTATCGCGGGCTCGTCTACCTCCATCGCAATGCATACACCGAGGCACTTGCCGACTTCACCGCCGCACGGAAGCGCAATACGAAACGCACCGAGCCATACCTCGGCATTGCACTCGCCCATACGGGCGCAGGAAACGTCAAGGAAGCCCGCCGCGCCTACGAAGTGTATCTGAAGGTCACCCCCGACGATGCCGCCGCCCTCCACAACTACGGGCTCACCCTCCTCGCTGAGAACAGCCCCGCGAAGGCGGTTACTCCGCTGCGCGACGCCGTCCGCCGCGCCCCACAGAACGCGGACAGCTACAGCGCCCTCGCCGTCGCCCTCATCCGCACGAAGGACTACGCGGGCGCATGGAAAGCCCTAACGAACGGTGCTGCCATTGCCCCCGCAAACATCGACATCCTCATCAATCAGATTCTTTTACAGGCATGCCTCAAAGAATGACAACAGTTCGCATCACACGCAAAAGAGCCGCACCGAGATCACGCCTCGGTGCGGCTCTTTCCATTGCACAACAGCACTCACTCCTCAAGCTTCAGAAGCCCCGGCTGCTCGATGTTCCACTGGCTGCCCTTCAGAGAGAAGAGCGCAGGCATCTCGACGGTAAGGCGGTCGTAGCTCTTGCCCGTCTCGTAGCGTGCGGCGAAGGTTTCCTTCATCCCCGCTTCCTCGTGCATCTTCTGATCGTACGGGAACATGGGGCTCGGGAGAACGGCGAAGTCGTTCGGCTGTCCCGGGATGTCGTACGCCCAGAACGTGGCATCGTTCAGATCCTCGACGGTCTCGAACTTCGGCATTGCCTTGCCGTTCTCGACGGCGGTATGATCCGAGCAAATGAGGAGGTGCAGCCCGTACTTGGCGATAAAGGGGGCGCACAGTTCTACGCCGCGCTCGGGCGAAAAAGTTTCGCGCAGTGCGTGATAGTCGTCAAGGAGATCCTGCCAGATGGGTTTACTCTCAAGCAGGGCATCGAGGTCGATCTCCTCCTCCGGCTCGGGCTCGGGTTCCGGTGCTGCGGCAGGACGCTCCTTGAGTGCCTCGATGTCCACGGCAAACTGCTTTGCCTGCTCCTCGACCTGCAGGATGCGGATCTCCAGCAGACTGACCTGCTCCTTGAGCTTTGCAAGCTCCTCCGCCGTCTGAGAATCCTTCGTTACAGATGCCTGGATCTCTGCCGCCAGACGCTCCGCCTCCGTGCGCAGCCATGAAACGTGTCCCTCGATCACATCGACCGTACCGCCCGTCTGCCGCCACGCATAATGCGTTGCAATGGCGGCAATACCGACGCTCGCCATAACAAGGACAAACGACAATATCGTCATCACATCTGCCATGACAGGGTGTATGAACCCCGCCGTCTGCACGGCGGCCGCCGCTGCCTCAGTCTCCATAGATCATCCGCCCTTCCTGATCCGCAATCGCACAAAGCGAAATTATGCAAAACACATATCTTTTATGGATTCTCCATACAGGTCAAAAAATCCTGCCAACAAATATCAATGCTCATAGAAAAAGAGCCGCCCCGCGCGAAGCGACTCTTTTCTGTCAAATCAAGCTGCGCTGTATCCGATCAGCACGCGCCGACGAGTGCTGCACCGAGGTTCTTGCTGCCCTCGATCCCCTCATCGTCCGGCTCGTTCTCAACGATGAACGTATCGACGAGATTCGCACCGGCTTCCTTCGTGCGCTCGGACCAAGTCTCCATCCACGCACCTGCACCCCAGCCCCACGAGCCGAAGAGCACAACCGGCTTGCCGGAAAGCTTGCCGCTCTCAACCGCCCCAGCAAAGAACGGCTCGTACGAGCCCTCCTCAAGCTCCTCCGCACCCATCGAGGGGCAACCGAGCGCGAGACCGTCATAACCGTCGATCTGATCGACGGAGAAGCTGTCTACCTCAAAGCACTCAACATCAGCGCCCGCACCCTGTACGCCCTCGACGACGGCCTCTGCCATCTTCTGCGTGTTGCCCGTGCCGGACCAGTACACAACTGCTACCTTTGCCATGTGAAATCCTCCTCATAGAATCTTGAGCGCTCTGCGCTCTCTATACTGCCTGTACCAACTCGGCAAGGGGACGTCCCGCCTCAAGCCGCGTACAGAACTCCTGCGTACAGACCGAGTACCGCTCAAAGAGCGCACGCGCCTCAGCCTCGTTCGTGTAGACCTTCCAGTATCCGCTGTAGACGAAGTCCTGCCCGCGCCGTTCGATGAACGCCCGCACATCCTCCGGCGGATAGCCGAGGAAAAGTCCGACCTCCGGCGGGAGCGTCTTGCGGACACGCATACGGAGGCGCAGAAACTCAAGCCGCTCCTCCATGCTGTCCGTCAGACGGTAGCCCGCCCCGCACAGGATGTCCTGCGCCTGCGGTGCGGCAAGTGCGCGTGATACAAGCTCCGCGCGATAAAACAGGATGAGGACGTACTCCTCGCCCTCGGCGACGCGGAACGTCGAGATCCCCTTGCAGGAAAAACATGGCTCATAGGACGCGAGCAGTGCGTCAAAATCCTGAAAGCGGCTCTTTTGAAAGGACAGCAGACTTCCTGCCGTCAGACCCGCCAGCAGGGGTGCAGCGTGATAACCGAGCAGATGCTCAAAATCTGGACAACGCATCGTAGTATCCCCCCTCTGTGCCGGAGTGCCGTACATATGCCTCCGAAGAATCGACCGATACACTATTATAGCGCAAACGATTCTCATTAGCAATATCTTTTCTCACAGAGGAAACTGTTCTGCAATGGTCTGCTCCTATTATAGCCGAGATTGCCCTCACTGACAACAGAATCTTTTTTATTTATTCATAGAGAGAATCTAATACCATTTATCGCGCACCGTGGTTGGGAATGTTGACAAAAAGCCGTGTGTGTGCTACGTTTAATCGGAATCTCAGCCAAAGGAAAACAATCATATGATACATCTGAAAAATATTACCAAAACATATGAGGGGGACATCCACGCGCTGCGCGGCATCGACCTCCATATCGGACGCGGCACGATCTACGGCATCATCGGGCTGTCGGGCGCGGGCAAATCGACGCTCATCCGCTGCATCAATATGCTCGAACGTCCGACGAGCGGAGAGGTGCTTGTGGGCGGACGTGACCTCATGAAGATGAGCGAGAGCGAGCTGCGCGAGGAACGCCGCCGGATCGGCATGATCTTCCAGCATTTCAACCTGCTGTCCTCCGCAACAGTCTACGACAATGTCGCATTCCCGCTGAAGCTCGCGGGCAAATCCGCAGACGAAATCCGGCCAAAGGTCACGGAGCTGCTTGCACTCGTGGGGCTTGCAGACAAGGCGGATGCGTATCCGAGCCAGCTCTCGGGCGGACAGAAGCAGCGCGTCGGCATCGCACGTGCGCTCGCGAACGATCCAAAGGTGTTGCTGTGCGATGAGGCGACCTCGGCGCTCGATCCGCAGACGACGAAATCCATCCTCGCACTCATCCGCGACATCAACCGCCGTATGGGGCTGACGGTCGTCGTCATCACGCACGAGATGCAGGTCATCAAGGACATCTGCGATCGCGTCGCCGTGATCGACGGCGGTGTCATCGCCGAGGAGGGCGACGTGGTGGATGTGTTCACCGCGCCGCGCGAGAAGATTACAAAGGAGTTCATCAGCGTTCTTCTCTCGAACGAGCTGCCGACGGCGTTCCGTGGGAATCCCATCGAAGAAACGCCGAGCCCGGACAGCTATATGCTGCTGCGCCTCACCTTCCTCGGGGAGAATGCGGACGACCCCGTACTCGCAGATATGATCCGCCTCTTCCCCGATATCGAGGTCACGATGCTCTACGGGACACTCGACCAGATCAAGGAGCTGCCGTTCGGACGCATGATCATCGGCATACGCGGGGAGCGCAGGGACATTGAGGCGGCGATCTCGTATCTGTCCGCACAGCATTTGAAACAGGAGGTGATCGGCTATGTCCGCCGAAATGATGCCCCTCTTAACTAAGGCGCTGGGCGAAACACTCTACATGGTGATCGTCAGCATGGCGATCTCGACCGTCCTCGGCGTGCCGCTCGGCGTGCTCCTGCACGTCACGGCGCGGGGCGGGATTCTCGACACACCGATGGTGAACCGCCTCGTTGGCGGCATTGTCAACGCCGTGCGCTCCATCCCGTTTATCATCCTGATGGTGGCGATCATTCCGCTGACGCGTCTCATCGTCGGCTCTGCCATCGGAACAACGGCGGCGATGGTACCGCTCGTCATTGCCTCCGTCCCCTTCATCGGACGGCAGGTGGAGACCTCACTGCGCGAGGTGCCGCACGGTCTCATTGAGGCGGCGCTCGCGATGGGCGCGACACCGATGCAGATCATCACGCGCGTGCTGCTCCCTGAGTCCATGCCCGGCATCGTGAGCCAGCTCACGACCGTTATCATCGCCCTCGTCGGCGAGTCGGCAATGGCGGGAGCCATCGGCGGCGGCGGTCTGGGCGACCTCGCCATCCGCTACGGCTACCAGAGATTCCGCCCCGACATCATGATCGCAACTGTCGTCATCCTCATCATTCTCGTCCAACTCGTGCAGTTTGCGGGCAATGCTCTCGCCGCGCGACTGAACAAGAGATAATTTTAAGGAGGTCTTTATGAAGAAACTACTCACCCTCGTACTTGCCCTCGCCACCCTTGCTCTCGTCGGCTGTGGTGGCGGCGCGGACAGCGGCAAGACAGAAAAGGTTATCAAAGTCGGCGCATCTCCCGTGCCGCACGCCGAGATCCTTGAGGTTGTAAAACCCGAACTCGCAAAGGAAGGCATCAAACTCGAAATCGTCGAGTTCAACGACTATGTACAGCCGAACCTCGCGACGAACGACAAGGAGATCGACGCGAACTTCTTTCAGCACGAGCCGTACCTCAAGAACTTTGTCACCGAGCATCCCGAGCTGAAACTCGCGAACGTCCTCGGTGTCCACGTCGAGCCGATGGGCATCTACTCGCACAAGATCAAGAACATCAATGAGATCAAGGACGGCGCACAGGTCTCCATCCCGAGCGATCCGACGAACGGCGGACGCGCCCTGCTCCTCCTTGAGCGTGCAGGACTTCTAAAGCTGAAGGACGGTGTCGGTGCGGCCGCGACCGTGCAGGATGTCACGGACAATCCGAAAAAGCTCCAGTTCAAGGAGATCGAGGCGCCGCAGCTGCCGCGCACGCTCGACGATGTGGACATCTCCGTCATCAACACGAACTGGGCAATGCAGGCGGATCTTGTCCCGACACGTGACGCGCTCTTTATGGAGGACAAGACCTCCCCGTACGTCAACATCCTCGTCGTCCGTCAGGGCGATGAGAGCCGCCCCGAGATCCAAGCGCTCATCAAGGCGCTCCACTCCGAGGCGGTCAAGAACTTCATCAATGAGAAGTACAAGGGCGCAATCATCCCCGCATTCTGATCTGCAACAGCGCACAGGAGAACCGCACGGTTCTCCTGTTTTTTGTTTGCATATCCCCTCCTATGTGATAAAATATCTCATTATGAAAGAAATGCTCAGCAAGCTCCACGCCCTCAAACGGCACGAGCGCATCTACGGTATACGCAATCCGCTCACGTACGACTTTCTCCATCACAATTTGCATCATCTGCACGTTCTGCTCTTTCACAGTGCGGATCAGCAGGACTTTACACGCGGCGCGATTGTGCGCCAGCTGCTTATCTTCATGCTGCCGATTCTGCTCTCGCAGCTGCTCCAACAGTTCTACACCATCGCTGACACCGCCCTCGTCGGGCAGGTGCTCGGCGCGGAGGCGCTCGCCGCTGTCGGCACGTCGAGCCTTGTCCTCTCCGTCATGGTCAATTTCTTCATCGGATTCTCGGCGGGGCTCAGTGTCCTCGTTTCGCATCTCTACGGGGAAAAGCAGTATGACCGTCTGAGTGCGCTCGTACAGAGCATCTTCGTCACAGTCATCACCTTTGCCGTGCTCTTCACGGCGGCAGGCATCCTGCTGACCGAACCGCTGCTCACGGCACTCTCCACGCCCGCCGATCTCATCCCGCAGGCGGGTCTCTATCTGCGCATCGCGCTCGGCGGGATGCTCGCACAGCTCCTCTACAACACAGCGGCGGCAATTCTGCGCGCCCTCGGCAATACGACGAGTGCGCTCCACTACCTCGCCGTCGCCGTCGTGCTCAACATCGCCCTTGATGTGCTCCTCCTCATCGTTATCCCGTGCGGGATCGCGGGTGCGGCGATGGCGACTGTCGCGGCGCAGTATGTCTCCGCGCTCCTCGCCCTGCACAAGCTCCTTTGTCTGCGCGGCGCGTGGCAACTGCGCCTTACCCGCCCCTTTTTCACCCCGCGCCATCTCCTGCCCATCCTCGGTACGAGCATTCCCGCAGGACTTCAGGCGGTCTTTATGAGCATCTCCTCCCTCGTCATCCAGACCTACATCAACTCGTTCGGCTATGCGGCGATGGCGGGCATGACCGTCTACGCACGCATCGAGGGTTTCCTCTACTACCCCCTCTTTGCGTTCGGCATCGCGCTCACGAGCTTCATCGGACAGAATGTCGGTGCGCACGATCTCGCACGCGTACGGGAGGGGCTGCGCATGAGTCTCCGGATTGCGGCGGGCGGGGCAATGGGCATGGCGCTCGCCGCAGGGCTTGCCGCCCCCGCGCTCATCGCCCTCTTTACCGACGATCCCGCCGTTGTGGCAAATGCGCTTGACGCTGTGTACTACACATTCCCCTTCTACTTCCTCTACGGCATCAATCAAATCTACATCGGTGCGCTGCGCGGCCTCGGCGACACACTCTATCCCATGCTGACCGCCCTCGCCGCCTATTGCATCTTCCGCGTCGCGTGGTGCTTTGCGTGGGACATCGTCGGCATCCACTCCATGCACATCGTCTACAGTGCCTACAGTGCCAGCTTCTTTGTCATGGCGGGGCTGCTGTGGATGGGATGCCGTAGGGCGCTGCGGCGCACATCCGTACAAATTTCCATATAGAAAAGGTCTTATCACACGCACAGTCGCGTATGGTAAGACCTTTTTCTATATACTTCTCACGGGGTCGCGGGGGTCTCCTCGCTCACCGCGCTGCGCCGGATCATGTCGCCGACGCGCAGGTCGTACGTCAGTGCCTTCTTGTGGAGGGTTTCGGCACGGGCAAAGTCCTCGGGCATCCCCTTGTCAAGCCCCTTCACAAAGCTCTCGTACGAGGCGATGGAGGCCTCCGTCGCCGCCTTCCGCTGTGCGGCGAGATACTGCGCACCGCGCGGGATCTCCACGGCATCCAGCTCGCGTTGGTATTTTTTCAGCACAGGGATCATATTCTCCTGCAAAAGATTTATGAGAGCTTTGCGCCGCTCCGTCGTATAGGTGCTCCATGCCGTTTCCGTCAGACTGCGGAACTCGCGCTGCGCCGTGCGGAACACACCGTTGTAGCGATCCACAATCGGACGTGTCGCCTCGATGTACCGCGCGGTATCTGCGGCGGATGCCGTCTGAACCGCCTCAAGATAGGCACGGTAGTTCACGATGCGCACGATCCGCCATCCCGTATCGCCCTTCTCCATGCGCAGCTGCAGGGGGAACGCAAGCCCCGTGCCGCCGTCGCGCACGGTGACAGTCGCCGACGCCGCACGCCCGTCGCGTACGACAGAATCAATGGACACAAGCTCCGTATCCCGCAGATGACTGCACTCCATCAGATACTCAAAGTCGATGCCGAGCTGCCGTCCCTTCAGCTCATCCGTGCCGTCCGGCTCCGCCCACAGCCCCGTCCGCACAGCGTTCTCAATCGTACGTACAAATCCATCCGCAACGCTGTCTTTGATGCTCTCATAGAACTTGCCGGAAGCACTGCGCTCCGCCGCCTTGAGGCTCGTATCGCGTGCAAAGAGGACATAGGTGAGATCGTCATAGCCCGCACCGGCGACGGCGGCGATGTCCACGCGCCGCAGAAAAAGCTCCGTATCGTGCCCGGCAGCTGCCTGTGCCGCCTGCTCCAAGGCATAGACGGGACGCTGAATGTAGTAGGCGAGGTACCACGCAATTGCCAGCATCGTCAGTGCGATCAGTGCCGCCGCCAGCATAAATTTGCGCTGATGTGCCTTGCGCCGCCGTGCCAGACGCACGCGCCACGCAAACTCATCCATCGGCATCGCCGCACCCCCTTCATGAAAATCACTGTCATTATAACATTGAAGGGCATTTCGTTCAATCACCATACGCTACAGCTTTTCACCAAAAAAAGAGACACCCATCGGATGTCTCCCTTGTCGCCGTTTACGCCCCGAGCACTTCGTCCATCGAGAGCTTCATGCGCTCAATGGCGATTTCGAGATCGGGCATACCGATGTTGAGCGGCGGATTGAAGTAGAGCACGTCGCCGAGCGGACGCAGCAGCAGACCATGTTTCAGCGCACGGCGATAGATGGCGTAGCCGAGGCGGCGCGCACTGTCAAAGGAACGTTTCTCCGCGCGATCCTCGACGAGCTCGACGGCGTGAATCAGTCCGATGTGACGGATCTCGCCGACGTTTGGATGTGCGCCGAACGCCTCCGTCATCCGCTCTGTCAGCCACGCGGCGGTATGCTCCGCCTGCTCCAATACATTTTCCTCGTCGAGGATGTCGAGCACCGCAAGCGCGGCCGCACAGCCGAGCGGATTGCCCGCATAGGTATGACTATGCATGAACGCCTTGCCCTCGCTCCAGTCGGCATAGAACGCCTCGTAGATCTTTTCCTTAACGATGGTAATGGACATCGGCATATAGCCGCCCGTCAACCCCTTCGAGAGGCACATGAGATCGGGCGAGACGCCCGCACGCTCACACGAAAAAAGCCGTCCCGTACGCCCGAAGCCCGTCGCGATCTCGTCCGCGATAAGGAGCACATCATAGGTATCACAGAGCGCACGCAGTTTTCTGAGGTATTCCTCGGGGTAGATGCGCATCCCCGCACTCCCTTGGAGCAGCGGCTCGACGATCATCGCTGCCGTTTCGTGCCCGTGCTGTGCAAAGGCACGCTCCGCGTGCTCAATGCACGCACAGTCACAGTTCCCGCGCTGTTTCCCGTACGGACAGCGGTAGCAGTCGGGAGCCTCGACGTGAATGTTGTCCATCATCATGGGTTTGTACATCTCGGCAAAGAGATCCATGCTCCCAACCGAGAGTGCGCCGATGGTCTCGCCGTGGTAGCCCTCCGAAAGGCACATAAAGCGGGTTTTCTCCGTGCGCCCCGTCTGCTGACAGTATTGGAACGCCATCTTGAGCGCCGCCTCGACCGCCGACGATCCGTTGTCGTTGAAGTGGAACTTCGTCAGTCCCTCGGGCACGAGCGCGGCAAGCCGCTCGGCGAGTTCAATCGCGGGGCGGTGGGAGAAATTCGCAAAGATGACGTGTTCGAGGCGGTCAAGCTGCGCCGCAATCCGCGCATTGATCTTCTCGTTCGCGTGCCCGAGGAGGTTCGCCCACCACGAACTCACGATGTCGAGATAGGAATGCCCGTGCACATCGTAGAGCCACGCGCCCTTTGCGTGGTCTATCACCATGGGCGGCAGTTCCTCATAGTCCTTCATCTGTGCGCACGGATGCCAGATATGGCGCAGATCGCGCTCCTCAATCGTCGGCATAATGCTCTCCTTCTTTCTCCGTTACTGATACAATGCGGCAAGTGCGTCCGCCGCCATCGGCAGCTTTGCAGCACCGTGCTCTACACAGGCAAGCACGCGTGCTCCCGTCAGGATCTCCACCATCCGCACATTGTCCTCCTGCATCGCGCCGCCCTGCCAATTGTTAAAGATGAATCCCCTCAGCGGAATGCCACGCATCTTCAAATGCTCCGCTGTGAGGACGGCGGCGTTGATCGTGCCGAGCCCCGCGTCCGCGACGACAAGCGCAGAGAGCCCGAGCCGCAGGGCGAGATCGTCCAGAATAACGTGCTCCTCATTGTCCCAGCGCAGGGGGCAGATGATGCCGCCGCTGCCCTCGACGGTCAGATACTCCGTCCGCTCCTTTGCCGCGCGAAAGTCCCGCTCCACCTTGTCGAAATCCATCGGACGATCCTCGATCTGCGCGGCGAGATGAGGGGATACGGCGTCGCGGTAAACATAGGAAACCGTTGTATCCTCCGCCGCAAGATGCGCGACGCGTGCGACATGGAGCGCATCTCCCGGCAGCAGCGTGCCGTCCGCAGCCACCTCCGCCCCCGAGAGAGCCGCCTTGTAGTAGCCCGCACGCAGCCCCGCATCCACGAGTTTTTTCACAATCAGCCCCGTGACGTAGGTCTTGCCGATGTCCGTACCCGTGCCTGTAATAAATAATGCCTTGCCCATCGTGTACTCTCCTCCATGCGCGGTGTAATGCTCCACGCGAACACTTAGTTACGCAAGCGGTCAGGCACTTATCTGCCGAAATACCTGCGGATTTCAAACGCGCTACGCTTGAACGAAAGAAATCCGCAGGGGGGCAGAACGTGCCCTCGTTTCCGCTTGCTCCACTATGGTTCGCTTAGGAGGCATCACACCTCACAGCCAGCTTCCATTACAGCCAAAGTCCCGCCTTCTGTGTCCGCACGCCGATGTACGCCGCCGCGACACAGAGCAGGAAGTCCGGCAGAACCTGCAAGACCCCGCAGTACCAGATCGCCACCCAGAACCCGATCGGCGCGTCGATGATGTAGTTCGATGCGAAGTAGAAATACGAAATGCCAAAGACATAGACCACCACCATGCCTAAAAGGCACGCCGTCAGTGCACGACGGAACGTCGGCGCGCCCGTGCGAACAAACGCGCCCGTCACCCAACCCTGCACAATGAAGCCCACGAGGTAGCCGAACGTCGGCTGAAGCACATACGAGGGCCCGCCGCCCGAGGCAAAGACGGGAATCCCGACCAGTCCCATCAGCACATACGTCCCGATCGCGAGCGCACCGAGCCGCGCCCCGAGCATCAGCCCCGCGAGTAGTGTAAAGAGGAACTGGAGCGTATATACGTCCGTTCCAACCGGGATGCGGACGAACGCGCCGACCGCAACGAGCGCAATAAAGAGCCCGCAAAGGATCATTTCTCGTAGCTTCATAATCTTCTGATACCTCCAAGCATATTTATCCGTAAAATAAACTTGCTTTATCATACACGTTTCGTGTTTCACTGTCAACCAGTTTATTTTGTTCTGGTTTACAAACATTTTCGCAAAAAAAAGACAGTACACAGACTGTCCAATGTGTTATAATGCAACTGGTGCTATCTATTCGGTGGACGGTCAATCACGGCCTCGAAATGAGGTGATTGACGATGAACGAAACAAACATAACTCTGTTACTGCTAATCGTTCTAGTGTTACTGATAAAAAAGTAATCCGCCCCTAGCAGCCAACCTATAGGCGGATTACATTCCTTCTACAAGGGGCTGACCGTTTACACGATAGCACCTTTTTCTATGCGTATTATACAACAACGAGCACATTTTTTCAATAGGAATGCGAATTTATCAGCGCTGCCCCCGCTATCGCTTCGTCACACGCACGCGATCCATCTCCGTGCCGTCGGGCAGGAAGCAAGCGATCTCAAGCGCGTCATGCGCGACCTCCATCGTGAGATAGTTGTCCGTCTCGGGCTGCGGCAGCGTCGCCTCGTCAAAGGCAT
This sequence comes from Selenomonas dianae, assembly GCF_030644225.1. Lineage (NCBI taxonomy): Bacteria > Bacillati > Bacillota > Negativicutes > Selenomonadales > Selenomonadaceae > Centipeda > Centipeda dianae. The sequence continues at coordinate 281,501 of NZ_CP128650.1, read as the reverse complement.
GGTCGATCCAGAGATTCGGATAGCGCACATCGCCCGCAACGCCCGTGAGGATGTAGAGCGGGCCTTTCTTGTCCGGCGTTTTTGTAAAATGATAGATGTGACCGCGGTTGCGATAGGTGTGCAGATGCGCCGTAAAGACGACATCAATCGCAAGCTCGTCGAATACGGGCATCCACACGAGCCCGTTCTCCTCGTCGATCCCCTCCTCCCGCTCGGGGCGTCCGTGGATGCGGTATTGCAGGACATCCTTGTGCATGAGGACGACGTTCCAGCGTTTTCTGTGCGCCTTGAGATCGCGGCGGATCCATGACAGCTGCTCAGCGACCAACCCGTCCTTGAATCCCACGAGTTCCTTCTGCTGCGTGCAGAGCACGATGTAGTGTACCGCGCCGTGGTCAAACGAATAGTAGTATCGTTCGAACTCCTTGCTCCCGTTCGGCGGGGTTTTGAAATAATTCAGATATGCCTCGGGCAGACGCGTTTTCCATTCCAGATTATACGTCTCATGGTTGCCCATGACGGGTGCGCCCGGAATGACGCGCATCACCTCCTCGACACCGCGAAAAAATGCCGCCCACTGCGTGCGATCCTCACCATTGTCCACGAGATCGCCCATGCACGCAAAGAGCTGCGCGTCCGTATTGCGCGCCCACGCGAGATGCGCGAGCTGCTGCCAGTCCCCGTAGTTCGCCGACTGCGCGTCGGGGAAAATGAGCATCTTGTAAGGCTCGTCCGGCAGCGGCGCATAGAGATCCTGCCAGTCTGTCGCCGCCGTCCCCGCCACAATGCGGTAACGGTAGTGCGTACCGGGCGTGAGCTGATCCGGCTCCGCAGCATACTGATAGAGCGTCAGACCATCGTCCGTAAAAAAAGCCTCGCGCACGGGGTACGTCCGCGCCCGATCTTCGCGCGGCAGACGCAGTTCGAGCACCTGATTCTCCAGCGGCACAACAAGATCCCACATGATGGTGCGCCCGCGCCCGTTGTCCTCCGCCACGATCTGACGCAGCCGCTCCGCATAGATCACCTGCGCGGTGCGCGGCAGTCCAAAATCCTTGAGGCGGCTCAGCCCCATGTGCCAGAGCGCCGCGCCACCCGCCCCAAGCACGCCCAGTGCCGCAGCCGCCTTCAAAAATCTGCGGCGGCTCAACTTCGTTTCATTCGACATAGATATTTCCCTTGTGTATCCCCAATCCCCGAATCTCCTTCAAAAATTCACGCCGACTGCACATAACACGCGGCAAGTTCCGCCGATGTGGGCGTCCGCCCCGCGCTGCGCAGGTCGAGATAGCGCCCCACATCCACGCAGCTGATGCGCCCGCCGGGGAGAAAGCTCCCCGTATCGCACGCAATGATGTTGTTCTCCAAAAAGAGCGGCGTATTCCGTTCCATGTCGTGCCCACCGATCAACTGCGTTGGCGTATGCCCGACGACGACCAGTTCACTGCCGCGATAGTGGTCGAGGAACGGCTCACGAATCCACAGCAGATCCTCGGCGGTCTGATCCTTTCGCGTGGGATGCACCCCCGCATGAACGAACAGGATGCGCTGTCCGTCATGCCGGACGCGATGATAGAGCGGACGCTCCCGCACGAAGGAGACAAGTTCCTCCGACTCTGCCGCCGGCAGTGCGGCAAGCTGCTTTTTCGTCACCTTGCCGCCGTTCATCAGCCAGATGTCAAAATGCCCGCGCAGCGTTCTGCCCAGCCCGTACGCGTCGATGTAGCCGAGCATCATCGCCTCATGGTTGCCGCAGAGGGCATACACATTCGCATGACGCTCCACCTGTGCCCGTACAAAGCGAAGCACCTCCACCGGTGCAGGACCGCGGTCGATGTAGTCGCCGAGAAAAACCAGCATATCCTGTTTATCGTCGAATTCGATCTTTTTCCATAGGGCGCGCAGTGCATCCATATGACCATGCACATCGCCCACGGCAAGTATACGACGGAACATCATCACACCCCCTTTTATGGATACCATTATACATCCAAATTTATGAAATGAAAATAATAAAAGATAAATTCTTTCTATGATGTATACGTCGTTCACCGTGCGCCCCGTGATTGACATTCCACGCCGCACGATATATGATAAGACTGTTGAGTTATGTTCATTTCCATGAACAGGAGGAAACACATGATAGAGAGATATACACGCTCGGAGATGGGGCGTCTCTGGTCGCTGCAAAACGAGTGGCAAACCATTCTGAACGTGGAGCTTGCCGCATGCGAGGCGATGGCGGAGCTGGGCGAGATCCCCGCCGCCGCCGTGCAGAACATCAAGGCGAACGCCAAGTTCGATGTCGCACGCATCAACGAGATCGAAAAGACCACCGATCACGACATCATTGCATTTCTCACGAATCTGGAGGAAAATGTCGGCGAGGACTCGAAGTACATCCACAAGGGGCTGACCTCAAGCGACGTGAAGGATACGGCATACTGCATCATGATGCGCGATGCCGCTGCGATCATCCTGGAGGATCTTCATGCCTTCCGTGAAGTACTACGCCGCCGTGCCGAGGAGTTCCGTCAGACCCCGTGCATCGGACGCACGCACGGCATTCACGCAGAGCCGATGACGTTCGGACTGAAGCTGCTCCTGTGGAGCGGCGAGATCGACCGCGACATCGAGCGCCTGACGCGTGCGAAGGAGATCGTCTCCGTCGGTAAGCTCTCGGGCGCGGTCGGCACCTACTCCAACATCGACCCGCGCATCGAAGAGCTGACGTGCAAAAAACTGGGGCTCACGCCCGTCAGCCTTGCCACGCAGGTCATTCAGCGCGACCGTCACGCGGAGTTCATCACAACGCTCGCCATCCTTGCGGGCACGATGGAGAAGATCGCAACGGAGATCCGCAGCCTCCAGCGCACGGACATCCGCGAGGCGGAGGAGTTCTTCAAGCCGGGACAGAAGGGCTCGTCCGCGATGCCGCACAAGCGCAACCCGATCAACTGCGAGCGCGTCTCCGGCATGGCGCGTCTCGTGCGCGGCAACGCCGTCGCAGCACTCGAAAACATCACCCTCTGGCATGAACGCGACATCTCGCACTCCTCCGTCGAGCGCGTCATCCTGCCCGACACGACCATCAACGTGGACTACTGTCTGCACAAGCTGACGAACATCGTGGACAAGCTGCTGGTCTACCCCGATGCCATGATGCACAACATGAACCGCACGGGCGGACTGATCTACAGTCAGCGCATCCTCACGGCACTCGTCAACAAGGGAGTGCTGCGCCAGACCGCCTACGTCTGGGTACAGCGCAACGCCATGAAGCGCTGGCTCGACAACGAGGATTTCCGTACGAACATCGAAAAGGACGCGGACATCGCCGCCCATCTCACGCAGGATGAAATCGAAGCATGTTTCGACCACACCTATTTCCTGCGTCATGTGGACTCCATCTTTGCACGCTTCGGACTCTGAGAAAAAATAAAGGGGACTATATCTATGTCAACCATCGTTATCACGGGAACGCAGTGGGGCGACGAGGGCAAGGGAAAGATCGTCGACTACCTCGCAAGCAAGGCGGACACCGTCGTCCGCTTCCAGGGCGGCTGCAACGCGGGGCATACCGTCGTCGCTGCAGGTGAGGAGTACAAGCTGCGCCTTCTCCCCTCGGGCATCCTCTACAAGGGTACACACAACATCATCGCGAACGGTGTCGCCTTTGACCCTGAGGTGTGCTTACAGGAAATGGACGCTATGGAGGCACGCGGCATCGACACCTCGAATATCCGTATCTCCGACCGTGCCCACGTCGTCATGCCCTATCACCGCCTCATGGACGGCATCGGCGACGCGCAGCGCGGCGCGGACAAGATCGGCACGACGGGGCGTGGCATCGGCCCCTGCTACATGGATCGCGACGACCGCATCGGCATCCGCGTCTGCGACCTCATGGAAAAGGACGAGTTTGCGAAAAAACTCAAGAAAAACCTCGACAATAAGAACGGCGAACTTGCCGCCGTCTACCACCACGAACCGCTCGACTACGAGGAAGTTCTGAAGGAGTATCAGGGCTACGCCGAGCGTCTGCGCCCGCTCGTCACCGACACCATCCCCCTCATCAACGAGGAGATCGACGCAGGACGCAAGGTGCTCTTTGAGGGCGCACAGGCGACCATGCTCGACATCGACTACGGAACGTACCCATACGTCACCGCATCGCACCCCATCTCGGGCGGCGTCACCATCGGCGCAGGCGTTGCGCCGAAGAAGATCAACAAGGTCGTCGGCGTTGTGAAAGCATACTGCACACGCGTCGGCGAGGGTCCCTTCCCCACCGAGCAGCTCAATGAGATTGGTGAGAAACTGCGCGAGGCAGGGCATGAGTTCGGCACGGTCACGGGACGTCCGCGCCGCACGGGCTGGCTCGATGCCGTCGTCGTCCGTCACGCAGGGCTGCTCTCAGGGATCGACTACATGGCAGTCACGCGCCTTGACATCCTCGACGGCTTCGACGAGATCAAGATCTGCACGGGCTACAAGTATCGGGGTGAGTTGCTGAAGGGCGTTCCCGCGAGCCTCAATATCCTCGCCGAGGTCGAACCCGTCTACGAGACCTTCCCCGGGTGGAAGACGGACATCTCGGGCATCCGCAGCTACGACGCGCTGCCCGAGAACGCGCGCAAATACCTTGCACGCATGGCAGAGGTCACGGGCATCGCCCTCGGCATCGTTTCCGTCGGACCCTCGCGCGAGCAGACCATCATCCTCGCTGAGGATCTTTTCTAAGGAATCGCATAACAAACGGCACGGTATGAGCAGACGCTTGTATCGTGCCATTTTTTCTTGACGATCACGATTCAATCGTAGTAAACTATCTTCAAGAGGCAGGTGATTCCACTGAAACTATCCAGAATGTTTATCCAAGCAACGGTATTTCTCAAAGAGTGGAAACGCCTTCATTTTACCGACAAAGATTTACGCCGCTTGGAGTATGCGCTCTTGCAGCATCCGAAATTGGGCAATGTGATTCAGGGTACAGGGCGTCTGCGTAAGATGCGATTTCCGTATGAGCATCGTGGAAAGCGCGGCAGTGTCCGCATCTGTTATGTCGACTTCGAAGAATACGAACGCATCTATCTGTTTGCTGTCTTTGCCAAAAACGAACAGGAAAACCTTTCTTCTGCGGAATGCACAATCCTCAAGAAGCAAATCGAACAACTTGAGAAATCTCTACAAAAAAGGAGGATACCGGAATGAGTACAGCCTTTTCCGTTCTGTCTGCCGCCATAGACGAGGCTATGGCCGATGCAGAGAGCGGCGACACGAAACTTCAAAGAGAACACCGTACGCTCGAAATAGCGACCGTGCCAATCTATTCGCCGGAACGAATCAAGAGCATTCGTCAACGGGAAGGAGTAACGCAAAGGACATTTGCTTCTTACTTCGGTGTTTCCTGCCGCACCGTCAAAGCATGGGAAACCGGTAGGAATCAACCGTCGGGACCATCCAGCCGACTGCTTCACTTGCTCGAAAACAACCAATGTTCCATTGTGGGCTGACCAAAAAACGAGGATTGCCGTATGCGGCAATCCTCGTTTTATCATTCTGCCACCGTAAATCCCGCCTCAACGAAAAACTTCCGATATGCCTCCGCCTTCTTTTCGAGCTTCATCGGATAGGCGCGTGAGGTAGACGGGAGTCGCGTGACGAGGAGGTCGCGGTCGCCGCAGCGTGCGGCAATGGTCATCCCCGTTTTGAAATCCTTTGCCTTGACCTCCGTCGCAAGCAGCGTGAGCAGGATCTCCGTCGCCTTGCCGCCCGTCGTGCAGATGCGGCGGCAGCGCGGAATCTCGGCGAGCACGGCGGGCAGATCGACCTTCTCCACCACCTCAAGAAACGCGTCCGAGGCATTGTCGTGTTCACGAATCGCGCGGCGCACCGTCGGACAGGAGGCGATGCCGCGCTCCGTGAGGAACGCCTTGATCTTCTCCGCGTCAAACGCCTTTTCTTCCCCATGCTGAAAGTGCATCGCATCGCCGAAGAATACCAACCCGTAGACACGCCACATATCGTTTTGGAAATTCGGATAGTGGAACTCCATCGTCCGCTTCTCCGGCTTTGGCGGGAACGTCCCCATCATCATCACCGTTGCGTTCGGCGGCAGAAACGGAGGGAACGGACGCAGCTCAATTTCATGCTCTTCCATCATGATTTCTCCTTATAAAAGCCCCAACGCGTGCTGCACGATGAGCGACGTACCCGCGACGGCGATCCAGCAGACCATGCCGAGCAGGAGCGGACGCGTCCCGTGTTTGATGAGCGACGGCAGATCCGTGTTCAGCCCGATTGCACTCATCGCGAGCACAATCGAGAACTTGCCGAGCATCCCAAGCCCGTGCGAAACTTCGGCGGGGAGAATGCCTGTCGTGTTCACAATGCACGCGAGCACAAAGTAGAGCACAAACATTGGGAAGATGCGCTTCAGCGAGAAACCCGCGCCGCTCTGCGCCGCACTGCGCATCATGAGCAAGGCGAAGAACAGGCAGACCGGCACAATCATCAGCGTGCGCGTCAGCTTCACAATCGTCGCGTACGCACCTGCATCATGGCTGTAGGCATAGCCCGCTGCGACCACGGATGACGTGTCGTTGATCGCCGTCCCCGCCCACATCCCGAAGCCCGCATCCGACATTCCCCAGCTGTGTCCGAGGAACGGGAAGATAAAGACCGCAAGCACATTGAAGAAAAAGATCGTCGCAATCGAGATCACAACATCCCGATCCTTCGCCCCAATGACGGGCGCGACCGCCGCAATCGCAGAGCCGCCGCAGATCGCCGTCCCCGCGCCGACAAGCGCGGTCATATCGCGATCCATCCCCAGAACCTTTCCCATCAGGAACGCCGCGCCGAACGCCGCAAGCAGCGTGAAGATCATGACATAGAGCGACTGCTCCCCGACCTCCACCACATGAAAGAGATTCATCTCAAAGCCGAGCAAGATGATCGCATACTGCAAAATCTTCTTGCCCGTAAATTTGATCCCGCTCTCGGTCGTCTTCGGCCGCCGCTTCTTCGCGAACAGCATACCGAGCAGGATGCCGAACACAGGGCCGCCCACAATCGGAAAATACAGCCCCAGAATGTACGCCGGGATCGCAAAGAGCAGCGCATAGAAAATGCCGTCCATGTATTCGCGTTTCATACATACACCTCTCTCACGCAAAAATCTCCGCCCACTCCTGTTCACGGAAACCCGTGCACACACGGTCATGCGTGATGAGGAGCGGACGCTTTACGAGCATCCCGTCCGAGGCGAGCACAGCGTACTGCTCCTCCTCCGTCATTGAGGGCAGCTTGTCCTTCAGCCCCAGCTCACGGTAGAGCATCCCGCTCGTATTGAAGAACCGCTTCAGCGGCAGCCCGCTCCGTGCGTGCCACGTACGCAGCTCCTCCGCCGTCGGCTTCTCCGTCACAATATCGCGCATCGGAGCCTCACAGCCGTGCGCCCGCAGAAACTTCTCCGCCTTCTGGCAGGTCGAGCACTTCGGATAGCCGATAAAAAGAACTTCTTTATCCATGCCTCATCTCTCCTTGCAGGAAATCCATCACATTACGTTCTCCATTATAGTCCCTCCCAAAAATTTTTCAAATTTTTCTTTTTGACCTATTGACTTTTTGACTATTTGAGGTATAATAACAATCGAAAGGTGAACAACAAGCAGCACCTTCCCAATCAAACAACAACGAACAGCGGCGTGCATTCCAAACAGTGTACCGCCGCAGCATCTCTAAGGAGTTGATCATCATGTTTGGACTTGTACCTTTTGCCGGACGCCGGAATCTCACGCAGCGTGACAGCGCGAATCCGTTTGCACTCTTCGACGCGATGCGCGATTCCTTCTTCCACGACTTCCCCGCTGCGAACTGGGGCGCCGCCTCGTTCAAGGTGGACGTGAAGGACAGCGGCGACCACTACGAGCTGACCGCCGACCTGCCGGGCATGACGAAGGAGGACATCGCCCTCCACTACGAGAACGGCTATCTCACGATTGCCGCCTCGCACAGTGAGTCCAACGACGAGAAGGACGACGCTGGCAACTACATCCGCCGCGAGCGTCACACGGGCGAAGTCAGCCGCTCGTTCTACATCGACGGCATCGACGACGCGAACATCCACGCCGAGTTCAAGGACGGCGTGCTGCAGGTAAACCTGCCAAAGACGGCGGACGCACCCGCACGCAAGCAGATCGAGATTCACTGATCTCCCGAAAAGGAACACGGGCACAATGCACTATGCATTGTGTCCGTGTTTTTTTGCCGTTTGACAATCCGTCAGCTGCACGCTATGATTTTCATGAAACAGTAATCCCTCATCACAAGAACAAAGGAGCAACGCGCATGAAAAAGAAAGCCTCCGTACCGTCGGTGGAGCCGAACTTCAGCAACATCAACGCCTATGCGGTCAATGCCGCGGTACACTATGCCAACGCCATGCTCCACTACACGGACTATACGGACATCTTTGCCGTCGGAATGACGGGATGGCGGGACGAAACCAAAAAACTCCGCCACAAAATCAGCGTCTACGTCGGCTCCAAAGAAAATTTTGGCATGGGACAGGAGATCGGTACCTACACCGCTCTCTCTTTCTTGCGAAAAAAAATATAGCCATTTCTTTGTTTATGTTGTATACTGTATACAATTGTTGAAAAGTTCCTCAAAAGGCAAAGGAGAGAGCACCATGAGAAAGGAACACGATTTTCTCGGCGAACTGGAAGTCCCCGATGATGTCTACTATGGCGTGCAGACGATGCGTGCCATTGAAAATTTCAACATCACGGGGCAGAAGCTCGACCCCGACTTCATCAAGGCACTCGCGCAGGTAAAAAAGGCGGCGGCACTCGCAAACATGGACACGGGCCGTCTGCCGCACGAAATCGGCGACGTGCTCGTACGCGCGGCGGATGAGATCATCGCGGGCAGTCTCATCGAGCAGTTCCCCGTCGACCCGATCCAGGGCGGCGCGGGCACGTCCATCAACATGAACATGAACGAGGTGCTCTGCAACCGTGCGCTTGAGCTGCGCGGCGAGCCGAAGGGACGCTACGACATCATCTCGCCGAACAACCACGCGAACATGGCGCAGTCCACCAACGACGCATTCCCGACGGGCATCAAGGTCTGCCTCTCGGCAAAGGGAGCGGTCTTTCTCGCTGCGCTCGACCGCCTCGCCACGGAGCTTGAGAAAAAGGCGACGGCGTACCGCGCGATCCTCAAGATGGGACGCACCCATCTACAGGATGCCGTTCCCATCACGCTCGGACAGGAGATGGGCTCGTACGCGTCTGCCGTGCGCCGCTCCATGCGCCGCATCCGCTATGTCCTGCGCCACATCCATACGATCAACATGGGCGGCACTGCGATCGGCACGGGGCTGAACGCCGAGCCCGCCTACATCAAGGCGGTCGCAAAGCGTCTCTCCGAGATCACGGGCGAGCAGTACCGCACCTCGCAGAACATCATCGACGCGACGAACAACACAGACGCGTTCGCCGATTTCTCCTCCGCGCTCAAAAATGCGGCGCTCGTCCTCATCAAGCTCGCAAACGATTTCCGCCTCATGGCATCGGGGCCGCGCTGCGGGCTGAACGAGCTGCATCTCCCGATGCGTCAGCCGGGCTCGTCCATCATGCCGGGCAAGGTCAACCCCGTCATTGCCGAGGTGCTCGACCAGGCGTGCTATCAGGTCATCGTGGGCGATCTCGCCGTGACGCTCGGCGTGGAGAACGGCCAGTTCGAGCTGAACGTCATGGAGCCGGTCATGGCGTTCAATATGTTCAACTCTCTGAACTACATCACGCGCGCGGTGAACACCTTCGTTGACAAGCTCCTCGTCGATCTGAAGCCGAACGTCGAGCAGTGTCAGAAGTGGCTCGACAACAGCGTCGGCATCGTGACGGCGCTCCTGCCGCACATCGGCTATGAGAAGTCCGCCGAACTGGCGCGTGAGGCATATACCACGGGCAAGCCCATCCGCGAGATCATCCTCGATCAGGGCATCCTCACGAAAAAAGAACTGAATCACATCCTCTCGCCGCGCCAGATGACGCGTCCGGGGATCGCAGAGTAGCGAACGAAGGGGAGTATCATGGGCGGTACTTCCCTTTTGTGCGCGTTCCCGCTCTTTTTCGATAAATGGAAGGAGTATCTTTCTTTTTGTCGAAATTTTATATTGTTTTAGGGTCTTTATCAACGTATCAAAGGAGGTCTTTTCATTGGCAATTGCAGGTGGAATCATTGTCATTCTAGCCTTTGCCGCCATCATCAAGAAGTACGAGACACGCATGGTGCTGCTCGCAGCCGGCTTTCTCATGTGCTTCATCGGCGGTGTCACGGGCAATGCAGTCGCGACGTTCAGCAAGACGATGGTACACGGCTCACTCGTGCCCGTGATCTGTACGGTCATGGGCTTCTCGTTCGTCATGAAGATCACGACCTGTGACCGCCATCTCGTCGAGTCCATCTCGGGTGTGATTACGCGGAGCAAGTTCATCCTCATCCCGCTCGCAACGCTGCTGACGTGGTGGATCAACATCGCCATCCCGAGCGCGGCGGGCTGCTCGGCGGCGGTCGGCAGCATCCTCATCCCGACGCTCATGGCAGCGGGCGTTCATCCCGCGATGGCAGGTGCGGCAGTGCTCGCGGGGACGTGGGGCAGTGCCATCAGCCCGGGACAGGCGCACAACATCTTCGTCGCCGATCTCGCGCAGACCGATCTCATGACCGTCATCATGGCACAGGTGCCCGCCGCGATTGTCGCATCCATCGTCGCCGTTGTCGCACTGACCATCATTGCAACAATACGTAAGGAAGGGCCCGATGAGGCGCGCCGTCTCGCCTATCATGCACAGCTCGAAAAGGAGGAGGGCGGCAGGAATTTCAAAGTCAACCCGATCTACGCGCTCGTCCCCCTCGTTCCGCTCGTCCTGCTCGTGCTCGGCAGCAAGCAGATCGCCGTCCTGCCGCTCACGGATGTCCCAACGGCGATGATCGTCGGCACGGTGCTCGCCCTCATCGTCACGCGGCAGAACCCGCAGGAGATCACGAAGAAGTTCTTTGACGGCATGGGCGAGGCATACGGCGGCGTCATCGGTCTCATCGTCGCCGCCGCCGTCTTTACCGCCGGCATGGCGGCAATGGGGCTCACGGATGCGCTGATTGAGGCGATGAAGGGTTCGGAGTCCGTCGCCAAGATGGCGGGCGCGTTCGGGCCATTCATCATCGCCGTGATCTCCGGCTCGGGCGATGCAGCGGCGCTCGCGTTCAACGGCGCGATTACCCCACAGGCGGCATCGTTCGGCATGAGCATCATCGACCTCGGCTCGCTCGCGCAGATGGCGGGCTCGATCGGACGCTCCATGTCCCCTGTCGCGGGTGCGGCGCTCGTGTGTGCAGGACTTGCCAAGGTCAGCCCGATGGAGCTCTCGAAGCGCAACGCGCTCCCGATGCTGCTCGCCACGATCACCTTTATGATCGTCCTCTTCCTCGGAAAGTAGGCAGCTATGATTGACAAAAAGCGCGTACTGGACGAGTTTTTCGAGTTGGTTTCCATCCGCTGCTCCACGCTCGATGAGCGCGAAATCGCCGATCTGCTGACAACGCGCCTGCGTGACCTCGGTGCGGCGGAGATTCACGAGGACGGGGCAGGCAAGGCGCTCGGCGGAAACACGGGCAATATCGTCGCGAACTTCAAAGGCACGGTCGCAGGCGTCCCCACCGTCATGCTGACGGCACATATGGACTGTGTCGAACCGTGCACGAACATCAAGCCGACCCTCAAGGACGGCATCATCCGCTCCGACGGCACGACCATTCTCGGCGCGGACGACAAGGCGGGCGTTGTCGCCATCCTCGAAACGCTGCGCTGTCTGAAAGAGCAAAACATCCCGCACGGCGATCTCCAGATCGTCTTTACCGTCGCCGAGGAGGGCGGCGTCAACGGCTCGCGCTGTCTGGATACGGGTCTCCTGCACGCTGACCTCGGCTATACGCTCGACACGCACGGACACGCCGGCACAGCCGCGTTCAAAGCCCCCGGCAAGAATCAGCTTGCCGTACGCATCGTGGGCAAGGCGGCGCACGCGGGCATCGACCCCGACGCAGGAAGGAACGCCATCACCGCAGCGGGCAGAGTGCTCACTGCCGTTCCGCAGGGGCGCATCGACGAGGAGACCACCTGCAACGTCGGCAAGATTGAGGGCGGCACAGCGACCAACGTCGTCGCCGAGTTCTGCACGCTGAACTTTGAAACGCGCAGCCGCGACAAGGCGAAACTGGACGCACTCACACAGCGTATGGTGGACAGTGTAAACGCAGCCCTCGACGGGACGGACTGTACCGCAGAAATCGACATCAAAAAGGACTACGATCCCTACGAACTGCCCCCCGACGCGCTCCCCATCCGCTATCTGCGCCGCGCCGCAGAACAGCTCGGCTTCCCCGTCGTGCTGGAGGAGGAGGGCGGCGGCTCGGATGCGAACCACTTCAATGCCTACGGTGTGCCGACGACCGTCCTCGGCGTCGGCATGACGGACTGCCACACGAAGGAGGAGAGCATCCACGAGCAGGATCTCTATGACGCGGCGGAGCTGACGCTCGCCATCGTGCGTGAAATCACCGAATAACCGAAACGACAAGGCCGGCACATCAGGCAGCTGCATTGCTTGACGTGCCGGCTCTGTCATGGGAGAAGTACGGACAAACGCATCACAAATTTTTGAGCGGCAATTCCTCAAATTTTTCTTTTTACGGTATTGACAATCTTCTGAAGTTTGACTATACTAAAGATAGTTAAGGAGGATTCGCAGATCGCTTGATTCAGGACAGGCGCTCCCATATGAGCCGTAAACATATGGGACGAGTTCTCCGGAGTTTCCACAGTGTTGACCGACGGTTGTTGGAGAGGGATACGGCGGTGCAGCTTCGCCGATGGCGAAGCCGGCACGGCCGGAGTTCCTTGACGGACTGGGAGGAGATTCCGATGGGTCATTGAATGGCCGCAGAAGATCCGGAGGTTCGCACAGGAGGGTCGAGTCCCGGCGCGCGACGGGACGGATGTATCAGAGGTGCGACAGGGAATGCGGCAGCCCGCAGAGGACGGGCACAGGGGCGTACATGGCGCGGCGTGGAGGAATGGTTTCCCGCGAGCGGAGTTGCGGGGGATGCGCCGGATGTATGTCGAGGTAGTTTCTCAGCGTTTGGAAGGAAAGTTCCGCGCCCCATGCTAGCTGTGGTACGGAATGAAGCAGAGATCGTGTAGATGCAGGAGAGTTACCTATCACTTCCCGTATTTTCCTCATGACCGCCGACAGATGACGAGAAAGTCTGTCGGCGGTTTTATTTTGCGTTTTTGAGAATCGCCGCCCCACTGAATTGATCCGTGCTCCCCCATGGAATGACGGCACAAGCTCCCCCGTTCCACCCACCAAAATCGCGGAGGACACGCCGAACGGAACCGCCAATGCCGTCCGATGCACGAATTCATTTTGTCATCAATTTTCTGTATACAATAATTTATAATTTCATATTCATCATTCTTGTGTTATAATGCTGTTGTTATTTTTTTCTTTATTGGACAAAAGGACAGGTGATTCTTGCATGAAAGATGCGCAGAACGAGTTTATGCAACACGAGCTGCGGCTCCCCGAGCTTACCGTGCGCGGTATGCTGCTCGGTGCGATCCTCACGATCATCTTCACGGCATCGAATGTGTACCTCGGGCTCAAGGTCGGCCTGACGTTCTCGTCGGCAATCCCGGCGGCGGTCATCTCGATGGCGATTCTGAAGATGGCAAAGGACGCGAACATCCTTGAGAACAACATGGTGCAGACACAGGCATCGGCAGCGGGAACGCTGTCCGCCATCATCTTCATCATCCCGGGTATGCTCATGATCGGCTACTGGCACGGCTTCCAGTTTTGGCAGACACTCGTGGTTTCTGCGTGCGGCGGCTGTCTCGGCGTGCTCTTTACCATCCCGCTGCGCCGCGCGATGGTCGTCCACAGCGATCTCGCATATCCCGAGGGCGTTGCCGCCGCCGAGATTCTGAAGGTCGGCAGCCAGACCAAGGCGGACGGCAAGACCGATTCCGGACTGAAGGAGATCCTCGCGGGCAGCGCGGTCGCGAGCGTGGTCGCATTCCTCACGAACGGTCTGCAGGTGCTCGGCGGTTCGCTCTCGGCGTGGTTTCACGTCGGGCGAGGCATGACACAGCTGCCTCTGGGCTACTCCACCGCGCTCGTGGGTGCGGGCTACCTGATCGGCATTGCGAGCGGACTTGCCATGCTGACGGGAATCGCTATCGCATGGGCGGGGTTCGTCCCCTACTTCACCATGGCGGAGATGCCGCCCGACGGCATGGCGATGCAGAAATTCGCCGGGATGATCTACCAGCAGAAGGTACGTCTCATCGGCGCGGGCGCGATGGGCGTAGCGGCGATCTGGACGCTCATCACCCTCGCGCGCCCCGTGATCGACGGCGTGAAGGAGTCCATTGCGGGCGCACGCACGACCGGCGAGGAAAAGGGACTGCACCGCATGGACATTGATATGTCGATGAAGAGCATCGCGCTCGTCTTTACGGTCACAGTCATCGGGCTTCTTGCCATCTTCTTTATGTTCGTCAGCCCGGAGCAGATTCCGCCGAGCCAAAAGCTGATCTTCTCGATTGTCGGGGTCGGCGTTTCGGTTCTCATGGGCTTCTTCGTCGCTGCCGCCTGCGCCTACATGGCGGGTCTTGTCGGCACATCCTCCAGTCCGATCTCGGGCATCGGCATCCTCGGCATCATTGTCGCCTCTCTCGTCATGTATGCGCTCTGCTCCTCGTTCGGCATCTTTGAGATGCCGGGCGGCGAGAAGTTCGCGACGGCGACCGCCATCTTTACCACCTCGATCATCCTTGCCATCGCCTGCATCTCGAACGACAATATGCAGGATCTCAAGACGGGCTGGCTCGTCGGAGCAACGCCGTGGCGGCAGCAGGTCGCGCTCCTCATCGGCTGCGTGGTCGGCGCACTCGTCATCGCCCCCGTGCTGAATCTCCTCTATGAGGCGTACGGCTTCCCCGGCGCGATGCCGCGTCCGGGAATGGATCCCGCACAGGCGCTCTCCGCGCCGCAGGCTGTGCTCATGACCACCATCGCACAGGGCATCTTCTCCAGCAAACTCGCGTGGGAGTACATCTATATCGGCATCGGCGTGGGCGTGATCCTCGTCCTGATCGATCTCTTCCTCAAGCGCACGACAAAGAATCTCTGTCTGCCGCCGCTCGCCGTCGGCATGGGCATCTACCTCCCGCCCGTCATCCAGACGCCGCTCGTTGTCGGTGCGATCCTCGGCTACGTCCTCAACCGCCATATGCGTAAGACCGGCGGCTCGAACGCCGAGGCGGCAGGTCTCAGGCGCGGCACACTCTTCGCCTCGGGGCTCATCGTCGGCGAGTCCATCGTCGGCGTCCTGCTTGCAGGTGTCATCGTCGTCTCCGTTTCGAACGGCGGCGGCGAGGCACCGCTCGCAATGGTCGGCAGCGACTTCGCCGATACCGCAGAGATGCTCGGCCTCCTCGTTTTCTTCGGCATCCTCGCCCTCTTCAGCAAGGTTGTGCTGAGCGGAAAGAAATCGTCCTGACCGCTCCTGGTCTTTGACACAGGCACGCCGTCCGTTCGTCGGGCGGCGTGTTTTCATATGCGTTACAGCATTGGAAGTTCGATGCAATCAATAACTTTTTGAAATTTCTTTAAATACTATCATTATCATTTTATTTCTTGGAAAATTTGTGCTTGTATCCCCTCCCATAATATACTATACTAGCGTCAAGTCTTTAAGAAGATCCCCATACGGAAAGGAGAACTATATCCATTTTTATTTACGGTTACCCTATCAAAGGAGCTGAAAAACCATGCAGGAAGCAATGAAAGAACAACCGGGAACGGGACGCGGCATCGGATTTCAAATCAACGCAATGGTAGCGCTGGGTGTCGTCGTCATGGTGGCAATCGTGATGGCGGTCGTCGCCTATATGTCGTTTGAGGCGCTCAGCGAGCGCGGAACGGCGGAAAAATTTGAGGCGACGGGTAAAATCGGAGCCTCGATCGAGGATCAGTACAACTCCGCGAGAAACACCGCAGATTTGATCCAGTCCCTCCTCCATGAGGAGATGAGCCATCCGGTGCAGATGCGGTCACGCAACCGCATTCCGGACTACCTCAACGCAGCGCTCGACGTGAATCCGAACCTCACGGGTGCCGGCATCATCTTTGAGCCGAACGCCTACGACGGCAACGATGCCGCAATGGCGGGCGCACCGTTCGGCGATCCCACGGGACGGCTCAATATGTATGTCTCGCGCACGAACGGGCTGAGTGCGCTCAACGATGTCGACAGCAGCGAGTGGTACAAGGAGCCGAAGAAGTCGCTGAAGCCCCACCTGACCGAGCCGTACTACTATGACGACCACGGAAAGAAAACGCTGCTCATCACGCTGAGCTTCCCCATCATGGAAAACGGCAGGTATCTTGGTGTCGTTCTCATGGACATCAACGTCAACAATCTGCAGGATGCCATTGCGCAGATGAGTTCGAAGCAGGAGTTCTACGCGCTCTTCACGGACAAGGGTACGCTGATCGCAAACGGTCTGGATCCGAGCCGCATCATGGAGAACTACTATCAGACCGCGAACATCACACAGGAGCAGATCGCGCGGATCTTTGACGACAGCGAATACTCCGAAACCAGGAACTCCAATACGACGGGGGAGAAATCGGTCTTAGTCTTCTCCCCGCTCCACCTTGAGGGGGTCGATGCACAGTGGGCACTCCTCTCGGTGACGGAGTATGACATCTTTGTCGGCAAGGCAAAGCACATGGTTCTCGTCTGTGTCGGCATCGCGGTGCTGTGCACGATCCTGCTCATCGCCCTGCTCTCGCTCTTCATCCACAAGCGGATTGCCGACCCGATCAGCGCACTCGCCGGGATGATCGCGAACTTCGCCCGCCTCGATCTGCGCGCGGAGAACAATCAGCGCATCCACGAGTTCCTCGGACGCACGGATGAGATCGGCACGATTGCCACTGAGCTGCGCCGCATGGCGAACGCCCTGCGCGAGATGGTCGGCAAAATCAATGGTGCCTCGCAGTCCGTCGCGGCGACCAGCGAGGAGTTGACGGCGACGGCACAGTCTACGGCAGACTCGGCGAACAACGTCGCCTCTGCGATCCATAACATCGCCGAGGGCGCGACCAGTCAGGCGCAGGAAACACAGGACGCCGCTCTGCATCTGGAGGAGATCGAGCATCTCGCCGATGTCAACGAAAAGGTGTTGGGCGAGCTCAATGAGGCTGCCGGCAACATCAAATACCGCAAGGACGAAGGCTCCAAGATCCTCGCCGAACTGATCGAAAAATCGACCGCCACATCGAAGGCGACGGAACAGGTCGCACAGGTCGTCGATGAGACGAACCAGAGCGCGGAGCGCATCGAGGAAGCCAGCGCAATGATCCAGTCCATCTCGGCACAGACGAACCTGCTCGCACTGAATGCAGCGATTGAGGCGGCACGCGCGGGCGAGGCGGGCAAGGGCTTCGCCGTCGTCGCCGAGGAGATCCGCAAGCTCGCCGAGCAGTCCAAGGGATTCACTGACGAGATCGGCGAGATCATCCGCGAGCTCAAGGAAAAATCGCAGCAGGCAGTCGACACGATGGATGTGTCCAAACACCTCGTCGCGGATAGCAAGGTCGACCTCGACAAGACGAAGCATCAGTTTGACCGCATCTCCGAGGCAGTCGACGTGACCGACTCCGTCGTCAGCCGCCTCAACAAAACCGCCGAGGAAATCGCACAGAAGAATCACGCCATCGCCGAGGTGGTACAGAACCTCTCCGCCATCGCAGAGGAGAATGCCGCCACGAGCGAGGAGGGCAGCGCGGGGGTCGAAACGCAGACGAACGCTCTGCACGACATCGCCAAGGCGAGCGAGGGCCTCGCGGAGATCGCCACCGAGCTGCAAGGCGAGATCGGCAGGTTCCGCGTATAAATCACAGACAGGAACACGCAGGGGACTGCGGCATGAGGGCTTATACCCGCGCGCTGCAGTCCCCTTGCCGCCCTCAGCGGCGCACGCCTGCGGGAGGCGTACGAAAGCACACCACGATACGAATTGAGGAAAACAGATGAACATGAGGGATGCGTTTGAGCGCATCATGCGCGAGCAGCGCGAAATCGCGCTTGCAACAACAACGGACGGGCTGCCGCACGTGCGCATTGTGAATTTCTACTACGCGCCCGAGGAGCACCGCATCTACTTCGCCACGTTCAAGGACAACGAGAAGGTGATCGAGCTCGCGGCGAATCCGAACACCGCCTTTACCACCGTTCCGCACAACGATACCGTAGAGCACGTCCGCGCGAGCGGAAGAGCCGTGAAGTCGGCGCATACGGTCTATGACCTCGCGCCCCTGTTTGCCGCAAAGATCCCGCGCTATCAGGAGACCATCGACGAAGTCGGCGACGATCTCATCCTCTACGAGATCGCCTTCGATGCGGCGGTCGTCACCGTGGATATGAGGCACATCGAGCACATCCGGCTCTAACAATATGCTGTAAATATGTTGAGGGGAAGCCATATTCCGGCTTCCCCTCTTTTTTTGAACTTACGGAGCGAAAAATGCGTGCGGCAACATCGCCCCCGCGCAAATCCATTCAATCCCGCCGCAGCTTTGGCAGCAGGAAGCGCAGGAGGACGTAGGCGAGGGTGCGCCTGCGGGTGCGTGTGTCTAGCATATAAATTCACTCCTCAAATCAAATCCATGCGCGAGCGGGCCGCTGCCCGCGCCGAGGTCGAGCCCCGCAGCGAGCGCGCCCGAGAGGTATGCCTTCGCGCGTTCGACTGCCGTATCCAAGTCCATGCCGCGTGCGAGGTTCGCGGCAATCGCACTGGAAAGGGTGCAGCCCGTTCCATGGGTGTTTGTGGTCGCAATGCGCCGTCCCTCGAACCATCGCGCACCGTTTCCATCGACGAGCAGATCGTTCGCATCGTCGACGCTGTGTCCCCCCTTCATCAGGACGGCGGTATGCGTGCGCTCGTAGATCCGCGTCGCCGCTGCGGTCATATGGGTGCGGTCGGTGATGCGCAGGTCGGACAACACCTCCGCCTCGGGGATGTTCGGCGTGATGATGGTCGCACGCGGCAGGAGCAACGATACGAGTGCCGCAACGGCATCTTCGCTGATGAGCCGCGCCCCGCTCGTTGCGACCATGACGGGATCAACGACGACGTTCCGCGCATGGTATGCATCGAGCTTCTCCGCAATGATGCGGATGAGCGCAGCACCATGAGCCATGCCGATCTTTACGGCATCGGGCGGGATGTCGGTAAAGACGGCATCGAGCTGTGCCGCGAGGAATGCGGGCGGGACGCCTAGGATGTCCGTGACACCCGTGGTGTTCTGCGCAGTGAGTGCGGTGATTGCGCTCATGCCGTAAACGCCGTGCGCGGTCATGGTCTTGAGATCCGCTTGAATCCCCGCGCCGCCGCTCGAATCACTGCCCGCGATGGTGAGCGCCGTATACATTTTCATCGTACATCCTCCTCAGAGTTTCATAATGTTCATACGCGCGGCGAGTTCTTCGTCCGTCAGGCAATAAACAGCGTCAATGATCCGCGTGCGATAGGTCGCATTGCCGTCGCACTCCCCCATCTGCACCCATGCGATCTCGCCCGCCGCCCCCATGAGTGCGACGGTCTCGGCGGCTGCCGCGAGCGGATCGGACGGGACGGCGGCAAGGGCGGCGGCGAGGAGCGCGGAGAGCTGGCAGCCCGTGCCTGTGACACGTGCCATCTCCGCGCGTCCGTTTCGGATGGCATAGCAGTCGCTCCCGTTCGTCACGAGGTCGATTGCGCCCGTGACTGCGACGACTGCGCCCGTGCGTGCGGCAAAGGTGCGCAGAGCATCTGCCGAAGCCATGAGGTTTTCCTCGGTGACGGCATCCGCCGCACTCGCGTCAACGCCCTGTGTCGCGCCGCTCCCGACGGCAAGCGTGCGAATCTCAGAAATATTACCGCGAATCAAGGCAGGGCGAACCTCGTCCAAAATACGCAGTGCGGTCGCGGTGCGCAGCGCGCTCGCGCCTGCGCCGACGGGGTCGAGCACAACGGGATGACCAAGAACGCGTGCACGCTTTCCCGCTGCGATCATGCTCGGGATGGTTCGCGCGTTGAGTGTGCCGATGTTGAGGCAGAGCCCCGCACAGAGGGCGGTGATCTCCTCCACCTCCTCCGAATCGTCCGCCATGATGGGACGCGCCCCGATGGCGAGCAGGACGTTCGCCACGTCATTGACGGTGACATAGTTTGTAATGCAGTGGACGAGCGGGGATGCCGCGCGGATTTGGTCGAGGGTTCGTGTGTTCATGATATTTCCTCCGTCGTAAAAGTGATTTCACACAAAAAACGCGGCCATGCCAACTGACATAGCCGCGTGCTCTGCACATATATCCCTACGTTGGCATTATCCAAATCAGGTTGTGGGTCGGGACGCATCATCCCCTCTCAGCCGACTGCTGTCAGCTCCCCTTATTCGGTTTATATACGGTTACTGTGCGCTCATCGAGAGCTCGATGAACTTGTTGCCGAGCTTCGCCTTCTGCAGGACTTCCTCGGTGATGTCCGCGCCCGCCTCGACGATGACGACACCGTTGTCCATCTTGATCGTGCGTGTCGCCTTCTTGCCGAGCAGGAATCGGCGGTGACGATCCTCGTTCACGCGCTCCGCGCTCTTGTCCTCGGCGGGCTCTGCCGCAGCCGGAGCGGGTTCGGCCGGTGCCGGATCCTCAACCACCGCCATCGCAGGATGCGCCACCGGCGCGGGGGCTGGCTCAGGCTCAGGCATCGCCGGCGCGGCGGTCGGTGCCGGCTCCTCTGCAGGAGCTGCCGGAGCAGCGACAGGCGCGGCCTCCTCCATCGGGGGCTCCACCACAGGAGCAGCCTCCGCCACGGGTGCGGACTCCTCGATCACGGGCATCGCAGCGACGGGCGCAGCTTCTACGGCGGGAGTTTCCTCAATCACCGGCTCAGCCGCAGGCACAGGATCTGCGGGCGCTGTCACAGCGGGTGCCGCCGGTGCAGCCGCTGCGTCAGATTTTTTTCCGGCATCGCCCTCCGGGGAGATGACTGTGACTTCCTTTCCGAAGATGGAAACCTGATCCGCCGTCACCTCGGACGCCATGCCCTCCGGTGTCGTGATCTCGCACTTTTCGATGCTGCCGTCCTCGCCGATGAAGATCTCGGAGATCGTGCCCTGGATCACGCCCGAGCGCGTAATCGCCTTCGTCCCGATCACGCGGATGTTGTCGTCGAGCAGGGTCTCGAAATCGCCCGCCGCATCCAGCGTCAGGATGTTCTCGCTGTTGTTGATCGTGACGGCATCCTCGCCGACCGCAATGACATTATCATAGGGAATGAGCTTGACGCCGCGATACCAGTCCTCGTCCTCGATCGTGATCGCCGCTACAACGCGGTTCGGCGCGTCGATGAGCAGCGTCTTGCTCATGCCGAGCTCGCGTCCCTCGGTGATACTGATGACAGGAAGCCCCAGAATGTCAACGCTTTTCTTCATGTGTATTCCTCCATTTTACCAAAAATGTCAGGTTCTCAACTCCTGTGCCCGCCGATCCGCCTCGGCAAGCAGTTCCTTCGACACCTCGCCGAACGGCAGCGCAGGCGTCCCCTGCGCACGGAGCATATGGGAAACGACGGTCAAGGCTCTGCGGGAGCGCTCAAACTCCTGCACCATGACGGCGTTCTTTGCAATGACAGGGAGCGCACACGCCTCATCAAAGAGGGCGAGCGCCGCTTCGTAGTCCCCAAAACGCTTGTAGAGCGTCGTGAGCTCGATGATGAGATACGGGACATAGGAGTCGTCCGGATAGCGTGCAAGTGCACGGCGATATGCCGCAACGGCCCGCAGCGGATTGTCCTCCGCCGCCTCGTAGGCGACATCCAGCAGGGCATCCATGTTCTCCGGCAGATCCTCCGCCTCCTGCGGGGGCGTGCTCTGTGCCGGATCCCGCCGGACTGCGGGGGCGGCATCCCGCTCCTCTGCGGGGAGAGGATGCGCTGTGGCAGCGGGAAACGACGCCTCCGGCAGTGCCGTCTCCGTTGTCGCCGCGTAGGCACAGGGGGGATCTGTCGCAGTGTCCGCCTCCTGCGGCGGCGGCATCGGCAGCTCGCTCGGCGACAGCGGCGGGATTATTTCCTTCGCATCCTGCTGTGCACGCCTGCGCACACGCAGCGTCAGAAAATAATTGTAGAGCGTCACGATGAGCCCCGCCCCCGCGATCAGCGCCGCATACTGGATGTACAGCGTCCGGGTCAGCGGCGGACGGAGCACAATGCTCCCCACGACAAGACCGACACTCATCAGCACGGCGAGCACCAGCGAAGACG
Source organism: Selenomonas dianae (assembly GCF_030644225.1). NCBI lineage: Bacteria > Bacillati > Bacillota > Negativicutes > Selenomonadales > Selenomonadaceae > Centipeda > Centipeda dianae. The sequence goes on along the minus strand of NZ_CP128650.1, from coordinate 259,045 downwards.
GGCGAATCTGCGACGGCATTGTCCTCGCCCCCCCTTGCTCCTCACCAACGTCCAATGCAGCAGACACGCCGCAGGTATTCTAAGATAGTTTCGACACAAACACGAAAACTCCTTCTCTGCTTCGGAAAATCCCCCAAAAAGTCGCACAAAACTTTTTTATTTCTGCCCTTTTTTCATGTCCCGTTTTATAGTATAATAACTATGACGTTCATTCGCGTGCAAAAAGATACAGCGCACGCGAGGAGAATATCGGATGAATCAACTTATATCGGATGGGAGAGGTTCACATGACGCAGGAAACAGTTATGATCGAGAACAAGACGGGCATCCACGCACGTCCCGCATCGGTGTTCGTCCAGACGGCGACCAAGTTCAAATCCAAGATCCAGATCGAGGCGAAGGGCAAGAAGGTCGATGCCAAGAGCATTCTCATGCTCATGAGCATGGGGCTCGTCAAGGGCACGGAGCTCACCATCATTGCCGAGGGCGCGGATGAGGCGGATGCCGTGAAGGCTCTTGCGGATCTCGTCAACTCGAAGTTCGGCGAGGAGTAATCCATACGATAGGGGGACGCCCGAGGTTTTGCAGTACACTGTCGCCTCGCGGCGTTTTTTCATAGGGGGGTATAAACATGGCGGAAAGCATCCGTGGAAAAGGCGTTATCTCCGGCATCGCCGTCGGAAAGGTCATGCTCGCGGGACAGAACCTCGACGGCTATCTCGCGGCATACAAGCCCGGCTCGATCGCAGAGGAACAGGGCAAGGCGGAGGCGGCACTCACCGCCGTCACGGAGATCCTGCTCGCGACCATCGACCGCCTCCGCAAGGAGGAGCAGACCGAACAGGCGGCAATCCTTGAGGCGCACCGCATGATGGTGCAGGATCCGATGATGGCGGAGAACATCAAGACAAAGATCGAGGAGACGGGCAGTGCGCCGCAGGGCATCCTTGACGCCGCCAGTGATCAGGCGCAGCTGTTCGAGCAGATGGAGGACGAGTACTTCGCTGCGCGTGCGGTCGATCTGCGCGACGTGGGCAAGCGCATCGCGAAATACGTCCTCGGGGTCAAAGAACCGGAGATCGGCGCGGGTCAGGTCATCCTCTGCGGCGAGGAGATCGAGCCGTCCGTCGTGGCGGGGATGCCAACGGATCAGATCGCGGGCGTGATCCTCGGCTCGGGCAGCGCGACGAGCCACGTCGTCATCATCGCCAAGGCACGCGCGATCCCGACCGTGCTCGGCATCGGCGACAAGATCAACCTCATTCATGACGAGGACGAGATCATCCTCGACGGCAGCCGCGGCGACATCATCATCCGCCCGACCGAGGCGGAGCGTTCGCTCTATCAGACCAAGATCGAAGAGCAGAAAAAGCTCGCGGCGCACTACGCCGCGCTCAAGGATCTGCCCGCCGTGACCAAGGACGGCGTACGCATCGAACTCACGGCGAACATCGGCACGCACATGGACGTGGATAACGCACTCACGTACGGCGCGGAGGGCGTGGGGCTCTTCCGCTCCGAGTTCGTCTTTATGGGCTCCACGACGATCCCGACGGAGGAAGATCAGTTCAAGGCATACCGCGCTGCGGTCGAAAAGTGCGGCGGCCACATCTGCGTCATCCGCACCATGGACATCGGCGGCGACAAGCCCCTGCCCTACCTCAACATCGACCCCGAGGAGAATCCGTTCCTCGGCTACCGCGCCCTCAGAATCAGCCTTGACCGTCACGACCTCTTCCTCCCGCAGATCAAGGCGATCCTGCGCGCAGGTCTCTATGGCAAGGCGGCGATGATGGTTCCCATGGTCATCAGCGTCAGCGAGATCCAACGCGTACAGAAACTCGTCGAACAGGCAAAGGTGGAGCTCACCCACGAGGGCAAGGAGTACTCCGACGACGTACAGGTGGGCATCATGGTCGAAACGCCTGCCGCTGCCGTCGTCTCGCCGCTGCTCTCCCAGTACGTCGACTTCTTCAGCATCGGGACGAACGACCTCATCCAGTACACGCTCGCGGTTGACCGGGGCAACGCACAGATCGCGCACCTCTACAACCCGTTCAACCCCGCTGTCCTCCGCCTCATCCAGCGCACGATCCAGAGTGCGCGTGAGCGCGGCATCTGGGCGGGTATGTGCGGCGAGATGGCGAGCGACCCGTACGCCGCCGTCATCCTGCTCGGCATGGGCATCACGGAACTCTCCATGAGTGCGCCGAGCATCCCGCGCGTCAAGGAGATGATCCGCTCCGTCACCTCGACACAGGCAAAGGAACTCCTCGCCGATGTCATGAAGATGGAACACGGCGTCGAGATTCGCGCCTACCTGCACAAGATGCTCGAAGGCTCGGACGCGAGCGCAAGGATCTAAGGGAATCGCTCATTGTTGCAAAAAGCACAGACAAGAACGTCGTTCTACGTCATACTGTGTGCGTGTATTATATTTGATTCGGAATTCCTGCCGCGCTTCGGTGCGGCAGGGATTTTCATTTGGGAGAGGCTTCCATGAAACTATCCATCGACGACGCCGCGTGCGTCTCCTGCGGGATGTGTGCCGAACGTCTGCCCGCCGTCTTTCGCATCGACCGCACGGCACGCTCCGCCGTACTCGTGCGCCAGCCCGTACCAACCGAGGAGGACGATGCGCTCGAAGCGGCGGAGGACTGCCCCGTCGGCGCAATTATTTCTTCCTTTTTCGTGGCAAACAGATGATTATGTGATAAAATGAAGGTGATTTTTTCGATTGCCATTTCTGGATGGCGGCACAGCCGCACGGGGGGAATCTACAATGACGGAATTAAAGATGGAACCGTTTGGAACGATGCCGGGGGGAGAGCGGATCGACCTCTATACACTCACGAACGGACGCGGCACACGCGTCGCTGTCACAACCTACGGGGCGCGGCTGGTGAAGTTCGAGCGCATGGTACACGGCGCACCGCTCGACATCGTGCTCGGCTATGAAACGGGCGAAGACTATGTCCGCGACACCGCCTCGATGGGGGCGATTGTCGGACGGCACGCGAACCGCATCGCGGGCGGGCGTATCACGGTCGCGGGGCGTCCCTATCAGCTGGAGCTGAACACAGGATCAAAAAAGCAGAACCACATCCACGGCGGCTCAAACGGGCTGCACTACCACCTCTGGATGGCGGAGATCGTCGAGGGCGGCGTGGAGTTCACGGCGATCAGCCCCGACGGCGAGGGCGGCTACCCCGGCAACTTCGAGGCAAAGGTCGCCTACCGCCTCACGGACGACGATGCACTCTCCATCTCCTACCGCGCCGTCAGCGACGCGGACACGATCTGCAACCTCACGAACCATACCTATTTCAACCTGGAGGGGTGTACCGCTGACAGCGTGCTCGATCACACGGCGGAGATCTACGCCGACGAGTTCACGTGGGCGGATGCGGAGTCCCTGCCCGACGGACGTATCCTCAGCGTCTTTGGAACGCCGATGGACTTCACTGCGCCGCACCGCATTGGCGAGCGCATCGACGCGGACTATGACCAGTTGCAGTTTGCGGGCGGCTACGATCACAACTGGGTGCTGCGCGGCGACATCGCGCCCGAGCCATACTCCCATCTCAAAAAGGCGGCACGCGTCACATCGGAAAAGACGGGGCTTGCCCTCTCCTGCTACACGACGCAGGTCGGGATGCAGTTCTACACGGCAAACTCCCTCGCGAAGCGTCCGCTCATCGGCAAGGGCGGCAAACAGTTCCCACGGCGCGGAGGCTTCTGCCTTGAAACACAATTCTTCCCGAACGCGCCCGCAAACCCGCATTTTCCACAGCCCGAGCTGCGCATGGGAGAGGTCTGGGAGGCGGAGACCGTCTATGTGCTCGAAGAATTATAATACCATCTATAGAAATTCCTTATGACCATCATGCTTTTTTCAATCGTTCGTTTATGCAAAATTCCTAGACTTTTCGATAAAAGGAGGGTAAGATAATATGTATCAATGAGTTCTGCTCACAAAAATTAAGGGAGGATTGACTAAATGAATATTCATGAGTACCAGTCCAAGCAGGTTCTGCGCGAGTTCGGCGTGAACGTGCCGAACGGGCTGCCGGCGTTCACCGTCGATGAGGCAGTCGAGAATGCGAAGAAGCTGGGCTCCCCCGTGATTGTCGTCAAGGCGCAGATCCACGCGGGCGGCCGTGGCAAGGCGGGTGGTGTCAAGATTGCAAAGAACACAGATGAAGTCCGCACCTACGCGCAGGAACTCCTCGGCAAGGTTCTCGTCACGCATCAGACCGGCCCCGAGGGCAAAAAGGTCGGTCGCCTCCTCATCGAAGAAGGCTCGAAGATCAAAAAGGAATACTACCTCTCGTTCGTCGTTGACCGTCAGACCGCGAGCATTGTCATGATGGGCTCCGAGGAGGGCGGCGTCGAGATCGAGAAGGTCGCCGCCGAGACCCCCGAGAAGATCATCAAGGAATACATCGACCCCGTGATCGGGCTTGCTCCGTTCCAGGCATCGCGCATGGCGTACGCCATCAACATCCCGGGTCCTGCCGTCCGCAAGGCGGCGGCGCTCATGCAGGGTCTCTATGCCGCATTCATCGGCAAGGACTGCTCACAGGTCGAGATCAACCCGCTCGTCGTCACCGAGGACGACGATGTCATCGCACTTGATGCGAAGCTGAACTTCGACGACAGCGCGCTCTTCCGCCACCCCGACATCGCAGCGCTCCGCGATGAGACCGAGGAGGATCCGAAGGAGCGCGAGGCGGCTGCGGCAGGGCTCAACTACGTCAACCTCGGCGGCGATGTCGCGTGCATGGTCAACGGCGCAGGGCTTGCGATGGCGACCGTCGACATCATCAAGCACTACGGCGGCGAGCCCGCGAACTTCCTCGATGTCGGCGGCGATTCCGAACCCGAGAAGATCGCCAAGGCGTTCAGCATCATGCTTGAGGGCGGTCAGGCGAAGGGCATCTTCGTCAACATCTTCGGTGGCATCAACCGCTGCGACAACATCGCCAGCGGCATCATCGAGGCGGCAAAGATCATCTCCAAGGACGGCAAATCCCTCCCTGTTCCCGTCGTCGTCCGCCTCGAAGGCACAAAGGTCGAAGAGGGTCGCGAAATCCTCAAGAACACGCCGATCGGCAACGTCTTCCCCGCAGCCACGATGGAGGGCGGCGCAGAGCAGATCGTGAAACTCGTCGCACAGGCGAAGGCGTAATCGAAAGGGAGGTCATACAATGTCAGTAATGATTGATAAGGACACCAAGGTCATTGTCCAGGGCATCACCGGCAAGGCCGCCATGTTCCACACGAAGCAGATGCTCGACTACGGCACAAAGATCGTCGGCGGCGTCACCCCCGGCAAAGCGGGGCAGACCGTCGAGGGCGTACCCGTATTCAATACCGTTGCAGATGCCGTGAAGGCGACGGGTGCAACTGCCTCCGTCGTCTACGTCCCCGCACGCTTCGCGGCGGACTCCATCCTTGAGGCGGTCGATGCGGATCTCGACCTCGTCGTCTGCATCACCGAGCACATCCCCGTGCTCGACATGGTGAAGGTACGCCGCTATATGCAGGGCAAAAAGACCCGCCTCGTTGGACCGAACTGCCCCGGGCTCCTCACCGCGCAGCAGTCCAAGCTCGGCATCACACCCGGCACGGTCAGCAAGCCCGGCCACGTCGGACTCATCTCGCGCTCCGGCACCCTCACCTATGAGGCGGCGTTCCAACTCACGAACGCGGGCATCGGTCAGACGACCACCGTCGGCATCGGCGGCGACCCCGTCAAGGGCACGGACTTCATCGACGCGCTGCAGCTCTTCAAGGACGATCCCGACACCTATGCCGTCCTCATCATCGGTGAGATCGGCGGCACGGCGGAGGAAGATGCCGCGAAGTGGATTCAGGAAAATATGAAGGACAAACCTGTGTCCGCGTTTATCGCCGGCCGTCAGGCGCCTCCGGGCAAGCGCATGGGTCATGCAGGCGCAATCATCTCCGGCGGCAAGGGTACGGCAGCGGACAAGGTTGCCGCCCTGGGTGCGGCGGGCATCCCCGTCGCCGACACCGTCGCACACATCGGCGAGACCATGGTGAGGCTCCTCAAGGAGAAGGGTCTCTACGACAAGTGCCACACCTGCTGAGATAATTTACAGCATAACGAAGCCCCCGCATATGCGGGGGCTTTTTGTGTGCAGCGCAGATTATACAGCTGCCGCCAGTTTCGGAGCGGGTACCGTGCGTCCCTCAGCTTTTGCCGTTTCAATCCACGAAACGATCGCATCCGAAATGTTCCGCAGCGCCTCCTCCTTCGTTTCTCCATCCGCCATACACCCCGGGAGTTCAAACACCTCAGCCAAGAAGCCTCCGCCATCCTCCACGGACAATGCAGAAATCGTCACCTGATATGCGTCAATATCAACCATCATACATACACTCCTTTATCTCTCCACAACCCGTTTATACAGCACGAGTGCCCGTTTCACATAGATCGCCTTCAGCGGACGACGCTTCCCTCTCGAATCCACGGTCAGAATCTCCTGCAGACGCGGATGTGAAAACGTATAGTGATCTCCTTTCCCCGATCGACAAGTAAATCCGCCTACCTTCGTCATCAATTTTTCCAGCTCATCAAAAGTAACGTCAGCAGGATTATTTTCTATTTTTTGGAGTAACTTTTCATAATGTCCCACCGGCTACACCTGCTTTCTCATTATATAATACCATTTTCCCTCCAATTGTAAAGATGCGCCATTCGCAATGTCAAGAAGTCGAAAAGCAACAGAGATCTTTCAAAAAGGACGTTTGAACCTGTCATATGTGACAGTTACGCAATCTTCAAAAATATGCTACAATAGTATTATCGCACTATGATTTGTACGCGAAAGGATGTGGTATTCATGAACAGTGAGAAACATCTGCGGGCATACCTCGCGCTCCTCCTCATGCTCGCGGTACTTCTTCTCAGCGGCAGCCCTGCGGCGGATGCCGCCGAAAGCGATCTGCTCGCAAAGCCCGCGCAGCGGTCGTACATCGTCGACACGGCGGGCATGGTCACGCCCGCGGACGCGGCACAGATCAAAAAGATCGGTGCGGAGCTTCGCGCAAAGACAAAGGCGGAGATCGTCGTCGTCACCGTACCGACGCTCGGCACCGCAGACATCGAGACGTACGCGAACGAACTCTTTCGCAGCTGGGGCATCGGCGATGCACGGATGAATAACGGCGTGCTCCTGCTCATCGCGAAGGACGACCGCGCGTTCCGCATCGAGGTCGGCTACGGACTGGAGGGCGCGATCACGGACGGCTATGCGGGCAGCGTCCTCGACGCGATGAAAGGGGAATTCCGCAAGGAGAACTACTCCCCCGCGATCCTCACGGCGTACATCACGCTCACGCAAAAGACGTGTGCGGAGTACGGCGTGGGGCTCGAAAGTCTCGGTGCGGCGCTCGGCATCCCCGCAAAGCCCGCACATCTCGGCGCAGTGGCTGACTTTGGCGACATACTGATGCCCGAGGATGCGGCAGCGATTGAGCAGATGGGCGGAGACCTCACGAACGCGACGGGCGCACAGATGATTGTCGTCACCATGCCGACGCTGAAGGGCGTAAATGCAGAGCGGTTTGCGCAGCAGCTCTTTGCGGACTGGCAGCTGAAGGACGCGGCACAGGGGAAAACGGCTCTGCTCTTTATCGCAAAGGAAGAGCGCGAGGTGTTCTTCCTGTTCGGACCTGCCCTGACCGAGATGGAGCAGGAGCACGACACGACCTACGCCACCAATCGTATCCGCTCCGAGTTCCCCTTCGACAAGGACGACATTTCCGAAGAGATCCGAAAGGGCTACGCCATAGTCAGCGCACGGCTGTGCACGAATGCCCATGTGACTGTCCCCGACTCCATCGACGAGGGCGGCAGTGAGCCGTTCTACGTCTATCTCTTCGGCTTCCTCATCTGTATCCCGATCCTCCTGCTCATCCTCTGGATGGTGGGGCAGGTGTTCAGTATTGCCTTTTTCTCGCTCGCTTCCCTGCTGAACCTCCTCTCCTCGGGCAAATACGGTTATACGCCGTACGGCGGAATCGGCGGCACCTACGACGACGACGATGATCGTCCCTCCTACGGCGGCGGTGGCTCCTCGGGCGGCGGCAGCTACGGCGGCGGCTCCTCGGGCGGCGGCGGTGCGTCGGGGAATTGGTAGTTATGAGAGGCGATCATGCGATGTTCCTAAGCAAGCCCTCGTGGGGCAAGTGCGTAAATTGCGCGATCACTTGTGCAACGAGGTGTTCGCGTGGAACGCGCAGGGATCTACACGAAAGGAAGTTTTCACCATGAACAACAAGGGCGTTATCTCCGTCGGTGTCATTCTCATCGTCGTCATCCTCGGCTGCATCTTCGGCTTCATCTCTCTCTATAACGGGCTGAAGGAGGCGGAGATCCGCGTCGATGCCGCCTACGGACAGGTCGAGAACCAGATGCAGCGGCGCAGCGACCTCATCCCGAACCTCGTGAACACGGTCAAGGGCTATGACATCCACGAAAAGACCATCATCGAGGAGGTTGTAAACGCACGTACCAAACTCGCAGGTGCGCAGGGCGTGGAGCAGATGGATGCGGCGAACGCAGAGCTGACGGGCGCACTCGGACGTCTCTTCGCCATCGCCGAGGCGTACCCCGACCTCAAGGCGAACACACAGTACCTCGAACTCATGCGCGAGCTGTCGGGATCTGAGAACCGCATTGCCGTCGCACGGCGCGACTACAACGAGGCGGTGCGTCAGTACAACGTCACAATCTCCACCTTCCCCGGTATGTTCCTCGCGGGATCTATGGGCATGACGCAAAAGCCCCAATTCAAAGCAAAAGAGGGCGCGGACGCCGTCCCCGAGGTGAAGTTCTGACAGAAAGGAGGCGCATCATGCTCCGACAATTTGCTGCAGGCGCGCTCATTTCCGTCCTGCTCCTCGGCGCAGCCCCCGTCCATGCGACCGTCGACACCGAGCGACAGCTCGACACGATCGCAAATGCGGACGAGGCATGGAATGAGGTGCTCGAACACCTCGCCGATGCCGACAGCCGCTATATGCGCTTTGCCACGCATGACTACCCCACCCTTGACATCGCCGTCACCGATCTCGATGCGAACGGGCGGCTCGAAGTCATCTTCCGCACAAGCCGCATCTCCAAGGAGATTGTCTCCGCTGCACGGATGCAGAAGAAACCCGCCGGCTTTATCAAAGGTATGGAGCATGTCTCCGCCGTCCCCATCGGTGTTCATGCGTTCATCTATGAGGTCACGGAGGACGGCACACGGCTTGCGCCCGTGAAGATCGACATCCTGAACGGCGATGTCACAGCGGATGCGCCCGACCTCAGGAAGCTCCAGTATGTCCACGAGATCAGCGCGGCGATGGGAGGCGCACGTCTCTATCACATCCACACACTCGTACGCGAGAACGCCAAAGAGTGGGGCGCACCGGTGCAGCCCTACCGCATCCTCTATCAGACACTCTGGCTCACGGACAATACACTCTTTTGCAGACTGGATGCGACAGAGGAAGGCTCCTTCGGCATCTATGAGGAAGGTATGCCCGAAGCCATCCCCCGCCTCGTGCGCGTAGGCGACACGGAACTCACCCCCTCGAATTTTGAGGGGTCGTCGTTTCACGAAGCCTTTGATAAAAAACCGGCGGTGTGCGGATCGGTATGTTGGATGAGCGGCGCGGACTTCCGCAAGGCGGACTTCCGCGCGAATGTCCGCCCCCTCCTCGCCGCCTCGTGGTACGGTTTTTCCTATGGACTGCGCTGAGGACGCACGGATATATTCTGCACCAATCTGAAGATCTATTTTATCAGCAATTCCCCAGAGGAGGTACACCATGAAGCGATTGAAAAAAACCATCCTCGCGGCACTTGCCGCGCTCATGCTCACAGGCACGGCATCCGCTTCTGCCGTCTCCACCACCGCACAGCACATCACCTCGCCTGCGGCAGCAAAGAAACAGCTGAACACCATCGCCAAGGCGGAAAAGCTCTGGAAGGATGAGTTCGCCATGCCCCAGTATGACGACGACGATATAGCACAGCTGCATCTGCTTTCCTTCACCCCCTCCCGCACATATTTCGCCGTCACCGATCTCGACGGCAACGGACGTCTCGAACTGCTCTTCCGACACGCCGCCATGCTGCCTGTTGCAGAGGGCATTACCCCGTATCCCCTCCGTGACATCCCCACAGCACTCGCCATGGCAGTCTACGAGATCGGCACGGACGGTCGCCTTGCCCGCCTCCCCGAGACGGAGAACGGCTACGGCGCACCCGATCTCACGGGGCTGTATGCGCTCCATCAGGTGAACGCCAACGGCACGCGTCCGTACAACATCTGCACGCGAACCATCACAAAGGACGAGCACGGCCACTATAGCTATACCGTCGCCTATCAGCAGATTGCCATCGTAGACGGCGTCGTCACGTGCGAACTGCTCGCAGAGGAAAACGGCTATTACAACGTCTATGACATCGACCGCATCGAGGAGGTTCCCCTCTCCGCCAGCATCTACGACGACGATCCCGCCCATCGCGAGATGAGCCCTGCGGATTTTGCACAGACGGGGTTTTATCAGGACTTTTATCGGATCTACACGCCGTCCAGTGCTGTGCACTGGATGAGCGGTGATGAGCTGAACCGCGATCCGCAGAAAGCCCTCGCCGCCTCGTGGGCAGGCTTTGTCTACGGCGTTATGGACGGGAAGGGGTAACCCGGAAGGAAGTATCCAATGAACATTCCGCTCAAAAGCACACTGAGCGTCGCCTGTGCCGCCCTCACATGCGCGGCGTCCGCCGCCGCTGCCCCCCCGTCCGCCGTACAGATCGAGACGATCGCCGCTGCCGAAGCACTCTGGCGGGACGATGCTCTTGCGGAGCAGACCGACCGGCAGGACGGCACGTCATTTGACCCTGCCCGGACGCGCTTTGCCGTCACCGACCTCGACGGAAACGGGCGGCTCGAGCTGCTGTTTTGTCACGGTATGTGGGACGCAGAATCCATGAATACACTCCCCGAATACCTCCAAAAAATGCCGACGGCACTCGGCATGTCCGCCTACGAAATCGGCGCGGACGGCAGTCTCGTCCGCCTTCCTGATGCAGATTTTAGCGGCGGCACGCCGAATCTGACCACGCTGGACTCCTTCCACCCGATGGTAAAGGACGGCATACGCCAGTACAACCTCCGCACGGAGCAGCTTCACATCGACGCAGACGGCAAAATGCGGTGCAGCGAGCGCTATCAGCGCGTCACTCTCAAAGACAGCACACTCACGTGCGAACTGCTCGCCGAGAGCTGGAGTCTCGTACGCCTCGAGCCCCCCTACAACGGCGGGACCGTCGGGCTGCCCTCGCAGATCTACGACGGCGACCCTGCGCACCGCGATATGCCCAGTCAGGACTTTTCCTCCACGCGCTTTATCTTGGACTTCAATCGGAATCACTGGGTGCCCTCCGGCATCTGCTGGATGACGGGCGAGGAACTTCTCAAGAATCCGCGCGAGGCGCTCACGACCTCGTGGTACACCTTTTCCTACCACAGCGTATAGGAAGGATAAATATAACGGAGGAGCGTCGTCCGTAACATTTGACGTAACCCCTTCATTTTATCGATGATTCCGAAAGGAGGCATATCATGAAAAGACCTTCCCTGAAACAGACCGCGTGCGCCGCCCTCTCCGCGCTCACCCTCACGGCGGCGCCCGCCTTTGCCGAGTACCCCGCCCGAGGACTTGCGGGACTCCCCGAGCCGCAGCGCCTGGACGGCGCACCGCTCCCCGCCGCGCTCTCCCTTTGGGCGCAGCTCGACGTAATCACATCGTCCGGCATCCTCGATACGGAGCTGCGTCGGCGCAGCGCACACAAAAACGGCGGATACGAGTTCTACGTCGCCGTCACCGACCTCGACTACAACGGCAGGCTCGAAGTCCTCATCAGCCGCCACACCCTGAGCTATGAACCGTTCGTGTATGCGGGCGAAGGGCTTTCCGACAAGGCGCGCGCGGCGCTTGCCGCACTCTGTACGGAGAACCCCGTCGCGGTAGAGAGCGCGGCGTACGAAGTCAGTGCGGACGGAACGCGCCTCGAAGAGCTCACCATCACGGGCGAGAGCGGCATCGCCCCCGACTTCACCAACTTCTACACCAAGCCGCGCACAGATGCCGGCGGCTATCTCTATCACGTCTATACGCCCTGTCTTACACCGCAGCCGACAGAGGGCGATCCGTGGTGCTACCCGATCTCGCTCGCGACACAGACCGCGCGCCTCACCGGCGACACCATGCACCTCGCGTGGACAGCCGAGTCCGAGGGAACGGTCGCCATCGGGCGCGATTCCTACGAGCGGAATTTCACCTCCATGGAGATTCGTGCCACCGGGGAAACAATCGACCCGCGCCGCGTCCCCGAAGAGCTGCGCCGCCGCGACGAGGGCGGGCCGCTGCCCGTCTGTGCGGGCGAAGCCATCGCCAGGGGGCAGCGCAACAAACTGCTCGAACTGTGGTGCAACTGGACACATCGGCAGGACATAGTAAACTACACGCGCGGAATGCCCGGTATGGGCATGGGAAGCGCCCCGCAGCTGAGCGGAGCAAGGATGTAGCATCATGAACATTGTCCGAAACATCCTCTGCGCGGCGCTTACCGCCCTCGGTGCGCTCGCGCTCACCGTGCCCGCCGCCGCAGCGCCCGCCGTCCCTGACGCCGAGGCGCAGCTCGACGTGATCGCCGCCTCGGACGCCCTCTGGAAGGAAATCGAAAACTATCACGTCACACGAAACACGCCGCAGAGCGACCACAAATACGACTTCTTCGTCGCCGTCACCGACCTCGACGGCAACGGCCGGCTCGAACTGCTCGTCTCGCAGCATGATTACAATGAACATCTGCTCCATCATGCGTGGAGAAGCCTCTCGGAGGTGCAGAGAGACGTCGTCCGCGATCTCATCCGCTTTTTCCCGTCCCATGTCCGGAGTTCGGCATACGAGGTCAGCGCAGACCGCTCGCATTTGGAGCCGATTCCCATTGTGGACAGCGCGACGGGGGAGCCCTTCCCCTACTATGGGAGCGACGGATTTCCCGACTTCACGGGCATCTCCTGCACGCCGCGCGTGACAGAGGAGGGGTGTCTCTACCACGTCACAACAGACCACCTTGTGGGGGGGCAGCTTGAAATTCGTGACGGCGCAGCGCTCTGCGCGATTGCCTCCGAGACGCAGACCATCCTCCTCCGAGACGGGCGCATGACCGTCACATGGGTCGGGCACGCGGACGGGACGGCAAGCACCTTCGGCAACTACGTCGAGCCAATCTTCACGCGGATGAAGATCGTCGCCACCGGCGAAGAGATCGACCCGCAGAATGTGCCGCCGGAATACGATTGGGCGAACTCTGGTCATCGCGTAAACGCCTTCCCGCGGCGCGAGCTCGAGCAGAACCCGCGCACCGTCCTCGGCAACTCGTACTACGGATGGACGCACGACGGCGAAGAGGTTCACCTGGGACGCGGATGAGCCGCCGTTCTGCATGAAAGGAGAAGTCCGATGAAGAACCGCCTACGAAAAACAATCGCCGCTGCAACGCTTGCCGCCCTCGCACTCATCATGCCCGCCCCCGCCTCCGCGTTAGCCCCCGAGGCACAGCTGCAGATGATCGCGGAGGCAGAGCCGCTGTGGAAGGATGAGTTCGTCGCGCGCTGGGATGAGGGGCAGACACCGCATCCCTACCTCATGCGCTTCAACCGCCGTCTGACGCACATCGCCGTCACCGACCTCGACCACAACGGCAGACTTGAACTACTGTTTCGCCATGCGATGACGCTGATGGATATATCCGGCCCCCATGCGGCGGGTGTTGTGGATATCCCGATTGATGTCAGCCTGTCCGCCTACGAGATCTCTGCGGACGGACGGCTCGAACGCCTCCGCGCAGAGAACGGCTACGATTGGCCCGATCTGATGAACCTCCACCCCCTCAGCGAGATCGACGAGCACGGCACGCGCTGGCATCATGTCCGCACCGTGACCGTCTCCCGGGGCAACTACTTCACGGACAATGATCCTTCATACACCTATACAGCGTCCTATCAGCGCGTCGCCCTCGACCATGGAACGCTGCGCTGTCAGCTGCTCGCCGTGGAAAAAGGCAGCTATCGGGACGTGGACAGCCCCTCCACCTGTAGGAAAATCCACGTCTCCGCCAGTGTCTTTGACGGCGATCCCGCCCATACGAATATGAGTGGACAGCAATTTCAGCAGACCGATCTGTATCAGACCTTTGACGATGCACTCCTGCCGCCAAGCTCCATCCACTGGGTGAGCGGCGACGAGCTCAATCGCAACCCGCACGAGGCGCTTTCCGCCTCGTGGAGCGGATTCGCCTACGGCGCATTGCGCGGGGCAAGGGGGTGAATGCCATGAAAAAACTCTTTTGCACGGCAGTCGCCGCCCTCGCACTCACCGCCTCCCCCGCCGAAGCCGAGCCGTTTGCGCCCGCGCCCGATGCCGAGGCGCAGCTCGATGTCATGGCGGCATCCGGCGTCATCGAGGAGGAGATCAACGACCTCTACCACACATGGAACGGCATACTCAGCAGCGGAATGCAGGAGCGCAGCATGGCGTACTTCTACGCCGCCGTCACGGATCTTGACCGCAACGGACGGCTCGAACTGCTCATCACATGGCATTTTCTGAACCGCGATCCGCTGTATTTTGCGGGCAGCGACATCGCAGAGGAGCAGAAAAAGCAGCTCGCCGATCTCTGCGACAACTATCCGAGCCGCGTCTACAGCCGTGCGTATGAGATCAGCGCGGATCGAACGAAGCTTGAGCCGCTGCTCGAACTTCAACACGAGGAAGGGCACGCCCCCGACTTCACGCGTCTCCACATCCGAGGGAAAAGGACGGACGGACACTACATCTACTACGCCGATCGGCAGCTCATGCCCCGCGTCGATGGGATGACAAGTGCGGCGGAGCACTACGCCATCGAACATGAGGGGCAGATGATCTGGCTCGATGCGGGTGTGATGGGCGTCGGCACACGGACACGCTCGGAGGGGATTGTGAGCGTCTATGGCGAGGATGTAGAGCCGCACTACACCTCCATGAAGATCATCCCTACGCATCAGGAGCTCAACCCCTACGGCAAAGAAGCCGAAGCGTTCCGGCAGAGATACATGGACGGCGGCCGCCGCGTCAACTTCGTCGACTGGCAGGCACTCAACAAGGATGCACGCACCGCCCTCGCCTCCTCGTGGTACGGCTGGTCGTACGAGGAGGAGTAACATCCTGCACACACAAAAAACAGCGATTTGCCTATTGGTGCAAATCGCTGTTTTTGTGTGCAGCAAATATTTTCAGCGGATCACTTCATGCTCATCGCGGCGGCTGATCACATAGCGCCCCCGCCCGCTCTCCTTCGCCTCGTACAGCGCCTCATCCGCTTTCTGCAGCAGCAGATCGAACGAGCCATGCCCGACCTTCCCCTCGGCAATGCCCGCACTGGCCGACAAAATGCCAAAGCGCTTGTCCTCTTTGAACGCTTCAAAGAAATCATCAAGAAACGCCTGCATCCGGCTCGGAATATTCTCGCTCACCACGCCATCGGTGAATATGATGAGGAACTCATCGCCGCCGAGACGAACATTCAGCGTATCGGGGAAATGCTTTTTGAGCAGATCGGAGGTTCGGATGAGCGCCTCATCGCCCGCCATATGCCCATACGTATCGTTCACCGACTTGAAATGATCCAGATCGAGACAGGCGACCACCATTTCATTGGTCTCCAATTTGGACAGAAAGTCATCCAGCTGACGGCGGTTCGCCAGTCCCGTGAGCTGGTCATGCAGCGCCATGTAGATGATATTCTGCTGATACTCGTATTCCTTCGTCACATCACGGGCAATGCCGACCGTGCCGATGATCGTATCTCCGTCGAAAATCGGCGTTTTATACGTCTTGAGCTTGCTGAGGCTGCCGTCCGCCTTCATGACCTCTTCATCAAACAGGCAGGTTTGCCGCGCGGCGATGACTTCATCCTCCGTCTCAACGCAGACATAGTCGCTCGCCTCGTAGACCTCCTTCGGAATATCCCAAATATAGTAATGATCCCGCCCTCTGACATTCTCCTTTTCCTTCGCGACCGCCGTACAAAACGCATCGTTCACTTCGAGGTGTATGCCCTTCATATCCTTGAACCAAATCATATCGGGGAGCGTGTTGATCGTCGCCTGCAGCCACGTTTCCTGCAACCAAGCACGCTTGGCATCGGCCATGCGCGTCAGAACATTGTTGAAATAAAACCGCGCCAGTGCCGCGCCATCGTTCAACCAGATCTCATCGACCGCATCATAGTCCTCACGCACCAGCTGCTCCGGATTGTCCGCACACAGAATCAACAGACTGTCATGCGTCGGCATCGTTTTACGAACCATATACGGCGACAGGAAACATTTTTTATCCATGATGATGAGCAACTGCTCCTCATCCGCCAACTCCCGAATCAGCTCATCTTCCTGCGCGATCGTATAAAAGCTGTGATGAAAACGCTCCTTGGGGGCGATCCCCTTCCAGACATCCGCCTTATCTTCCTCCACGCCGATGAGGGCAATCTTTAGCCGGACATGATACAAATTCATCTCTCCCTTACAGGAAAACGATACAAAATACTTTCTTACATTATATAATAGGACATTTGTAAGAAAAAGAAAAGAGATTTCATAAATTTTTTCACACAACTTGTGCGGCGGCTCCTTGCTTGATCGCCTCACATCTCCTCCGCCCGTGCAATTCGGTGCAGGAGAACGCGTGCACATTCTGCCGCACGCACAAAATCTGCCCTTGTCAAAACAAGCAGAACATAGTCCTCGCTGTTCATATCCATCGCGGCAAGAATATGATCCCTCCACATCGCATTCACCATCTTGCTCCAGACAGGAATCCCGTCCGTCTCACCGAGCATATCCCCGTCAACAGCAAGTCCCGTGCCTACTGTCAGCGACTGCACGGCAGCGACAAAATCCTCCCGCTCGCTCTTCCAGTCAAGCGCCACTGCCCTGCCGCTGCGTACCAGTTTTTTGCAAAGTGCCTCCCATGCGTCATCCACCCCCGCCGTGCCCTTCGCCTGTAACTTTTTCCGCAGCTGCTTCGTATCTACGGCATCCACGCGCAGGATATGGGCAAGCGCAGCGAATGCGTCCGCCATCGCTTGCGGCTCGTCTTGTGTCGGTTCATATTCCCCGACATCGGGGAGCATTCTTTTTTGCACGAAAGCCTTCATGATCTGTGCCGCATCATCATAGGAAAGCTCCGTGCGGCGATACTTCTTCCCGCCGATTTCCAGCGTGAGCACCACCTGACCGGCAGACTTCCCACCGAACGCCTTCATCGACGTACAGCCCCCCACCGCCTGCGGCGGGCAGATCTCCACAAACATATTCGTCCCGTCCCGCATGGACTTCAATTCATTCTCAATCCCCACGATATGAAAGCCGTGACGGTTCATCGAACTGCACTTCAAGCACCAGTCCTCGTAAGTATCAAAGATTTTTTCCTGAATCAGATGGTACAGGCTCATGCCGCCAAATCCTCCCTCCTGTTTGCCATACTGCCACCTTACGACATTTCACCGTGCGGGTCAAGACGGCACACGGATGCCGTACCCATTTTTTTGATAAGCCGTACAATTATAATTGATTTTGTATCTCATTTGCGCTATAATAAAAACAGTATTCAACGGGGTTCTTCCCCTCTCATGTTTTCATACAACAGGAGGTATGTCCAATGAATCAGGAACAACTCAAACGTATGACCGAAGACAAAGGCTTTATCGCCGCACTCGACCAGAGCGGCGGCTCCACTCCGAAGGCGCTCAAGGCATACGGCGTGGACGAGAGTGCCTATCACGGCGAAGAGGAAATGTTCACGCGCGTCCATGAGATGCGTACGCGCATCATCAAGAGCCCCTCGTTCGACAAGAGCCGGATCCTTGCGGCAATCCTCTTCGAGAACACAATGGATCGCAAGATCGACGACCTCTACACCGCCGACTACCTTTGGGAGAAGAAGGGCATCATCCCCTTCCTCAAAGTCGACAAGGGACTCGCCGATGAGAAGGACGGCGTGCAGCTCATGAAGCCGATCCCGGGGCTCGACGCACTGCTTGACCGCGCAAATGAGCGCCACATCTTCGGCACGAAAATGCGCTCCGTCATCAAACAGGCAAACGAAGCGGGCATCCGCGCCATCATCGACCAGCAGTTTGTCATCGGAATGCAGATCGCACACAAGGGGCTCGTCCCCATCCTCGAACCCGAAGTCGACATCCACTGCCCCGACAAGGCAAAGGCAGAGGAGATCATGCACGGCATCATGAAGGAGTACGTTGCAAAGCTCCATGAGGGTGCAAAGATCATGTTCAAGGTCACCATCCCGACCGTTGACAACCTCTATGCCGACCTCATGAAGGATGCAAACGTCGTCCGTATCGTCGCCCTCAGCGGCGGCTATACCATGGACGACGCGAACGAAAAGCTCGCACGCAACCACGGGCTCATCGCCAGCTTCTCCCGCGCCCTCGCGCAGGATCTGCGCTTTACGCAGAGCGACGAGGAGTTCAACACCATCCTCAAGAAGGCAATCGACAGCATCTATCAGGCATCCATCACCTGATGCACACCTGACGGAGCTGTCATTTCCCCCATATTCTCACGAACAATCCCCCGTCACAGCGTGGCGGGGGATTTGTTTGTGCAGGGCTGAATGCCAACGCCTTCCACGAAATTTCACCTGAAAAACATTACGCTCAGAAGCGATATATCGTATCGCTATATGTTTTTTATTATATCACGTAGTAATTCGGGGCTGTCTCCAAAAATTGATTCGTGAGACGCATCTACGATAAATTTATTGTATTTCTGAACCACTGGTTCATCTACTTGGATTTTATCCAAGTCGTTATTGTCATTGATTGTAATTGCAACATCAGGCGATACGGGGAAATATAAAATCAAATCTTTTGGCTCTTTATTTTTATTTTTATAATCGGCTTTTATGTTTATTATTGGTTGATCAGATGTAAGGAATCCTGTTGAATTTTTGTTAATAAGCAAGGTCATATGTGGTTTATGGCGTATAAGGTGATCTATCAAAGCCCCTTGGTATTGCCACACTAACATATGTACAAAATGGCGAGGATTTATTTGTTGAGGATCAATATCATGGTTTTTGCAAAAGGTAAACATTTGAGGATCTTTTATCCCCTGTTCCATCACATTGATGAAGTGATCACTCATCTTCTTTGTTCTGAAATATTGTATTCCTATAAAGTTTATAAAATCCTCAAAATCCTTTCCTGTATAAAATGACATATCATGCTGTTGTAAGCTTTTGAGCCAAGCAACAGCCTGCCCTTCTATATCGCTATAAAATTCCTCAGTCATATTTTTCTTAGCCGCATCCAGCCCCTTCTGCATATCGGCAAAACTGCTTTCTATTTCTTCCAACCGCCCACTATTCTCGGCGCAATTTATGTGAGCCAACAATCCTTTGCGCAAGTTATCCAGTCGTTTTTCTGCTTCAAAGGGGTATTGATATACGCGCAAGTGTTCCATCAATGCTTTTTGAACCCATTCCCTCTGATTGGAAATATAAAGCTTATAAAACTTTATCTCTGCTTCACTCCACGGTTCAATTTCATAAAAATATCTTTGTTGCGCTATATTATGTGTTCCGGATTTAAAAACATTACGGTTTCTCAAACACCATAGTTTCTTATCAGCATCACACCATGCTTGCAAATAACTTTGAAATACATAGTGTTGCGCTTTCTTCAATTTCAATTGCATGAACATCACCTCTGAAATTACGCTTCAACGAAAAACGGCAAGTTCTATTCAAGTCGGTACAAGAAGCAGTTCACCTCCCGGTGCTCAAGAACAATTTGCCATCCCTTCCACCACCTGCACGGTCTACACGTTCGCCCACAGACGCCTTCCACTCAATCCACCGTCCACTCGTTGACATTCGCAAAGAAGCCGATGGCGCGATGCCCGAGCACGTTGTTCTCCGCGACGCCGTGCACGCGTGTACGCATCACATAGACAGTGTCAATGTAGCAGAGGAACACATAGGGCGGATCCTTTGCCAGTTCCTCCTGAAACAGGCCATAGAGCCGCATCCGCTCGGCGGGGTCGCTCGTACGCCGCGCCGCCACGAGATATTCATCAACGCGTGCGTTCGCGTAGTGACCGTCATTCGCTTTCCCATTCGTTGCAAATACCTTGTATGTATGCACGTCTGCATCGAGCGCACTGCCCCAGCCGATGAGGTACGCCATCTGTCCGTCCCAATCGATCTTTGCCGGAGTCTCCACTGTGCAGTGGATGCCGGCGGCGCACAGCTGCTCCGCTGCGGCATTGATGATCTCGATGCGGGCGAAATTATCGTTCCGCACGGTGAGCCGGAAGCCGACCTCCTCGCCGCCGCGCATATAGTAGCCGTCACTCCCCCTCGTGCAGCCCGCCGCCTCAAGGAGCTGCTGCGCCTTTGCGGGGTTGTAGTCGTAGCGCTCCACGTTCGGATTGTTGTAGACGCTGCGCTGCAAGGGGCCGTACGCCGGTATTCCATAGCCGAGCAGTGCCTTGTCGATGAGCGCCTGTCGGTCGATCGCATAGGAGATCGCAGGGATGAGGTCACGGTTCCGCTGCCAGTAGGGATGCGCGAAGTTGAACAGGATCGCGCGGTAGTCCGCCGTCTTCATATCATAGCAATGGTAGGCGGGATTCCCCATGAACTGCGCTGCATTCGTCGGAGCGAGATGCGCCGCGTCGATCTTTCCGTCCGCAAGTGCCTGCGCCTCCGCAACATCATCCTCGATGATCTTGAATACGAAGCTGTCGATCTTCGGTGCGCCGCGATAGTAGTCCTCGTTGCGCGCGAGGACGATTTCCTTTCCCGCCTCCCAATGATCGAGCCGGAAGGGACCCGTGCCGACAGGGCTGCGGAAGAATCCTGTCGTCCTCAGATCCCGCCCCGCCAAGAGATGTGCGGGCAGGATCGGCTGCACCATGTAGTCGAGGAAGGCGGCGTTCGGCGCGGACAGACGGATGCGTACGGTCTTGTCGTCGATCTCGGTGATCTCGCGCACATCCTCGAAGTTCTGCGCATTGAGCGAATCCGTCATCGGATTCCGGATCGCCTCGATGGTGAATTTCACATCCGCCGCACGCAGCGGCTTCCCATCGTGCCAGAACACGCCGTCACGCAGCCGGAATACATAGGTATAGGTCTCCGGATCGTATTCGTACGACTCCGCCAGTCCCGGCACCGTCTCCCCCGTCACATCCCGCCGCATCAGCCCGTCAAAGAGCAGCTGGTCGATCACCCCGTACTCGTTCCGAAGAGGATTGATCTGCTCGTAGTCCCTCGACCCATAGACGATCCGCGCTCCATGATCCTCGTCCACACGGTTCTCACCACAGCCGCCCGCAAGGGCAAGTAGTACAAATGCCATGCACAAAAGCAACCGTTTCTTCATTGCCATCCCCCCATTTTGCTCGCATTGGCCTTTTCCCATTTTTGAAAAGTTTTTCTGCATACGATGATTATATGATAAACCATTCTTCATTTGTATTTCATTTTCCTCCCACCCATGTACGAAATTTGTCCAATTTTTATGAAAACCTGTCATATATGACAGGTTACAGAGGAAATTTTTTATGTTAAACTTAAGGAAGCACGGATAAATTCAACGCCATCACCTTGGCGCATCTTTTTCGCCCTCTCTGTGTCGACAAATCCTCCACATAGCGCAACGACTATGCGTCCGGTTTGTCTCCTTGATCGAACGAAAAATCTGCACCAATCTGACGGATTTCATTTTATCAGCGATTCCTTAAGGAAGCACGGATAAATTCAGCAGAATATATGGATCAAAAGGCGGTGATCTTATGCCGGAGGTAGTTCGGGCAATACAGTGCCAAAACTGCGGCGGGGCGATGTACTCCGACCAAAAGACGGCGGCGTATGTCTGCGCGTTCTGCGGCACGGCGGTTCCGTGGACGAACGAGCAGGTCTTTTGGACCTCGCCGATCACGTTCCGTCACAAGCCCGTGCAGATCGTTGACGGTGCGATGAAGCTCGGGCACGTGGAGGTGATGACGGGGGTCGATCCGCACGATGCGCGGGTTCTCAGTCAAAAATACCGTCAAAACAGTGTGGCGGGCAAGCTCACGCTCTGGGACGAAACGACGACGGCAGCGTTCGCAGGAGTCTGCCGCCTGACGTTCGTATGCCCGTTCTGCGGCGGAGAGTTCACGGGCGAGTCAACGCAGCATTTCTTTACGTGCGGCTACTGCAACAATACGTTCGAGGACGAGGAGCTCGTGCGCCCCGGCGGCTATCGACAGGAGTTCATCATGGGGGTTGGCGCGGAGAATGTACCCGAAAAGGCGATTCCGTTCTCCGTCACGATGACGCAGGCGCAGAATGCCGCACGGGTACTCGCACAGCAGTTCCCGCAGGAATTCGCGGGGCAGGACATCGAGCGGCGCATCCGCACGGAGATGACGGCGGTCTACATTCCGTTCTCACTCGCCGATCTCAGTGTCAAGATGTCCACGCACAGCAATCGCGGGGATTTTGAGGCGTACGAGGAGATCGTC
The DNA here is from genome assembly GCF_030644225.1 of Selenomonas dianae. Lineage (NCBI taxonomy): Bacteria > Bacillati > Bacillota > Negativicutes > Selenomonadales > Selenomonadaceae > Centipeda > Centipeda dianae. The sequence continues at coordinate 236,369 of NZ_CP128650.1, read as the reverse complement.
AACTGGGCGTGTCCCGACACGACGCTCTATGATATTCACCTCCTCGATCGGCTCGATCCGTGGGATTTCGGCGCGGTGATTCCGTTCGACCCCGCCTTTGCCGAGGGGATTTTCCGCATTGCAGCGACAGCAAACAATGCCTCACGCGCGGATGTGATCGACAATCTCCTCGCGGAGCGCCTTGTCGCCGATCTAAAGGACACGTTCGATCTAAAAAAGACAAAAATTGCGCTCTGGGGGCGGAACTTCCGCAAACACAAGAGCGCGACCTTCCTGCTGCCCGTCTACTATCTGGATCGGCGCACAGAGGACGGGGACGGAGCGCGACAGGTGCGCATCGCAGTGAACGGGCAGACGGGCAAGGCGGCGGCGCTGTTCTATCAATACGGGCGGGAGGAACGCTATGTCTCTCGCGCGCCGTCACACCCGAAGGCAATGTCGACGGAGCACACCGTCCGCACGCCGCCCGTCGCAGTAAAGCGCGTCGGCTCGCCGTTCCTGCACCGCGCCCTGCCGCTCGAACAGGTGGTGAAAAAATCCTTCGTACAGCGTCTGCGCGGGCTGTTCGGAGGCTGAAGAAGTTCGGTGCATTCTCATCGTTTTCATTCACAGGAGAAAGGAGGGCATGATGAAAAAATTTCGATACGCCCTGCTCCTATGCATTCTGCTCATCCCCGCCCGACTGTGTGCGGCAGCGGGGCTCACGGATGAGGACATGGCGCTCGGCGGCATCCACCTCGGCGCGACGCGTGCCGAGGTCGAGGCGGTCTACGGCGAGGGCAATCACTACGCAGACGGTGTGGAGGTGTGGAACGGCGCGGATGTCGGCATACACGCCATGGACTACGGCTCCTCACTCCACGTGACGTACCGCAGCTCGGACATGGGCTGGCACGTCATCAGCGTGCATCTTGGCGTGGACGACGTGAACGCGTACCTGTCAACCCCGTCCGAGGAGGCGCAGCGCTTTACGACGCCGCGCGGCATCCATCTCGAAAGCACCGCAGAGGATCTTGCGGCGGCATACGGCTACCTGCCGAAGCCCAAATGCAGTCACAATGCGCCGCCCGTCTGCAGCTATTGCTACGACGGGGAAACGGCACAGCTCGCGTTCTACATCTGCGCCGAGCACAGCCCCGGCATTCGCGCGATCTGGCTGCACAGGAAGTGAAGCGGCATTGTAACACAAAAAGAACAGGTTTGCAAGGCAAATACCGCGTTGCAAGCCTGTTCTTTGTTTTGTCCGATTCCTTAAGGAAGCACTGATAAATTCAGCAGTTCCTTAAAAATACGCCGTGAGACTCATCCCGAGCACCTTCTGCCGTGCACCGTCATACGTACGCCCCATTCGAAGCGGCGTGCCGGAGCGGGCGGGGCGCAGGTCGTACCCCTCGACGGCGAGCGCAACGCCGCGCGCGAGGATGATGTCGGCACGCGCCCCCCAGCCGCGAAAGCCCGCACGTCCGAAAAAGGTCGGGTCGCCGTCCATCGCGTGATGAAGATACGTCGCACGCGGCTGATGATAGTATGCGATCCACGCACCGTAGTCGCCCGCCCGCTCCACGTCGGGACGCTGCCTGAGGCGCAGGGTCGCCACATATCCGTTTCCCTCATCGTCATAGCGGTCGAGGTCGGTGCGGGCATTCCCGTGCAGATACTCAAGTTCGAGGCTGCGGTGGCGGTCGAACCGATGTCCCACAAGCAGCTCCACGACGCGCTGATGGTCGATGCCGCCGTGCAGGGCGAGCGGGTCTTTCATCGTCTGCGCCCGCGTGACAGCGGGCAGTTCCGTGTCCATGTCGTAGTAGAACGCGCCGCCCATCCACTTTGCCCGGTTCCGCTCGTAGCCGAGGATGATGCCGCGCCGCCGCCGATTCCCCGTCGGCGCGACGGTACGCCCGTAGAAGATGGAGGTCATGCCGACGTTCTTGTCGCCGTAACGCCAACGCACGCCCTCGACGCGCTTGTCAAAGACGTTCCCCTCAATCGGTGTGAATATGAATCTGCCCGCACGGATCTTCGCACCATGCCCGTTCCCGTGTTCGACAAAGAGGCGCGAGAGGTAGAGATGATGGTCATTCCGATGCGCACCCGCGATCGTGTCCTTGTCATAGCGGATGTCCTCAAGCATCCCGCTGATGCTCCATCCGCCGCCGAGGCAGACGGTCGGAGCAACGCGGAAGCGGCGCGTGGAGAGGAATACGTCGCGCCGCTGCGTGACGGAGGGCAGTTCCATGCGCGCCTTGCCATAGAGCCAGCGGTAGTCGCCCCAGAACTCGACGCGCGGTGTTTTTGCCGTCTGTGCTGCATCAGCCACCGTGTCCGCATCTGCGGCGGACACAGATGCGTCGGTCTGCATCCCGGTCGCCGCAGGGGGTGATGCCGCCACATCGGATGCCGCCGTCGGTGCAGGGGAAATGGTGATGCACAGGAGCGCGAAAACGGCAGAAGTATAGTGTCGCATGGCAAGCCTCCGATTGTTGTGGTATTTTATCCTTATTTTCCGCATTCTATCATGAAACATGAAGATTCACAAGAAAATATCATGTTTTATTTGTATTTATCTAAAGTTTTTAGACAATAGGACTTTTCGTTCAAGGATTTTCACTCATATCAAACGAAGTAATATGGATAAATGTTCACGCTGAGGGAGGTGGGGCGATGTGTCGGCTGCGGCGGTACGTGTCCCTCTGTCTGCTCGCTCTATGTGCGCTGCTGCTGTCCGCATCGCACGCGTCCGCACTCTCGCTTGCCTACGACCGCAACTACGGCGCGGCGTACGTAAACATCCTGCAAGAGGCGGCCGATGTACCGCTTGAGCCGCGCGGGTACGCGCGGAATCTGCTCGATCTGTTTCAGGATCGCCGCGTGGATGCGGTCGAGATCTATGATTTTCAGGCGGAGCGTTTCCGGCGCGGTACCTCAGAGATGCTCTACTGGTACCCGCATTTTACGGCGGCAGTTGTGCTCGCTGTGTGGGAGGACGCCCCCGTCTCCGTGACAGGCTGGGCAGATCTCAGGGAGGGGGTCACGATCGTCCTGCCCGACAGTTCGCCGGAGCGCGAGATTTTTTTTCTGGCGCTCGCACAGCGGCTCGATCCCGACTTCGATGTTTCGTTTGCACATCTCGCACGCATGAGAGTGCAGGGAACGCTCCGTTTTTATCCCGTGCACCGAGGTATTCGCGGGCTTTTTGCCGGGCGGAACGCGCGTGATGTCTATGTGCTCTTTGCCCACGAGGCGGAGCGGCTGATCCGACGCGGCGCACGGCTGCGCATGGTCGAGCCGCAGGAGGGGACGCTCACCTGTACGAAGGGCATCCTCTCACGTGCGCCCATCGCATTCTCCGCGCAGCTGCCCGACGATCTTGCGGCGGCGGGCTACCCGCCCGTCTCCACGGATGCCGCTGTCGCCCGCACGATACCGCCCGACTTCCCGCACGCGCTCCACCGAATCAACACACGCTTCCACACGGAGATCATGGAACGCCCCCTGCTGACGCCGCGCGAGCCACACGAACGCTTTACCATCCTTGTTTTGACCCTCGTTGCAACGGTCGTATGGGGCGCGTGCATCCGCCGCCGCGTGCTCAACCACGGGACGCGCCGCGCCGTCCTCCTCCTCCTCGCCATGCTCCTCCTCTGGGAGCTGGATCGTACGGTGAAGATCCTCACTCTCGCACATAGCAACACACTGGTACACACGCTCTGGTATCTCTACTATGTGTTTCGCGGCGGGCTGTCGGTCGCGCTCCTCTGGATCGCGTGGAGCTCGGATGAGGACGTGCTCGACCGCACGATGCCGCCGTGGCTGCGGGCAGTGTTCGGCATCAACCTCCTCATCGCCGTGCTCATTCTCTGCAACGACCTGCATCATCAGTTTTTCTACTTCACATGGAGTACGGAGGCAATGGAGTGGTCGGAGCATCTGTCATGGGGTGCGTACGCCTACTGGACGCTCTGGTTCTCCGAGATCTTCGCTGCGCTGCTCCTTCTCCTCGAAAAGGCAAAGGCACAGCAGGTGCTGCGCCCCGCGATGGTGCTCCCCTTCGTACTGTTTGCGCTGTTTATGGTGTACTCGATCGCATATCAATATGTGGAGTGGGTGACGTGGGCGGAGATGACGGCAGTGACGGCGCTCTTTTTTCTCCTGCTCATCGAGCTGTGTCTGCGGACGGGGCTGATGCCGTCGAACCGCTTTCATCAGGCGTTCTTCACACATTCGCAGCTCGCGATGCAGCTGGTCAATGCAAATGGAACGCCCGTCTTTACGTCGGCAGTGTCCCCTCGTGCGCCCTCGCGCGATGTCCGCACCGAGCGCATGGAGGTGCACGGCGGCGCACTCCTCTGGCAGGAGGATCTCTCCCCCCTGCACGAACAGCAGCGGCAGCTCGCGCTCACGCGGGATGCCCTCCGCCGCGCCCATCTGGTGCTGCGCGAGGAGCACACGATCCGCCATCAGCTGCTCGCGCTGACGCTCCGCCGCAAGCTGTCCGACGAACTGGAGGCGATTCTCGCCGCAAAACGTCCGCTCCTGCGCGGCTTCCGCGAGCAGCTGATGGCGACGGAGAACGAAGCGGAGGTGACGCTGCTCATCCGCCGGCTCAACCTGCTCTCCTCGTATCTCAAGAAACGCTGTGTGCTCTTCCTCAAGGGGCAGGAGGACGGTCATATCCGTGCCGACGAGCTCTCGATGGCGGTGTCGGAGACCTGTACCTATCTGCGCCCCTTGGGACTGCGCGTCGGTGTGGAGTGGTCGCAGAGCGAGGCACCGGATGCGGAGGCGGCACTTGCGCTCTTTGACTTCTTCGCGGAGTTTCTGACGCGTGCCGCAGCCGAGGAGACCTCGGAGGTGTTCTGCCGCTTTGCGGACGGGGCGGCGTTCTTTCTGATCGAGGAGGCGGACTGGATCGCCCCGTGGACAGAGGACTGGCAGGAGCGGCACAGGGTCTCCATCACGCGCAGAGATCACGACTATGCCCTCGCACTGACCGTATGCCCTACGTCCGCCGTGTCGGATGCCGCACACAGCGCGGCGCAGGCAGCGGGAGATGCCGCCCCCTCGGCACGGGCAGAGGATAAGGAGGAGCGCACATGGAACGACTGACCGCACACGGTTTCGCGGCGATCCTCGTCCTCGTACTCCCCGCGTGCCTCGTCCTCATCGCCCAGACCGCCGTACTCTGTTGGGGATTTTCGCACCTCGATCGGCATCGCATACGCCGCACCCTGCCGGAGGCGACAGCACTCGCCGTCGCGCTCTGCATCACGCTCCTCCTCGGCGGCGGATGGAAACTCGAACTCATGGGTCTGCCGCCGACGGAGTGGCTACTCTACGAGCGTGTGTTTGCGGGGACGGCCGCCGTCGGCGCAGGGCTCTTTTCGATGCGGTGGACGCCGCGGCGCGGCGGACTGCTCACGGCGGCGGGCGTGTTCTCCCTTCCGCTGTTTGACATCTTCCTGCCCGTCTGTGCGCTCCTCGTCCTCCTGCTGCTCGCAGGGCGGGTTCTGCTCCTCATCCGACACATACGGGCGTGGAGTGCACGTGAGGTGACGGTCGCCTCCATCCGCGAGGGGCTCGATCTCCTGCCCGACGGACTGCTCTTCGCCCGTGCCGATCACACTGCGGTTCTCGTCAACATCACAATGCTGCGCTTCATGGAGCGGATCCTCGGGCGGCAGTATCGCAGCGCGGATGTGTTCTGGCAGGAACTCATGGCGTTCGACGATCCTGCCACAGCGGATAAGATTGTGCACGAGAATGCCGTTCTCCTGCGCTTTGCCGCCGGCGACGCATGGCTCGTACAACGTGTACGGCTGACGGAGGGGCTCGACGGCTGGCAGCTGACCGCCTCCTGCGTCACGGAGGCAGATGCCGTTTCGCGAGAACTTGAGGCGAAAAACGCCGCACTCAGCGCCACGGTCAGCGCACAGAAGGAACTGCTCGCGACCCTTGAAAAAACGGAACGGCACCGCACGCTGCAGGACATCACCTCACGCGTGCACGATGTCCTCGGGCAGCGCATCAGTATGCTCCAACAACTCCTCGCAAGCCCCGCGCCGAAGGACGCACTGGATACGATCATCCGCATTGACAGCCTCCTTGAGGAGGTTCCACTGATGCAGGAGGAACATCCCGCCACCCTCCTCGCCGATATGACGGACACCTACACGCGGCTCGGCGTGCGCCTTGTCCAAACGGGCGAGCTGCCGCGCAGTCTGCGGCGTGCCCGCGCCTTTGCCGCCATCATCCGCGAGGGGCTGAGCAACGCGGTCTGCCACGGACGTGCAAACGAGATCCGGATCACACTCACCGAACACCGCCTGTGCATCCGCGACAACGGCATCGGCTGCACGACGCTCCGTCCCGGCGGAGGGCTTGCGGGCATGATCCGCCGCGTGAACGAACTCGGCGGGCATCTGCGCATCACCACATCGCCGCATTTTGAACTCGACGCACAGATAGGGGAGGATCGACGATGACAAAAATTCTTCTCGTGGACGATCAGAAAATACTCCTGGAGGGTCTGGTAAAGCTCCTCGCGCCGCTCACGGACATCAAGGTCGTCGGCACCTGCACCCTCTCAGAACTGGCAGAGGAGGCGTGCGTGCGCCTTGCCCCCGACCTCGTTCTCATGGACATCTGTATGGAGGGTCGCACGAGCGGCATCCGCATCTGCGAACGTCTCAAGAAGCGTTTCCCCACGCTGCGCGTCGTCCTCATGACGGGGATGCAGGAGGTCGCCTTTCTGACGTGGGCAAAGAACGCGGGCGCGGACAGCTTCATCTACAAGGAGTCCTCAAGCGAGGCATTCGCCGACTGCATCCGTGCCACCATGCGGGGCAAACGGATCTACCCGCGTGCAGCCGCAGGACGTGCCCTCGCCAGCACGGACAATCCGCTCACGGAGCGCGAGCTCGGCATCCTGCACCGCATCTGTCGCAACATGAGCTACGAGGAAATCGCCGCAGAGCTCGGCATCACAAAGCGCACCGTCAACTTCCACGTCGGCAATATGCTCGCCAAGACCGGCTACAAGAGCATCGTCGGGCTCGCTATCGAGGCGACCGAGCGCGGCTATGCGGGCAGTGTGCCACGGGAGAGGTGACACACGAAAGCGTGACGGGATGGGCGCTTGGAACGTCCGGGAAAACGCTCACAAAGGAGCGATCATCACGAAAACACGATTCCTGCAATAAAAAAGATTCCAAATGTCAGATCAGACACGTGGAATCTCTTTTATGCCAATTGCACAGAATCCGCAGGGGTATCATGTCACTCCATGCGAATCAACAGAAACGCCCATCACCCATAGACAACATCTCCCTCCGCATCATCGAATCCCTCTTCGTCCGTTCCTTCCTCCTCATCCTCCATCTCCTCCTCTTCGGTCGAATCATCCGAAGAAGCTGCCTGTTCGTCCTCATCCTGCATCGCCTTATAGATGCCATAGCCAAGGAAACCGGTTGCAAGAACTACCGCCGTGATTCCGACCGTTTTCAACGTGCTCATTTTGTCTGCTCTCCGCTCCTCTACCGCATCCGCAACTCTGTCGCGAGCGCCGACATGGCGTTATACGCCACCGCTGTCCCTGCGGCGTTCGCCATCCACCCCCGCGCGAACTCAGCTCCAATGCCGATCTTTGCCGCCTCCATGACCGCATCCATATTTGCGCCGAAGAAGACAAACTCCCAGCCGTATTTCTCCTTCTGATGCTCGATTCGCTCCTTGATCTGCGCCGCCGAATACTTGCGGCTGGAATTCTCCTCGCCGTCCGTGATGATGACAAAGAGCACCTTCTCCGCGCGATACTCCTCCGCCGTCTGCTTCTGCACCGCGCGAATCTTCTCCATCGTGCGCCCGATGGCATCGAGGAGAGCCGTGCCGCCGCCCACACGATAGTCCTTGTCGGTCAACGGTGCGACCGCACGGATGTCGATGCGGTCATGCAGCAGCCGATACTGATTGTCGAACAGCACCGTCGTCACACGCGCCTCGCCCGCAAGCTCCGCCTGCTCCTTCAGCATCGAGTTGAACCCGCCGATCGTATCCTTCTCAAGCCCCGCCATCGACCCGCTCCGATCGACGATGAACACCAGCTCCGTCAATCCCTTCTTCATGACAAATCCTCCTTCGTTTCCATACCATAATCCGAGGCTTTCGCCTTCTCATGATTACAGTATAGGGAAGAAGGAGGACAGATTTTGTCTATTTAAAAAAATTGTTTTTCATAAATCACATCTTTTTATCCACCACCTTTACCGCACGCCCCTGACTCCGGAGCCACATATCAATGCCATTCCCATACACCTCGGCAGTAATCCGATAGACGCCCCCATCCTCCGCAATAATCTTCGCCGTGGGGAGGCGGTCGAGGACGGCCTCGACCGATGCGCCGCTGTAGTCGAAGGTGACGCGGCGGAGTTCACCTGCGTACATGAACTGGATGCGTTTACGGAACTCGCCGTCGCTGAATTTCCCGCTGTGGGTCACGCGGAACGTCGCCCCCGTCGGCTCGAAACGCGCGATGCGGTCGATGCGGAAGATGGTCGGGAACTCCCTGCGCCCGTCCGCCAGATAGGCGATGAGGTAGAAATAATACTCGGAGAACATGATGGCGACGGGGTTCACCTCATGCATGCGCTCCGTACCATCCTGACGGCAATAGGAAATGCGTATGGTGTGCTGTGCCGTCATGTGCTGCGAAAGTTCCCAGATCGCGGAGAGCAGTTTCTTCCCGTGGCGCAGCGGGACATAGTAATGCTGCTCACTGCGGATCAGCCTCCCGACCTGTGCGCGATCCTGCGGCGCAGTCTGCCGCAGCAGCTTCTTTAGGAGGTCGTCGAGTTCCTCCTTGCAGAACGCGCGGCTCTCCAGCAGGATCTTGCAGACGGCGAGCACGTCCTCGTTCGTCAGCCACTCGCTCGCCGCGCGCGTGAGCAGATAGCCGCCTCGTGCACGATCATAGACGATAGCAGCCTCCCCCTCATCGGTACGCGTCTCCGCGAGATAGGCACGCAGCTCCTCGATGTCGCGCTGGATGGTCTTGTCCGTCACGACAAATTTCTGCGCCAGATCCGCCTTGCGGACGACCTCGCCCCGACTCAGCCGCTCGTACAGATGCAGCAGACGAAAGCCCTTGTTCTCCTTGTAGTCAAGTTCCACGGTGGTCCCTCATTTCACTTTTTTCTTATATTGCTCCGCCGCCTCATCGCTCTTCATCTCCAGAAAAGCAATGAGCCAAAGGAAAAAGACAATCATCGCAAGGAATATCAACACACCGATGAAACCAAATGATTTATAAACTTCGCCGAGCAAGCAAAGAAGCGGAGGAACAACAAAAACAAATACGAAGGGCATCACCATCGCTCCATTCCATCAAGTAAGGTGCTGTACGAATACGGTCTGATCAATCACCATCATACTCTTTCACATGGACAAATAGAGGGTGCGTCATCCAAAAATGTTTCCTCATTTCGTTGCTTTGTCGGGATGTGCTCGCGTGGGGTATGCCCTCCACGCTGTTCACCCCGCTTTGAAGTTATAGATGGGCTTCAGCACCTCAACCACGTCCACGGAATCCCCGATCACGTCGATGATGTCCGAGAGTGCCTTGTACGCCATCGGTGCCTCGTCGAGCGTATTCTCGTTGACGGCTGTTGTATAGACACCTGCCATTGTTTTGCAAAACTCATCCATGGAGAGGTTTTCCTTTGCAGCCTTGCGTGACATGAGCCGCCCCGCCCCATGCGGAGCCGACCAGTTCCAGTCCGGATCGCCGCGCCCGACGGCGAGGATGCTGCCGTCGCGCATATTGATCGGGATGAGGACACGCTCGCCTGCGTGCGCCGCGATTGCGCCCTTGCGGAGAATCCGCTCCTCCACGTCGATGTAGTTGTGAATGGTGTGGAATGCGTCGCCCGCCGTGAGCCCCGTCCGTTCGAGGAGGACACGCGCGATGACCTCACGGCTCTTCCGCGCGAAGTTCTGGCAGATCTCGATGTCGTGCAGATAGTCTTCGAGGTAGCTGCCGTAGAGGAACGTGAGATCCGGGGGGATCTCCGCCGCCTTTGCCTGAAATGTGCGATTCAGCTCCTTGAGCGCCTCCTGCAGTTCGCTGCGCCTCCCCTCCGCCTTATAGCGTCGGATGAGTTCGTCGCGTGCGCGGAAGAGCTCGTCCTTGCCGTGCGAGAGGTCGATGGCAATGTTCTGGTAGTACTCCGCGACCTGCTTGCCGAGGTTGCGGCTGCCCGTGTGGATGACGAGGTAGTTCGTACCGTCCGCGCTGCGGTCGATCTCGATGAAGTGATTGCCGCCGCCGAGTGTGCCAAGGCTGCGTGCGATGCGCTTTGTATCCTTGAGGGCGCGGTAGCAGCGCAGCCCGAGGAGGTCAAATTGCTCCTGCCGCCCATCCCAGATATTTCGCCCCGACGGGATGAAGTGCGCCGCCTCATCAAAGCGTACGAGGTCGATCTCGCCCTTGCCGAGGCCGACGGTATACATGCCGCAGCCGATGTCCACGCCGACGAGGTTCGGGACGACCTTGTCCCGCACGGTCATCGTCGTACCGATCGTACAGCCCTTGCCCCAGTGTACATCGGGCATGATGCGGATGCTCGCGCCCTCCGTGAACTCGTAGTCGCACATACGGCGGATCTGCTCGACCGCCTCATCCTCAATCACCTTTGCGTATACAATCGCCGTACCGCAGCGTCCGCGTATCTCCATGCGATCCATGTTTTCCCTCCTATGCGCCGGAATCAGCATTTCTGTCAACGTCCTCTTGCCCGAACCGTTTGGTATCTTGCTTTCACTATATCATATTTTGACCGAAAACATCAAAATATGCAAGGAGGCGATACAGCAATTCAGAAAGTAAACCCATAACCCCAACAGCGACAAGGCTTCACGGAAATAACACCGTGGTTTTTACACAACGACGAAATAGCAATATAGAGGGCGAATCATGGTATTTTGTAGGCAATCTGTAGACAAGTGTAGACAAGAAAAATAGAGGGGACGGCGCACGAAACGCTGTCCCCTCTGTTCGTTTATTTGTCACCACTCCGCGATGTTATACATCACCGTCGCGCCCTTATATCGCCCGCCGTCGAAATGACCAAGTGCCTCAAATCGTCCTTGCTCGTAGCCGACGGTCATCAGAGCCTTGCCGTCAATGACGGACGCACCCGCCTTGATTCGGTGATCTTTTCGTAGGTTGATCTTATACACGTCAACTTTCTGCTGATCGGATGGCAACTGCTTGCCATCCTTATCTTGCGTGATTGGTGTCACAACAGTGCGGTCACTCTTCTCCCGCGCCGCCCGCGGCAGTGTCGGACTGTCCTCTCTGATCTGACGCTCAACGACCTGCGCCGCTTGTTCGACGGTCGGTGCGCTGACGTGGTATGTCACTGTAGGCGCACGCTGTCCCATCTGCACGTCCGCAAGCCGCCGCTGCAGAGCCTCAGCGTTGCTCTTGGAGATGTCGAGCTGCGCCCGTAGCCGCTCCGCATCCTGCGTCTGCTCCTGCGTCATGACGGCGGGTTTTTCCGTCGTCGTCTGCTCCGAGGCGGAACTCCGTCCGAGCGCATACGCAGCACCGAGGAGCACCACACACAGCATCACCAACAACGCCGCCCTGTATCTTATAACGACAGCCCGCGCCCGATATAGCATGACACCCACCCCCTACACATACACGCGCTCCACACCGTACGCGACCGCCGCCTCATGCTCGATACGACAACCGCGTGCCTCTGCATACCCCTGCACGAACACAGCAACATCCGCATCCGCGAGCAACATAAGACTCTTTCCAAGATATGCCAGCGCAACATTCTTAAAACCCGCCGTATGGAACTCATTGGGAAGAAAACTCTTGATCTCCTCTACACCCTCCCCATAAAAGTGCTCCGTAATCTGCGCCAAAATTGCATCACGTTCCGCACGAATCTCTTCATGCTTACGCCCACGCATCGGTTGCGAAATAAAAACCCTCTTCATAATTTTACCTCCAATCAATTACTGCGCCGCATAAAACGCCGCTTTCCCGACAATCGTATCCATCATCTCATAGAGATTCTTCCCCGGACACGCCGTCGCCATCAACTCCCTGCGTCCGACGATGCTGTCACGGTCGATCGTCAGCCCATAGTCGGTGCAGAGATTCGAGAGGAGCATTGCGAGCGATTCGATCTGTGCATCCGTCGGCTCTGCCTCCTCGAAGTTCCCGCACACATGAATCCCGATGGTGTGACTGTTGTGTCCGTAGGCGTGCGCTCCCACTGTCCAGTGCGGACGAGCGACCTCCACAGTTCCATCCTTGCGGATGACGTAGTGGTAGCCGATGCACGTCCACCCCCGCCCTTTGTGACTTGCGTCAATCTCTGCCGCCGAGAGGTCGTCATCCACCGCGTTGCCTGTGTGGTGGATGACGATCTGGTCGGTCACGCGCCGCGCGGTGAGCCGGTTTTGGTCGATCTCCAGATAGGTCTCTACGATTGGAATGCGCTCCATGTCATTTTTCTCCTTTCTCATTGGGGCTCTCGCCCCTACTCTTTCCAATGCCGCCTTTGCGGCGTGCCATTTCAACGAGTGCCCCCGCCTCGTCAATCCCCGCGTTCTGCATATTCTCAAGGATTGAAATGAACTCGGTGAGTGAGAGATACCCGATGACAAGTGTCGCGGCAAATGCGGGCGCGTGTGCCTTCACCAGAATAAAATCCAACGTCAACGCCGCCGCGACGACACCGATATAGGTGAGGATCTTCGGCACAAAACGTTTACGCATGATGTCGCTCTTGATATAGCCCGCGCGACGGGCTTTCTTTACGTTCCAAAACGCCTGCCAGAGAGAGGGCTGATCCGCTCCCGTATCAACGAGGTGCTTGCGCGAGAGCGAGAGCCACTTTGTCGCAAGGTCAAGACAGACCAGTGCAACGAATGCCGCGAAGATCTGAGCGTGATCCTCGTAAGCGATGGTGATGGCGATGGACAGCCCCACCTTTGCCCCCCATCCCTCGATGAGACGCTGAATCACCGACATAAAATCCATAGATTATCTCCTTTCCATGCACAGAAAAAGCCGCCATGCATTATGACGGCTTTTCTGCGCTCACATTCATCCTGCTGTGTGCGTGACAACCCATTCCGCGACTTTCTCGCGGTAGAGTTCGGGAACAACGAGCAGGTTCTTCGGGTTGTCCTCCGGCGCGAGAGCGTACTTCCCGCCATTCACGAGGATGCCGTATGCGACGACCATCCAGCTGTAGATCACTGCTGCCATGTTACTCACCTCCCTTCATTTTTGCTTCAAGTGCGGCGAGGCGTGTCTGCATATCGACCATGCCCTCCATAACGGCAAGCTCCGTTTCGGGGATGCGCTGCACGTCCTGCTCCTGCGGCTCGGTGTCCTCGGGCGGCGTTGGTTCCGGTTCGGGCTTCGGACGCGCGACCTGCTCCCATTTTCCGCCACGCCAGTAGAGGTCATAGCCCTCCTTTGCGGCGGGCGGCTGTGTCTCCGTCATGTTGCCGGGGATTTGCCACGCGCCGCTGATCGGGCTGTGGTCGGTGTCGTCAAGGGTGCGCTCGCCAATGTATGCACCATCAGCGTCGTATGCGTAGACGGTTTTTGTCTCCATGCTGCTCCTCCTCTAGTATTTGATGATCGGTATGAGCCGTATTGCGGCGGGCTGAACGCTGCTACTGCGTCCGTAGATGGGGTTGGATTTGGATGCATCAAGGACTGCATATCCTGAATCAATAGGTCTATATCCTCCTGCCGCGTTTTTTGCTGGTGAGTTTTCAGCTGAACCGCGAAAAGCCCCTGTGCAAAAGGCAGAATTAAACATAGAATCCGTACCTTGTCCAACTTGCCCCGTTATATTCGGCAATCCTGCTGCTAACGTACTGCCACCTTGCGCGGCGAACTGCATCATTCTATCTATCCAATTGGGTAAAACAAACGTACTGCTGCCGTTTCCGCGTCCGAACATACCTAAGTTATTCGCTGCGTCATTTGTCCATAGGTTGTGCTTGTCCGCAAGTGCAACAAGGCGCGGATAATCGGCACGCTGTACGGTTGCGCCGTTGGCTTTGATGTAGCCGTCAGGGAGATACAATGAGCCTGTAATAGAGCCGACGCGGTTACCGTCGCGCACATCGTCAATAATCCATTGAACGCCGCCGTCTTGGATGTACTGCCCTGCTTTTACGTTTTTTGAAAAGACGTTTGCATTGTTCCCCGTTGTTCCTGCTGTGACGCACTCCAAACGTGCCCATGAAGGCAAATTCTTATGATAGGTAATATCGCCGACGGTATATGCTTTATTTGAGTGCCAAACATTCAAAAATTCGTCAAGAATTTGTTGCAAACTCCAATTTTGTAATTTGTTGGCGTTTGTCACAGTTCCTTCAAAACCTGCATCTGCTCTTATTTTGCCTATTGTGCGCCAATCGCCAGAACGCAAATCCATGGTACCTGTGTATTTTTTTGTACAAGTGTTATAAAAACCAATCCCCCACCATGAAGCGATATTTACATTTGCACCGCCGTTGTTAGTGATAGCATCGCCTGTATCACGCTGATAATTGCCAAAGTATCCATGTTCTGTTTCAAATGCTGGCGCTATAAGATTACCCGTCATGGTATCGCCGCTTTTGCTTACTTTGACGTTTACACGACCGTCTACTTCGCCTTTGTTGTAACTTTCGCTTTTGTGATATGCGCCGATGTTGTTCGGCGTAATCGTCTGATACGTTCCGTCATTCCGCAGGAATCTGGTGTTGTCTGCGGGTTCGGGCGCGGGCAGTGTGTAGATGTTATCCGCGAGGTGCTTGCGTCTGACGGATTTATCGGGGTGATCGAGCTCGGCGGCGGTGCGGTGGGCGGCGATTTTCTCGTCCGTCTCTCCCTTTGAGTACGCGCCTACATCCTCCGCCGAAATCCCCCCTTTTTTGAGGTGTTTCTTTTCGATGGATGCCTGTGCGATTTTTGCCCCCGTCACAGCTTCGTCTCGGATCTTCGGCGTCGTCACGCTACCATCCGGATGGTCGAGTACCTCCTGTGTTTTATGCCCATCCATATCCAATTTTGTGACATACGCGCTGTTTTCAGCAACAATTGTCAGATTCGCCGCATTCCCAACGATGATATGTAGATTGATGATCTTGCTTGAGATCGGGCTTTCCTTGCCTGGAATATAATCTGCAAGATTGCCTGCGTTGGTATACGCAAAGAGCCGTTCCGTACCATCTCCGACCTTGGCAAACACACCGATCTCGCGGTTAAAGAATCCCTTAGACAGGTTGTTATTGTCAAGGACAAAGCGCAGTCGCGCCGTCCCGTCGCCGTTATTCACAAAGTTCTGTAACGGGAGGCTCATCACACTGTGTACAAGTGCTGTCATGTCGTCAACAGATTGTCCCTCGTCCAGAAGTCCATCACCGAGTTCGACCTTTGTAAAAACGACACTCTGCTTGTTTTGACCCGCGAGGATAATATTTTTACCCTGTTGAGTTGTTTGGATTTTTGCAAAATGTGCCATGCTATGAACTCCTTATATCAACAATTTCAAAATCATCCACGCGTCCGCCTACATACAAGGGCAGTCTATCGACCTGATAGGAGACTTCGGTGCTACAGGGTATGTCAACAATCTCATATTCTGTAACATATCCTGCGGCGTACACCATCGCCTCGCGCTCCATCAAATAGTCAAGGGTAAAGGTCAGATGCGCGGGCTTGTACTCCTCGATTGCCGCAAGTAGCCCCGCGTAATCCGCGCTAAGCGCATCGCAAATCACACGAAACGCATTTTGCTCGTTCCGCTCCTCAATTTCCACTTTAGTTCCATCGGGGAAGAAATACGATGCCAGCCGTTCCATAAAAACAACGGTCGAGGTCTGCCGGCTCTGTATCTTCAGCAGGATATTTTTGCGCCGATCCTCATAGCTCGCATCGAGACGAGGGGTAAGTCCGAGTTCGCACTCCCACGAGGTAAGCCCCCATGTCGCCTTCTCTACAAAAAATTGACGGGCGGTATCCTGTAACACAAGCCGAAGCAGTTCATGCTCGGTGCTACAGTTTTCGAGCGCATCCCGAAATGTGGGGTCTGTTTGAAGGAATTGCGGAAGGTATCGTGCAAGGTGCACCGGATTCTCACGGAGAAACTGGAAGTTCATGCAGTGTCACCTCTCCGATGGATAGAATTTCATCATTGCTTACGAGCACTTTACTCGCCCCATTGAGCAGCAAGTCCTCATAATCTGTTACCCCCTGCTGGTTCATCAGAATGTCGCCAACCTGCGCAACAGAGAGTGATTTTATAGCTAATTCACGCTTCATCAAATAGTCGTTCAGATCAGCAATAAATCGGGGCGCGTCACAGTGTCCGACTATGCTACCCGTAATCCGCACATTTTTCGGCGCAGGGCTTGTGACCGTCACTGTTGCGCCGATCGGACGTACGTCCTCGATATATGTACGCACCTTTTCGATCAGTTCTGACGGCGCAGTCTTTCGCTGCGCATCCAGAATGAGCACCTTTACCGTCCCTGCGCCCTGCCAGAGCGGGACAACCATACATGCGCCAACCCCGGGGACGCTCATTGCCCAGTTGTAATAGTGGTGCTTGTTTCCACTCGTAGACGGCGTACGGACGTAGAGGAGGTATCTCATCTTGAGTTCGTCGTCGCTTTCCTCGTCGTAGCCGCCGCGCATCTCTTCCTCGTTACTGACACCGGAGATGCCTGGAATACTCATGGGAATCTTGTTGATCGCTCGCTTCCCGACATTGCCCGCACTCCCTGTAGTAAGCGCTTCAACCTCAACAGTAGCGGATTTTACAACCTCAGTTGATTTGAGTGCCTGATAGCGGGCACCCGTCTCTGACTGGAAAATGCTGCCCGCGGGCACACGTCCGCTTCCTGTCACCGTCACAACACCGCGTGCCTTGGTTGCTGTTTTCCGAAGGACGCCATGCTCAGCAGCACGCATCGTGAGATATTCGCCCCAGCTACTTTCAGCAAAGACGGCTCGATACGCCTCCTCAAGCTCTACCTCCACCTTGCCAAACTCAATTGAATTGGATGCCAGCACATCATATTCGAACGTCCCCTCGATCTTGCTTGCAGGTGTCTTGCTGCGTTTCTGCAAATCACGCAGAATGTCCGCCTGTCCCCTTGCCTTATACATTGATCTCCACCTCCCCGTAGACCGTTGTCAGCGAAATGTATACCCGCACCAGCTCCCCGCTGTTTTCGGGCACAATCGCAAAGCGGTCAATGCTCTTGATGTACGGATTCACCATCAGACACTCCGTAATGACACGCCGCAGTTCTGAATAGCGTTCCTGTACGCCCATGACCTTGCCGATAAAAGGCTTCAGCTCGATGCCGTACCGCCATGAATACGCGAGATATTCAAAACGCTCCGTCTTGAGTGCCTTGTAAATCCACACCTCAAGCGCGGGATTCCCAGATAAAAGAATGTGCCGCCCATTCACGTCATAGAGAAAGCGGTCACGTGCAAAGTCCCATGCGTATTCCTGAAAAATAGGCATGTCAGCCGTCGCAGCATTACGCATCGCCCCGATAAAAGGAAATTCACTGCTCATAATTTCACCAACTTACTCTCGATGATAAAGAGCTGCCCGCCCTTCTGCGGATAGACACTCACGATGTCGCCGGGCTTCAGCGTATCCGTCCACGTCTCATCGTTGTCGATGGGATGATTGTGCGATTCGTACATGGCAAGACCGCCACCGCCCCCGCGAAAGCTCGTCTCGCCGACAATATGACGCGTATGCCCCGGCAGCCAATACTCATTTAGATAGAGCTTGTCGGGCGTGAGTATAATACCGTTCCATTCGACGGAAAGTGCGGGCGGCGGCGTCAGCACCCTGCCCGTGCTTGGGAGGAGAGGTATATGCTCCTCTGCAATATCATGCTGTATCGCCAGCATCTTGCTCACGGAGTTCTCCGCGCTTGGAATTACCTCTGCCACGGCGTTTCTTTCCTCCTTCCTGTTCTTTCTTTTCCTTCTCCTTTTCGGTCTCTTCTTCATTCATGACGTTTTCAAACTCAAGTTCAAGCTTCATCTCGTGTTTGCCGTCCACAAACGTATGCGTATCGGACTTTACCCAGAACTGCCCCTTGAAAAGACTGTCCCTCACGATGATGGAGTAGGACGACTTTACGCGGTAGTCGCCGAGCGCCGTGATATATCCTGACCGCTCCGGCTTTGTGAGCAGGGCTTTCGCCTCGGTCTGCGTGTCCTTGTTCGGGTCTGTTTTGTAGACCTCCTGAAACATGGAGTATTTCTTGATGTGCTCGTCATTCTTCACATAGTCGACACGGTTGCCCTCCTCATCCACCACAAGTACCTGATCGACGAGCTGTTCGATGCTCTCTTTGTAGGTACTCTCCTCCATATTACGCGCGGAATCTGCGGTGTAGCCCTCGATGAGCGTCCCCTTCTCCACGATGTCAAGTTTTGCGCCATTCATGACAGGGTGATACTTCTTGCCTGTCACCTTCGCCGCCTCGGTGTACGCGCCCATAATCGTCTGATAGCCCGTCTTGGCATTCGCGATAAATGACACTGGCACGCCCGTCTCCGCGATGTTACCAATGAGGACACCGAGTTCCGCGCAGAGCTGCCGTGTGATGTCCTCGGCGGTGATGTTCGTGAATTTGCGCGTGGTCTTACTCCGCGCATGGACGATGAGATGGTCAAATGCCGTGACACGCACCGTAGCCTTTGCACGGTCACGCTCAAGGGCGTAGATATTGCCCTCAAAAACGAGATTTCCCGTATCATCGTAACCATAGCAGGTGTAGCCGTTGTCCACGTCAATTATGGGGACATTCGGATCGCGGTCGTCCTGCACAAAGGAAAACTCAAGCTTACGCGCGACGTTCAGCCGGGATCCTGACCATGTGCACGAGGTAAGCAGATGGGTAATGTCCGTCTGCATGATCTTGACCTTCATACGCCCTCCTATTTCAGCTTGAGTTTACCGAGTGCACCGCGCAGCTCCTTCATCGCAAGATTCTTAATCCCGTTCGCGTTTGCCATACCGCGCCAGTGCTGATAATCGCCGTACGCCTTTTTGCTCGCATCGAGAAAGTCCTGCACGCGCTGAATGGCTTTCGGGCGCGGCGGCGTACGCTCCACGGGGCGATCTTTCAGTCCTGTCTTGTGCGTCTCCGACTTCATCTCACGCACCGTCGAGAGCCGCATGACCGACGAGCCGCGCACCACGTCTGCGATGATTTCCGATGCCGTCGGTGTCGGCACAAATCCCTGCAAATTCTCCTTCAGATAAAGCATATCTGCCATTTCTGTATCCTCCTCTTATCTCTTGACCTGATTCTTATAGATGGCGTCGAAGAACCCATTGCTGACGCCCGCACCGTCCGTATTCGTACGCGTACCGCCCGATGCGGGAGCTTTGCCCTTCAGGCGCTCATTCACGCCGTCCTCGACCGCCTTCTTGAACTCCTTCTCGAACGTCGTGATGCGAGCGAGCGTACTCTCACTGTCCGCGTCGATGAGGTAGTCCATGAACTGCACGGGAATTTTGCGATCCGCAAGCACCTTGACCATTTCGAGCTTAAGCTCCTTCTTCTTGAGCTCGGCTTCCTTCGCCTCAAGCTCCTTGCGGCTGTTTTCCAGCTCTGCTGCCTTGCGCTCATCATCGGAGAGCTTCGCCAGGCGCTCCGCCTCCTTCTTCTCCGCTGCGGCTTTCTTCTGGTATTCCTTTTCCCACTTCGCCTTAGCCTCAGCAAGGTGCGCGGCGACCGCCGCGTCAATCTTCGCCTGTGTGTCCTCAGGCTTACTCTCGGGCGGGTCACTCTTCGGCTTGTTGTCACCGCCCGCAGCGCCTTCTGCGCCCGCAGCGTCATTCCCTGCACTGCCATCACCGCCGTCGGCGAAACGCTGAAGGTCAAAAACAAACTTGTTTTCGTCCATATTGTTCATCCTCACTTTCAAAAATATTTGTTTCTCATTGGCACAGAGACGCGCCGGTGCGCGAATCCCATTCATATCCATTCCCCCTTATTTCTGCAAAAACGCAATCAGCGGCGGATTCGCCCGCACAAGATTCACAAATCCTGCCGCAAGCTCCGTGACAAGCTCCTCGTCTGCTGCCGCCTCAGTCATGCCCCGCTCAAAGAGAAGTGCGTGGACAATCTCGTGCATGAGCAGCTTTGCCGCGTTTCCCTCTCCGATGTTCCCGTCCTCAAGCATCTTGATCTGTGCCGTGTTGTACTCCACAACGGCGTTACATACACGCCCTTCAAGAATCAGTGGCGCTTTGACGCGCAGAATGGCATAGCGTACTGCGTCAATCATTACAGTCTCAGGCATAGCCCCACCTCCTAAAAATGGGTATCAAAAAACCCGCCCCATAGTTGAGCGGGTTCGATGTGAAATTGTTTTATACTGTCACGAGGTCGTATTTCTGACAGGTAAGGCGAACAACGTCCTCCCAGATGTCCTTGCCAACACTGCGCATAACCTCTTTCAGAGCTTCCTGCGTTTTGATAGGGTTCTTCTGCTCGTACTTATGCAAAAGCCCGTCGAGCACGTCCATGTAGCCGCGAATGTCCTTCACCCATGCGCCAATTTCCTTGTTGCTCTCGGGAGCGGCATAGGTGTTCAGAGGATTCGTCACCTGCACAGGCAACACATCCACAACGGGCGGATCGCCGAACACGGCGGGCATCGCACGCCGCAGGTAGGCACATATCTTGCGAAGCCCACTCTCAGCGATGAGGAGCACACTGCTCGCAAGAGATGAGATGCTCGGATTGTCATGTTTGAGTGCTACGAGGTCATCGCCCTGCACGAGAAAGTAGTCCCGTCCGTGCTTGCACCTTGCAAGCGGCTGTTGGAGTGCCTGCCTGACACTCTCGCTTGCCATGCCGAGGAGCGCGGCAACATCCGCCGAGGTGAGCACGGGACGCTTCTTGTAGTGCTTCATAGTGAGCACGTAGGGCGTGCCGCCGCGCCGCAGTTCCTCCTCCATCGCATTGAACGCCTGAATGTACTTGATCTTCCATTCAAGGGCTTTCTTGCCCGTGAACCCCATCACGAGGAGAGAAAAGCCGCCGCGGTTCATCAGGTATTCGGGATAGGTTTTGTTGTTCCCCTCTACTTTGTAGCTGTGTTCACAGAACATATTTCTGAGAGCCGAATTTTCGGCTTTCAGATTTTCAATAACACTCAGCACATGTTTATGCTGTTTGTCAAAATGCTCTGCAATCTGTCGAGTTGATACAACGATCTGACCATCTGCTACCTGAACTAGATTCCCCATCGGTATCATCCTTTCAAATTCCCCGAAAGAATGATATAATAGATTTATCAATCCTTCGGGGTTGTACTGCGGGTTTCGCAATTCCTTGTCCAGAGGGGAGCGAAACCCTATTTCTTTATGTTGGCATGAACCATTTGAATCCCCATAATTACTATATCGGTCTTTGTTTTCTGTAAGACTTCCGCGCACTCCTTGAGCGTATCAGCTTCATCTTGCGTCATTCGTATGCGCATCTGTATAGTTTTAGGGTTATCAATCTTCGGTCTGCCGGTGCGTGCCATATATTTCACCTCACTTTCAGGCTACACAATAATTATATACAGTGTATCCAGAAAGTCAAGAGTTTTTTTGAAAAATTTCTGCAAACAAAAAGACAGCATCACGCTGTCTTGTGTGGTATAATGCTTGTAGCGTTGCCGTACGGTAGGCGGTCAATCTGAGCCCCTAGATCGGGGTGATTGGCTATGAACGAAACAAATGTGACCTTGCTCCTTTTGATCGTTCTAGTGTTGCTTTTGACAAAAAAGTAATCCGCCTGCAGCTACCAACTTAGGCGGAAAACTTTTCCAACTATGAGGGGCTGACCGTGTATCACGGCAACGCCTTTTCTATGCCTATTATACATCTCTCCTCCTCAAATGGCAAGTAGGAGGTGAGGATATTGACACCACCTACAAGAAAAGCACTCTGCATTTCGCAAAGTGCTATAATATTCGGCATGGAAGGATGAATGTTATGAAACGCGACCTCGACCTTATCCGTTCCATCCTGCTCCGTATTGAAGAAGCAGACACTTACCAACGAAATTTGACAAACGAATCTTTTTATGACCTGTGCGATGACGAAAACCTGTTATCGCTTCACCTTGAACTATTGTCTGAAACCGGCTACATCGAAGTCACCGATGTAATGTATATCGGTGTTATCAAGGACTTTATGATTCGTCGCCTGACCGTAAACGGATATGATTATCTGGACTCCGTGCGCTCTGATAGAGTCTGGACAAACACAAAGAAGCATTTAGCCGATGTCGGCGGCGGTGCATCCTTAGAGATTGTCAAAGAACTTGCCATACACATAGCTAAAGGGCTGCTAGGGTTGTAGCCTCCACCTGAATCAGATCGTTAAACAAATCATACAATGCCTGATACCGTTCCATCAGGGGCGCATTCTCCTCCCACGAAAGCGCAGGGCGTACCTCCTCCATAAGCGCGGCTTTCCCTTTCACAAGGACGGCGATGCGCTTCTGCGCCGCCTCCCTGCGCATCTGCTTGACACGGGTCATAATATCAACTCCTTCCACATAAAAAGCACTGTGCGCATTTTCCACAGTGCTTTTCTGTTGCCATTACAGCCTCGGCGCAATCTCCTTGACGCCCTTCAAGAGCCGATAGGCTTTCTTCATCATCGTATTCTCCTCAAGGTATTCCAATCCTCGGAGAGTGATGTGCGGGCTTGTCAGCTTGAAATCATAGTCATTGCCACCTAGGTGAATCGGGGCAATGCCTTCGATGTAGCCCGCCTCATAGAGCATGAGCATGATGTGTGTGAACCGCTTCTCCGACACCTTGAAATGCTCTGCCGAGAGCTTCGAGAAATCCGGCTCCTCATCGTCAAGGTTCTTATCCAAGAGCGAGAGTATCTGATAGATCAGCTTGAAGTTTGCCATAGCACATCTCCTAAACTGTTGTATTTTCAGCAACAAAGGTATATAATAAATAAAAAGAAGAGGTTGAACCTCCGCCCTCTATTGGCGGGGGGGCTTCCTCTTATTTTTTATGTCATAGTGCAAAGCAGTGATGAACTTCCCCTTCGAAACAACGATGATATCAACCGAACTCTTTGCGCTACGCCTCAAACGTTGGCTAATTACCGAGGTCAGTGCCTTTAGGTCAAGATGCTCGCCGACAAAGTCCAAAAGCAGCCCGCCGGGATTTGCTTCTATCTGCTTTAATCCATGTCGGATAGCAGTATCTGCGGCTTTTTCCGTTGAAAGCGTTTTCAAATCCCAGAAGGCTTCGCCCCATAAAAGGTCAGGAGTCTTTTTCTTATCCTCGTTTACCTCCTGCAAAAGCATAATATCACCACCGAAAGTCTTATGTAACCATTCGGCAGCGTCTATTTCTGCTTTATGCTCAGTGCGTGAATAACCGTCCTCATAAGTGATTTCACCTTCTCTTGGTTTTGTCTGTTTGAGGTAGTCCTTTGTCACATTCACTGTCAACGATGCCAAACCATCGACATTTTTTTCTTTCCACTCCTCAAGCGTCAGCTTCTTGTCCACGTAGACGGCACGCCAGTCGTCGTATTTCATATAGGACGGCACAAAAACATTCTTCCCGTTCTCGTCTCGCGCGATACGCGTACCGCTCTGCGGCTTGTGCTCATCTCTCAGACACCCCGAAATAACAGAGCGGCAGTGCGGATGCAGGGGCGGCATGTTCTTCCCCGGCATCGCCTCCTCCACGGGGAACACGTCACCGTCATGGGACTGGCAGAGCGTTGAAGTGCGCTTGTCGAGCGTTGCGATAAAGCGGTAGTATTTCATCCCCGCGTCCTTGATGGAGTGGAGTGCCGCCTGATTCTGCACGTAGTTGAGTTCGGTGCGGACAAGGCGCACCACCTCTTTCGTGCCGACGCCCATTTTCTGACGAACGACGCGCGTCATTTCCTGCACGGATACGCCACGATGCGCGGCGGCGATGATGTTTTGTTGAATGACCTTCGCGAGCTTCGCGCCGTTTGTCCAAATCCGCTTGGAGTAGTTTTTGCCGCTCCACGGGACGCGCAGGATGCGCTCAAGCTTTTCTCCGTCCACGAGGGACACAGCCCCCTCAAGACCGCGCTTCTTGCCGATCTCGTAGAGCCCGTGATAGTAGAAGTCCTCATAGCCCGATTTCAGGAACTCTTTCATTGCCTTCTCGGACTTCTCAGAGAGAAGTGCCATTTCTGTACCTGCCCGCAGCGCGTCAAGGCGTGTGATCCGGCTGCGCATGGCGATGGTATAATGCGCCGAAAACGCTTCATCTTGCGCGTATTGTCGAGGCGCGAATGGCGGCTGCCGCCATTGTTCTTGCGCGTCGCGACCATATTGAACCCGCGTTTCTGGTAGTAGCGGATCGCTTTTGGTTCGGCTGAATCCGCCTTGATGCACTCGCGCGTCTCTACAAACTCCTCCAATGCGTCCGCCGTCTCATCGTCCGTCATGTTACGGCGGTAGTACTCCCAGTAGAGATAAAGCCACTTGTTTTCATGGTCGATTGCCATGCGAACGACGGCGTTGTATGAGGACTCAAAGCCGAAGTCCATGCCAACACGCAGATACTTGCGCGGGATTTCTGCAACAGCTTCCATAACCTCATCATGCGGCATCACCTCAAATTGCGGCAGGACAAGTCTGCCATTGACGCCGAACTGCCCGAGACGAGCAATACGGTAAAGATCAACGTCGTATTCCTGCATTTCATCCAGCTGCGCGATGTATTCTGCCGGCAGAAAGAAATTGTCGTCGGCAACCGAGTGATGATAGTACGTATTCCCCTCACGCATGACGCGCCGCGCGTAGAACTCCTTGTCATCCAGTCCCCGACTCTCAAAGAAGTGTCGGTACGTCCAATTCGATCGCGCTACGGGATTGGTCGTCAGGATGATATGCAGCGGCAAGGTTGGATGGCGCAGACGTCCGAGCAGCTCCTTGAAGCCCGCATACTTGAGTTCGCTGCACTCCTCCACCCAGATGAGGCTGATGTTGTTGATGGATTTCAGCTTTGCGGGCTTGTCCATCCCCTTGAACACGATCTTGCTCCCGTTGGGGAATCGCATCTGCATCGGTGAGGCATTGAAAGCGATCATGTCATCCAGCCCCATATCCTCCACGATCTCCCGAAACAGTGAAAAGCAGCTGTCGCGTATGGTGTCGTACACCTCGCGTACAACGAGTGCTGTCCTGCGCTCGCTGAGGAGCTTCAGAATGACTTTCAGTGCGACGTGATATGACTTCGACGATCCATATCCGCCGACGAGGAAGTAAATCTTGCTGTCCCAGTCGAGCAAAAACGGCTTGAAATGTGGGTTAATCTCCTTCGCCGTGTTCACCGTCCCGCGTCTCCTTCTCTATGATTGTCACGTTCAAGTCACTATCCACCTGCCCGCCGCCAATTGTTTTTTCCTTAAGCCGCACTTCACGCTCCCTCATACGCGCCTCCATGCTCTCGCCGATCGTGTCAAGAAGAAGCCGCACCATGGGCGCACTGCCTCCGCACGCAGAGAGAATTATCCCACCGATGACCGCATCCGCGACCGTTTTCGCATCGTCCGTGATGCCGACTGCCGACATGATTGCGGTGCGCATATCCTCCGGCAGCTCATTCAACCGCATGGAGACGGCTTCTTTCAGCGCAAGCCGCAGTGCCTTCTTACGGCGGCGGGATTTGCCGCTCGCGATGCCGCCTTTTTGGGTGATTTCTCGGAGTTCACTCGGAGTTCGTTCATGATTCGGTATCAGATTCTCCTCATTTGCCATGCTACACACTCACCACCTGCCTTTAATTTACAAAGAAAACATTTCCAAAAACCATTGTTTTTCATGCGTATAGTGTGTATGATACAATCAGAAGGAGGGCACGCGATGAGATTCAAGGAACTTGACAGACTGCTCAAAAAGAACGGATGGCAGCCCGTCCGCTCAAAGGGTTCACATCAACACTATCAAAAAGACGGTATTGCCAAAACCTTGACAGCTCCGAATCATCCCGGCGACATTAACCCCTTCATTGTGAAAAGTGTCTTGAAAGAGGCAGGAATCAAACTGTGATACCTGCCTCCGAAAGGAGGAATATCGAATGAACCTCGTATACCCTGCCGTGTTTTACCCTGACCCCGATTCCTTGGCTTTTGCCGTGACCGTGCCCGACCTCCCCGGCTGCGTTTCCGGCGGCGATTCTCTCGCAAGCGCCATCGCAATGGGCGAAGACGCCGCATCGGGGTGGATTCTCGGCGAACTTGAGGACGGTAACGAAATCCCGCCCGCAAGCAGCATCAAGGACATTCACCCTGACCCCGAAATCGGCGAGGGATTCGTTTCCCTGCTCTCGCTCGACATGGACGCATACGCCGCAAAGTACGGCAGCAAATCCGTTCGTAAGAATCTCACGATCCCCGCATGGCTCAACACCTTCGCCGAAGCCGAACAACTCAACATTTCCAAAGTCCTACAGGACGCACTTACCGCTCTTTACGAGAAAAAAACAGCTCTTGCATAAGACGCACTACCCGCCACACGGCGGGTTTTTCCATTTACAATCAAAAAGGACACCGCCACAGCTGTGTCCTAAAAAACCTATGCCCCTTCTCTTACTCCACGAGAAAAGCCGCCTCGAAGGGCGGCTGTCCGTGGAGCTATGGATGAAGGAGGTATGCGGGCGGCTCGTCCAAAACCGCCACACTAACAGTATAGCACGTTTTCCCGCGAAAAAAAGGAAGTAAAAGGGAACAAAAAGTCGGTTAAAAATACCGTTCGGAGAAAGCTCAAGTTATCCACAACTGTATACAAAAAGGAGCTGAGTTCATCAGTTTCCTATAATACATCTATTTTAGCTGCTCCATTGAAGTTTTCTTTTCAACGTATTCAAGCGGCTATATGGGATTTTTTTCTCATGCTGCAATCTCCCTACTACAATCCCCGGGGCTATATTTTGAGAGTCCGCAAATTCGCTCACTGCACTCTCTGTATAGTATGTCCCACAGACCTGAACAAAGTACGCATATGCGGCATTAGGAATGAGCTGCTCTGATGCAAACCGATCCGCTTCATCCTCCCGGTCCGCATCCTCTCCCTCATAGGCAAAATCATGCTTGCCATGCAAGAAAACATGTCCCGCCTCATGAAAGAAGCTGAACCAGAACTGATCGTCCGTACGATACCGCAAACTCAACTGGATAATCGCACGATCCGAACTTACCCATCTTGTAATTCCATGAACAGGAACTTTCGGCAGCTCCTTCGTGAAAACTACTGCGACACCGTTATTTGCACAGATTTCAACAATCTCATCAAGAACATCCTGTATGGGGGTTGTTGTCATCTCACGAATTTTTTTGACCCCAGCCAAAAAACCGTCACGATCGAAGGAAGCGATGTTCATCCCAGCCGCCGCAATCTCTCCCCGCCTCAGCCATACCGCTAGTGCCGGGAGGTCAACCGCATAGGTCTTCGATTTACGAAATGCGATTCTGCCTACAGGAAGACACCCCCACTTATTTTCCCATGCGGCAATTGAAGCAACCCCAAAGAACGATAAAAGTTGATGGACCTTCATTGCTACATCTTTACAGTCCATAATCCATCCATACTTTCTCATACGGGTAAGAGGAAATTTCTTCAACCACTCTTTTCCCGCAACAAGCTCTTCGGCGGCAGAGATACGTGCTAAATCGGCACGGTAATTCATCTCAAGATTATTCCAAAAGTGTGCCGGCACGTTCAATACACGTTCGAGCTGAATTGCCGTATCCGGTGTAATAGCACTCTTCCCCTTGATAATCTCGTTGATCGTCTTTTTTGGGCGTCCCATACGTTTAGCAAGCTCTGCCTGCGTCATCCCGATGTCCTCAAGAATCTCTAGCAGGGTATCTCCCGGAGGAATGGCAATATCCGGGCAGTATTTATCGTTTTTGTTTCCCATGATAATCCTCCACCTCCAAAATCATAATACTTGTTACCATGGAACGATCTACTCCTCCGTCTGTAAGCACAGGAAGCGGAGATTGATCCACTTTGAATATGAGGCGCGCCGGATGAACCAAATCGACCGCATATTCATCGTTTCTTTTTCCGATCAGCTCATAGAGACGCGGCGGCGGCAAATGACTAATGACCGATAAATCGTTCGCTGCACGAAGTTCATTCAGCCGTTGAACAATCTTTTTCGCCATTGGTTCGCCCCACATTTTCACTGCATCCTGATAACTATTGCAGTGTTTGGCTAATTTATTCGTTTTGAAGGAAATCTCCATGCAACAGCCCTCAACAAATTCACCCATAGTGTTAATTTATTATACACTATGGAAGACAGTTTGAAAACCCTTTTTACAAAATCAATTTCTCTTGCACAGGTCTCACCAACACCCCGAACAACATTAACGCCACATCCCGCAGCACCTTCCCGCCCTTCTCCTTCGCCCACTTCTCCGTATAGTTCAGCTGTTCCGCAACCTCCGCCCATGACCGCTCCTGCATATACCGCCCCCGTATCAGCTCTGCATCCCCATCATCCAGAGACGCAAGCGCACGGTCGATTTTCCGCACCATCCGCTCCATCTCATCCCTGCGCTCCCGCATCTCCGTGATCCGCCCCCGCATCCGTATCCTGCGTGCCGCTGCCGCCTCCGTCGCCGTCAGTTCCCCCGCGCCCCGTCCCACCTCGTCCCCATATCGCACGGTGGCGATGCCCTCATCCTGCAAAAGCCGCTCGATTGCCTCGATTTCCTCCGTGAGATTCATGACGGCGACCTTCATCTTGTTGTAGCTGCCGAGGATCCGCTTTGTCTCCCTGATATAGTCGCCATACGCCCTCACGCCGCCACCTCCCATCTCATCATTTTGTTGCCGCCGCCAATATGACCATACGCACCAAAAGAGCGGTGATTATTCCGCTCTTTTTCTTATCCCCCTATTCTGAACCGCACATTTAGTGCCCTGTCGACGATACGCAACTCCACTCCGATCCTCCAACAATGTCTTGCGTATTCTTCTAACGCCTCAAGGTCGTCACTCATAGCAATCTGATGCCAACGAAATTGATCCAGTGTAAAGGCTTTCAAGGTACTGCCGTTCTGATAATCCGTAGGAAGTTTTTGCTCTAAGGTGTATTCTTGCAAGTCGTTCCCCTCCTCAAAACGGAATATCCTCATCCGGCACAACCGCCCCGGGGTACTCATCCGCACGTCCCGCACTGCCGCCCGCCGCGTCCCTCTTGCTGTCGCAGAACTCCATGCTCTGAACGACGACCTCTGTCACATAATTCTTTCTCCCGTCCTTCTCGTAGCTGCGCGTCTGGATGCGCCCCTCCACGGCGATCTTCTGTCCCTTTGAAACATACTGACTGATGACCTCCGCCGTCTTTTCCCATGCCACGCACGAGATAAAATCCGCCTGATGATTCCCGTCCGCGCTTCTACGCCTATCAATCGCCAGCGTAAACGAGGCGTAAGCCTTCCCCCCGCTCTGCGTATACTTTACATTCGGGTCTCGCGTCAGCCGCCCGATTCCTACAAAGTGGTTCATTTGGATTCCTCCTGAATTGTCTTCCGTGAGAACACCACAACAGCACTCGGAAACGGCGCACTGTTTTTTGCGCCGCCAAATTTCAAGCGCCCTCGGATAAATCGAAGGTCATTTGATTTCAGACAATAGTCCTGAAACCATCGTGTGTCCGTTCGTGCCGGCAGGAGGCATACAACCGTCGCCCTTCCTGTACGCCCCGCATGATAGGCTTTCTCCACCCATCGTCCGATCTGTCGTCCATACGGCGGATTCATGAAGCAGACACCCTCCCACCTCATAGAAAGACCGTCGTCTTTCGGCGTATAGTACCGCTCGCATTTGGCGTTCTCAGGCAATGCACAAACATCCAGATCGAACCCAAATTCCATATTCAGCTCATCGAAAAAATCCTGCGGGGTTTCCCAAAGATCTGTGTTGCTCGACATCATTCCCGCATGTATCATTCCACACCTCCTGTTTCACAAATCCTCCGTGACGCAAAACACAATCACCGCCACAAGAAGAACCGCCGCCGGAAAATCCACGTCACACCCGCAGAAGCCCCCGCCGCAGCGCGCTGTACCGCCCGTAGCTCAGCCCCATTGCCCGCGCTTCACGTGCCATGTCCGCGATGTGCTGCGGATCGTGCGGCGGTTTCTGCTTCGGTACGGGAATATCTTCCTGTACCACTTTTTTCTCAACAACTCTTGCTCTTGGCGGTTTGTTTCTGTGGTAATCATCCTTTCTACAGGAAGAGCACAGGGTCGCTTGATGTTTCGCGGAAAACACCGCGCCGCAGCGGATGCAGCGCCACCGCTTCGCCGCACGGCACGCGGGACAGTTCTTTGCACGAGGGTCACGCGCCTCAAATTCCCCGCCGCACACAAAACATGCTTTCTTCATGTCCTTTTCTCCTTCCTCCGCATAAACTCCTCAATGCAGGAGAGCAGCCCCTCCCCGGTCACAGGAACGTCCCATTTGCCGTACATCACGTCGATCTCATCCTCAGAGGTGATGGCGAGTTCCGTCCCGCTACTCATTGGTACGTGCCTCACCCGCGCAAAATATTTGTGTCCTCCATGCTCAAAACGACACTCGAATCCACCCGTCGCATTGTTTCGCTCCACCTTGTACACCATCACCGCACCTCCCGAAAAACAATGTCCTTCTCTCGCATCATGTGCAGGAACAGCTTTTTCCGCAGCAGATAGTCCCGTGTACGTACGCCCTTCACCTCGATCACCTCTCTGCGTCCGTCGGCGTAGGTGACGAAAAAATCCGCCGTGTAGGTGATGGGACGCTGCTTCTTTCCCGTGTTGTCCACGAACCCCGCAAGGAGCGTATAGGACGGTTGGAAGCCGATGCGCACGATCTCCCCCGCCTGTTTCTGTGCGAGCAGTTCCAGATACACCTCCGCTTCCCGCTTGCTGTCAAAGGTGCGCCCGCACACCGTTGTTTTCCGCGCATGGTACTTGTTCGGCTTTTTCCGCTGCGTATGCAGGAGACGCATCCCACTTAGTGACCAAAAGAAGCATTGTGTAAAGCAAATAACGCACATACCGAGGGTTGTTACTGTTTCGCTTGGCGGCTTTTTCGATGATGTCTAATGCCGCGATAACGATGTCCTCGATCTCACCATGCGCCACCGTGCACATCCCTCCATCAACCTCCGCCGCATAGAGGAAAAACTTGCTCCCCTTAAATCCGACGGAGGCATTGATAAAATCCTCCTTCGTCATTTCATCTCCTCCATCTTCGCATTCCGCTCCCACGCCGCTTTAGCCGCATCGTCCCACGTATCGTAGAGCCGAATGTCCACCTCCTCCACGCCGTCCACTTCGCGGAACACACGCCACATCGGCAGATTCTTTGTCACCAGCTCGCGCCGCGTCTGCCACTTCTTCATTCCTGCGCCTCCTTTTTACGCTGCAATTCACTGAGCATCGCATTGTGCAACATACCGGATGCCAAAACGAGGTAGTCCATGGTATCGTCCGAGCGTTCTGCCTTATCAACAATGATCTGAATCGCTCCGGCAATAACGGTTTCTATCGGCCCTTTCACTGCTATGGCAAGCACGCCATCCACATGAGCCGCACAAAGAAACGCCTCCGTATCGTCAAACGCACTGATGGTTTTTTCAAAGCCTTCCCGCGTCATTCCTCTTCCCCCTTCACCCAGTACGTCACCTTGATCTCATCGCCGGGGTAAATCTCCCCGCGCCGCTCCACGAGCCACGGATTGTTTTCCTCCATCCCCGCCTTGTATTCGAGGATGTAACGCCGCGTCCCCGTGTTCTTCGCACAGAACTCCTCCGCGATGCCCCAGATCGTATCCCCGGGGCGCACCGTGTAGACCTCCTCGACGAGGACAGCGTTTCGCCCGTCGTCCCACGAATTCATCGCCCCTGCACAAAATACCGCCGCCGCGATGAATGCGCCGCTGATAACAAAGGGCTTTACAAGCTCACGCATGACCCTTCACCTCCTTTTTCTCCTTCACTTTGCCCACATAACGCGGGAGGCTGTGCATATACTCCACCACCCACGAATATAGGACTTTCCGCTGATTGCTGCTCGGATCGAGGAGCACATAAACCAGATCGCCCTTATCCATCCGTGTCTGTACCGTACGCGCGGAACATCCGAGCAGATCGGCGACCTCGCCGACACTGAGCAGCCGTTCAAGCGGATTCTCCGCAGGTTTCGGCGGCAGTGCCACCACCTTTGGAAGACGCTCGACAATCCGCTGCTCCAACGCATCAACCTTCTCCGTCAGCTTCTCATCCGCGATGCGGTCAAAGCCCACCATGAGCCCTGCGACGAAAGCATCCGCCGCCGCATCCGTCGCCGTCTTTCCCATGACCTCACCTCCCATCTATGAGGAAACGTCCCGCCATTCTTGCTATCTACCATGATTCGCCTCGTATCGGCGGGACGCGACCTGCCATCATCAGCGCAAGAGGATCTCCTGCGGACACCCCGTAGGGCATTTCGGTGTTAGAGATCATCGGGACGGCAAAGAATCGGCGGCTCTATCCGCTGCGTCTCCTTGCTCGTAATAACGAACGTGTGAACCACCTTGTCCGTCTGAGCATCCTGAATCTCAATCAGGATGCTCATATTCTTTTCCACATCCAGTATGCGCCTCATATTGAGACCTACACCGAGCGAAAAGACCTCCTCGATTGCACCATCCACAAGGATTGCAGCCGAACCTTTCATCTCGTTCCCCCCGTGGCTCTCCGATTGGAAAATCGTTTTCATGTTCTCACCTCCTATATATGCACTTCCAGTAAAATGACCCCGCAAATATACGCAAGCACAATGCAGAAAACAGTTCCGACAAATCCCCCTGCGCCACAGACAAGAAGTAACACCTTCCAATCCAACCGCCGATTCGCTTGCATCGTGTAGATTGTCCGTCGCAGAAATCGATCCTCATCCGTCCGCTCTGTTCTGTACACTTCGAGCAGATAACGGATCGCCCGCAAATCCTGTTCCGTGGACTGGGGATTTTCCTCTGCTTTTGGAGAAAAAAACTTCATGCGCAGAAAATCCTTCTCCTTGAAAATTCGTGTACCACACAGATCTTCTATCTCCAACCGATGCAGACGAATGCCGGGGCACTCATCTCTCCCGCAGTTGTAGGCTTTCTTCTTCACCCAACAATCACAGACCTCAACCAACTTACCGCTGCACCGTGAGCAGAAATTTCCACGTCGTACCACCGCTCCGCAATGTGGGCAGGTAACACTCTCCATCCCCTCACCTCCTCTCGCGGTCGTTGTTAAACTTAAAGTTTATACTGTAGGCAAAAAAATACAGTCTTTGTCAATCTTGTAGAGCTGGCACAATGCTGTGAAGTTACCCACATCAATGACCGTTTTCCCGTTCTCCCAGTTGACAATAGTCTGTTTGTTTTTACGTAAGAGTTTCGCAACCTCTTCCTGTGTCAGATTGGCATTTACACGGGCGGCTTTCAAGCTAATTTTCACTCCCCGTTCCTCCCTTCATTTTTTCTGCCCTTATTACAAATCAACTAAAAGTTTATGTCAACACTTTTAGTTGATTTATTTTTATTTTCGTATTGTGCTATTTTACTTTTAGTTATATAATGATTCATATAAACGAGGTGAGAAATATGCCCAACGAAAATACAATGAAAAAGACGTTTACTGATAACTTGAATCGTTTGTTACGAGTACGCGGCATCACGCAAGCAGAATTAGCGACTTATATGGAAGTAAGCAATACTACGGTAAATAATTGGGTAAAGGGCTACAAAGTTCCGCGCATGGATAAGGTGGATAAGTTATGCTCTTTTTTCAAGATAAAACGCAGTGAGCTATTGGA
This sequence comes from Selenomonas dianae, assembly GCF_030644225.1. Classification (NCBI taxonomy): domain Bacteria; kingdom Bacillati; phylum Bacillota; class Negativicutes; order Selenomonadales; family Selenomonadaceae; genus Centipeda; species Centipeda dianae. The sequence continues at coordinate 202,422 of NZ_CP128650.1, read as the reverse complement.
GCAATCCCCCGCCTCCGACGATCTGCCCACACTCACGCAGCGCGATTCCACCGCCCACTCCAAACGCGACCTGAACGACCTCGCAAAATTCCTCAACAAAACAGAAGTCATGTTTGATGGTGATACATACAACCTCAGTGAAGAAGATCAACAAAAGCTGCGTAATGCTCTTGAGTTCGTCTTTTGGGATGCGAAAAGGCAAAATAAGCGGAAAAAGGACTGATGCGTCATGTTCAACATCAAAGTCCGCGTCAAGAATCTCGTCAACAAATACCGCACGGGAAACCCATTTCAGCTCGCGAGTGACCTCGGCATAACGATTGTACGCCTTCCCCTGCCCGATGATATGCGTGGTTTTCTCGTTCACGTCCTGCGGCGCAAATACATCATTCTGAATGAAGATCTCTGCTATGCAGGGCAAAAGGTGACGGTCTGCCACGAACTCGGACACGCGCGCCTGCACGCAGGATACGGTTATTATCTTCACCCTGACCGCGCCTATTACGTTCGTAGCCGTCTGGAAGCGGAGGCAAACGAATACGCTGCGCATCTGCTCACCTACTCCACCGACATTGACAGCGACGAGGTAACACGTATCATCAATCAACGCCACCCCGACCCGCGCGAAGTCCATTTTTTACTTGGAAGATTTATTGATACACAGGTAGATTGGTAGATGGAGCTGTGTGCTCCTTGGTTTAAGTCATAGAACTGCGTAGAACACTATAATCCGTTATGAGTGTAGGGAGATCATTATATGGCAGAAATTTTCTTCATCCTATGTGTAGTGTTATTCATTATATTGGTTCAGGTTGTACGGCATTACAGAAAAGCGACAAGGTATATAACGGATGCCGACGACTATATGAATCGCACCAAAATGGCTGCCAACATATATTATAGCGATAAAGTAACCGCCGCAGAGGCAAAGGAAAAAACTGTAGCAGAAAAAGAATCTTTCGTCAATGACTTTTTATCTGCCAAAATAGATGAATTTCCTGTTGTTGCAACGGTTATTGCGGATTATGAAACAGCACGAAACGCTTACATTGCGGACATACTGGAATTAAAAAAACGACCATCGTTCAAAGGAGCAGACGAAGTACGAGCCATACGTGCGGAAAAGAACGCCCTCATACGGGAAAACAAAGCCTATAAATGGGAACTCGAATATATAAAGAGCTTGTTGCCGTGGCTTTCTGATCTGGAAGATGACCCGATAGAACCAACGAACTCCTACAAGAACCCAAACTATAAAGATTCAGATGTTGCGGGATATTGGTTGACTCCTGAAGAGTATCACCTGCTCTCTCCAACGGAACGGAATCAACTCGCATTAGATCGTTACAAAAAGCGCCACAAAACAAACGCCGAGATTGGGCGAGAGTATGAACGCTATATTGGCTATTTATACGAAGAGAAAGGTTATAGCGTCACATACTACGGAATCGAGCGAGGTCTAGAAGATTTCGGACGTGATTTGATCTGTAAAAAAGGCGGTAGAACTCTCGTCATTCAATGTAAATGTTGGTCAAATAAAAAGAAAAAAATCATACACGAAAAACATATCAACCAGCTCTACGGCACGACAATTGCTTATAAGATTTCTTTAGCTCTTGGAATAGACGCCGATAAGATTGATGATGCTCCTATCGAATACATCGATCATTTGGATATAGATTTCAATTCATACAACGTGCAACCAATCTTTTTCTCTACAGTTCCCTATTCAACCTCTGCTGTGCTATTCGCCGATTTATTGAAAATTAAACTTGTTACAAAACCGCTCGGGGATTATCCCATGATAAAATGTAACATAAGTTCACGCACAGGAGAAAGAATATATCACTTGCCATTCGATCAGCAATACGACAAATGCGTTATTACACCATCCGAAGGAGAGTTCTATGCGTCGACCGTACAAGAAGCGGAAAAGGCAGGTTTTCGACGGGCGATCCGTTGGCTCGGAAACAACTAACCTCCTAGCCTGCTGATTGTAGTAAGGGCATAAAAAGCCGCCATCGTAGGCGGAAACATATCACTTGCATATCATCGGGGACTTGTGCTATACTAGCTATGGCAAATGCGATAGCACTTAAGCACACGAAAAGCCCCCAAGTCGGTATCTTGGGGGCTTTTCTGTTCCCATATTGCAGGCAGGGACTAGCGCCTAGGCTCGTCGCCGTCGTCTCTCTCATCGAGCCATTTGCTGATGCAGTTGGCGATTACACCAGCCATGATGGAGAGAAGAAACGCGATAACACTCATATGCACACCCCCTCCCATTGCCATGTGTAGGGGCGGCAACGCAACCAGTATACCATAGTTCAGAGCATTCCGCTATACGTTCCAACCGCCTCGAATCTGACACGGTTAACCCCCTCGATTTCGACGGGTTTAGAAATGCAATTTGCAATGTGAGTTTTTTTCACGGTGGTACAACGTGTTTTACTTTCAAACATGGTGTTGAAAGTAAATTGACAGTTTCGCCAAAAAAATGAAAGTAAACGAACGATTTTCTCGAAAATTCGCAAGCAGCGTTTTAAACAGATACAAAAATCAACAAAAAATCAAGGCATCCGACGAACACCGTTATCCGATCACATAAAAAAACCGCCCTCCCTGCGCGAACAGAGAGAGCGGCAGACATGACGCGAATCATGCCCTATTGCACTTACATACTACCATGATTCGCCTCCTATTTCAAGGAGGTTTTATTTATGTCCAAGATACGCATACGAAAGCGCGGCAACAGCTATTCCTATAGCTTCGAGACCTCAAAAAATCCGCGCCGCATGAAGGAGAAAGGGGGCTTTGCCACCGAGGATGAAGCATTCGAGGCAGGTGTGAAAGCATACGCCGACTGGAAAAACGGCAACATCGGCATCACCTCGGAGCGCGTGAAGCTGCGGGACTATCTCACCGCACGGCTAGAGAATGTCGTGCGCCCAAACGTGAAGTGGATGACATTCAAAAACTATCACAATGCGGTCGTTTCGCGCATCGTCCCCCATCTCGGCGAAATCTATTTGCAGGAACTGCGCCCGCGTGATATTGATCTGTGGGTCAAGAATCTTGCACGAGCAGGGCTTTCGCAGGGGACAATACGGCAAACCAAGACAGTGCTGGCCACCGCGCTGAAGTACGCCATCTATCCCGCCGAACTCATCACCACGAATCCGACGGCAGGAATCAACATCCCGCGCAGTGCGCCGCGCAAAGTGGTTAAACGTACGGTCATCACGACAGAGCAGTTTGCCGCCATCGACGTAAACCATAAATACATCCGCTGCTCAAAATACTCTATCACACAGGGCTGAGAATCAGCGAGGCACTCGGGCTTACATGGGATGATGTTGACCTTGAGGCGGGGACGTTCTCCATCTCCCGCCAGAGAATACCGGCGGGCTATTTTGATACACCCAAAACGACAACAAGCACGCGGACATTTTATGCGGATGCGTTTTTCCTCTCCTATCTGCGTGCGCTCAAAAAAGAGCAGATGAAAGACGAGCTGCGCTTGGGACAGGCGTATCAAATCGCCTATGAGAGTAAGGACGCGGGTCGTGCGCTCATTCTCCTGCCAAAACGGCTGTCCCCCGCAGTCGAAGCGGAACGCCGCCCGCTGCTCTGCATTCATCCCACGGGTATCCCCTACAGACATGAGCGCGTGTGCGATATGCTCCATCGCCTGGGGCTGAACTCTCACAGCTTCCGGCATACCCACGCGACACGGCTCATCGAAGCCGGCGCGAAGCCCGTGGATGTCGCCGCCCGCCTCGGTCATGCGGACGCAACCATCACGCAAAACCTGTATGCACACGATACGGAGGATATGCAGCAGGAGACCGTACGCATCTTCGAGCGTTTTGTAGACAAGGGGTGTTTGTAGACAAGTTGTAGACAAAACCGCTTTCAACACGTCGAACCCTCTTGAAAATACAAGGGGTTCGGGGATAGTGCTATATTTGACCGAAACACACGGGGACTATCGCAGCGCAATGATTTCCTCTATAATAGAACTACACTGACAGGAGGGATACCGATGCTCTGCAAACAGCACTATACATCCCCGCTCGGCGGGATCACGCTCACGAGCGAGGGAGCGGCACTGACGGGGCTGTACTTCGATGGGGAGAGGGACTTCCCCGATCTTTCGACGGCGTACGAAAAGGATCTCCCCGTGTTCGGGGACGCCGTGCTGTGGCTTGATCTGTATTTCGACGGAAGCATCCCGAACTTCATCCCCGCACTCGCTCCTGCGGGCACAGCGTTCCAGCAGACGGTATGGGCGATCCTGCGGACGATCCCATACGGCGCGACGACGACCTACGGCGCGATTGCACGGCGCATCGAACAACAGGAGAAAAAGCGGATGTCGGCGCAGGCGGTCGGCGGTGCGGTCGGGCGCAATCCGATCTCCATCCTCATCCCGTGCCACCGTGTGATCGGTGCGGACGGCAGCCTCACGGGCTACGCGGGCGGTCTTGCACGCAAGGAGCGGCTGCTGCAGATCGAGCGGGGACAGCACGCCGCGTTCCCTGTTGCGAATGCCGCCCCCCGCGTGCTATAATCACCTCATCACAAGACGAAAGCGGGTGCTGTGTTGGCGACAAACGAAAACGACCGCAGCGGCGGCAGTGCTGCGATAGGCGTTCCTGCGCGGCGTACGGAAACGATACCGGGTACGGTGCGGCGCATGAACGCGCCCGCCATGAACGTGCGGCAGGATGCCATTACCCCCGAATACTTTATCGCACATTTCCACGAATACCTCCCGCGCTACATCGCAGGCGGCGCACCCACGGCGGATACACGCGACACGTACGAGCTCGCGATCCGCCTGTTCCTCCACTGGTGCGCGGAGCAGGGGCTGCATCCGCTGCGCGATGTGCATGACTACCAGATCCGCATCTACATGGAGGATATGCGCACGCGCGGCTACAGCGCGGCGACGCTGATGATCAAGGGGGCGGCGATCCGCGCGTTCTACAAGGTCGCGCAGCGGCTCTCCTTCATCGACGAGAACCCCTGCGCGGATTTGCAACTGCGCAACCCGCAGCATCTTGACGAGGACTATAAATACCTCACCGTCGATCAGATCCGAGAGATCTGCGAGGGGCTTGCAACGGACAAGAACACACTGCGTCGTCTGCGCAACCTCCTCATCGTCTACCTCATGGGGGTGGAGGGGCTGCGCGTCGTCGAGGTCATGCGCCTCTCAGACGAGGACATCGACTGGCAGCGCGGACGCATCGAGATCCGAGGAAAGGGACACGCAGGGATCATCTACCCGTGCGAGGAGACGTTTCAGCTGCTCAAGGCATACTTGGAGGTACGCGGGGCAATCCCGCCCGTCAGCCGCCTGACCCCCACCATCATCTCCTGCGCACCGAACAACGTGAAGGGACGCATCACGCGCGTCGGCATCCGCTACGTCATCAACAGGGCACTGACAGACGCAGGACTCAAGCAGCCCGGCTATGCGTGCCATCTCTTCCGCCACAGCTGCGGCACGAACCTCTATCAGGAGACGAAGGATCTGCGCGTCGTACAGGAGACCCTGCGTCAGCGCAGCCCGAAGGTCACCGCAAAATACGCCCACGTCCACGAGCGCATGGAACAACGCCTCACGCGCGGCATCACCCCGGGCCTAAAGGTGGAGTCGGTGCAGTATCAGCCGCCCTCCCCGTCGAAGAAAAAATAACGCGAAATACGAACGCCCGCTGTGGGAACAATCCTCCCACGGCGGGCGTTTTTCCGTTTCTTCATCGTAAAACGGCGCGGACGGACGCACTGACCTCCGCGTCGATCGCGTCCAACAGGGCGAACCTGCGCCGATAGACCGCTCTCTTGCGCGTCGGCACCTCCTCCATCGTCTTGCGCGGCTCGATGAGCGGCAGTTCCATGAACCGTGCGTCTGCGGTATCCGTTCCTCCCGCCTCGCGCCAGAACGCGCTGAAGTCCGTCTTGAGCTTTCGATCAACGCGCACGTGATTGTTCGCGTAGTAGCCCTCGTTCGTCACGGCGTAGATCCGCCCGATCCTCAGACTGCGTGCAACTGCCTGCGCGATGTAGAGTACGAGATTTTTCGTCCGATAGGTATGACACGCCTTGGTCGCCGCCTTGACCACGTCGCGTGCATTCTCCATGTTCGGTCCCTGCATCGCTCCGATCCACATGGCATCTGCGCCGTCCTCTGCCGGCGCAATCCAGAAGATGATCTGATAGAGGGATGCCGCGCCGAGCCGCAGAATGACGGACAGCAGTCCCTCCTTGCGCTGCCCGTAGTCAAAGAACAGCGCCGCCGTCATCTGCTCGTCCATGCACATGATCCCCTGCCACAGAGGTACGGAGACCCGCTGATAGAGCGGAAGGAGCACATCTGCACGCAGCTTCCCGCACAGAAAGAGCATATGCTGCTCAACGATGCGTGCGCGCTCATCGAATGTGGATTTGTTGTAGAAAAAAGCACGTGTCGGCTGCTCGTAGACAAAGGGATAGAGCTCCGCCAGCTGTGCCAAGATCGGGTCTTTTTGAAAGAATGCGTCGAGTTTCTGCATTTCCCCGCGATGCAGCCATGCACGCGCACAAAAGATCACGGCACGCCGCACCTCACGCGGATTGTTCATATCATAGATCTGTTTCGCCAGTTGATAAAAGGATTGCACCCATCCACCCCCTAGTTCAGCAGATGCCGAACAAAGTTCGCCCTGCTGTATCGCGCCGCCGCCGCCGCAAGCTGCTCCCGATAGAGCCCCTGCCGCGCGGCAAAATGATTGACAAAGTCCTCCATCCCCGCGCAAAAGTCCTCATAGCGTTCCATGTCCACCACACTGCCGATGTCAAACGCCGCCATGATCTCGGGATTCAGCACGGCAGTCGTCAAGACGGGTTTTTGAAAGCCGATCGCGGTAAAGTAGAGTGCGCTCCAGTTGTAGCGGTAACGCTCCGCCGTATAGGGCAGAAACAGCGCGTCCACGGAGGCAATCGCCGCGTACCACGAAGCCCCGATCAGCTTTTCCGTCAGCACGGTGATCTGCGGATGCTCCCGATACCGCGCCACGAGCGCCTCCACCTCCGCGCGATCCGCCGCCGTCGTCGGTGCTGCCTGCAAGACGAAATGCACGGGGCGCGAAAACCGCCCTTCCTCCGCCGCACGCAGATACCACGCGAGCTTTTTCTCCCCCCTGCGATAGTGTCCGAAGAACCCGATGCGCAGCACCGCGTCCGTCCGCCGTTCGCACGCGACGGGCAGCGACATCACGGGCGGGGCGATGAGGCGCACGTTGGCGGGGCGTGCTGCGCCGAAGTCGTCCCGCAGCGTTGTCACGCACAGCCGGATGTTCCGATATGGCAGACACGACCGCGCCGCTTTTTGGAATTTCGGCATTTCCTGCAGGTTCACGCCGAGGAAGATGAAATATACGGGCACGGGGCTGTCGCGCAGCGCACTTTTTTTCAGTGCCCGCAGATAGCGATAGGTCGCCGTCGTGAGCAGCACGGCATCGATCCGCTCCCGCCGTACCGCCTCCGCCATCGCGTCGAACCATCGGACGCGCCGGTATTCCCGCTGCACGGAGAGCCAGATCTTTTTGAGCCGCCCCGCACCATCGTAGCTGACGATGCGCCCGCCCGCCAGATAGCACACAGGCACGCCGAAGTCCCGTCCGAGATCCGTATCCCGCGGCAAAAAGAGGATGGGCTCATGCCCCTCCTCCTTCAGCGTCTCTATGATGATGTGGTCGAACTCAAGTTCAAACCCGCCATCCGCTTTCACCGTTTCCAGAATCGCAACTCTCACCGTATCCTCCGCCCGTCCAAATCCAGCCGCAGCCACTGGAGACACAGCCCCATGAGCAGCCAGTGCAGCTTCATCACAGAGGAGTTCCCCATGTTGTACTCGGTCAGTCCTTGGAGGATCAGACCGAGGAGGACGGCAGGCAGGAGCAGCCCCGCGATGTGCTGCGCCGTCCGCCATGCGCGGATGCCGTACGACAGGCACGCGCCCCACCAGAAGAGCAGTGCCGCGAGCCCCACCGCGCCGCACTCGCCGAGCATCTGCATGACATTGCTGTGTGCGTGCCCAAGCTCACGCTCCTTTGCCTCCGGCAAAATGTACTGTTCGTGATATGCCGCGTTAAAGCCCGCATAGCCGATGCCGAGCACGGGATGATCCGTGAACATATGCGCCGCGCTCGTCCAGAGCAGAAACCGTTCGGAGCTGCTCTGCATCTTCGTATCGCCAATCGAGGCAAAGCGCGAGGAGAGTGCCGGCGAGAGGGCGAACACCGTGCCAAATACGACCACCGCCGCCAATATGCCCGCGAGCAGTCTTTTCTTGTCACGCACCAAGAACACCGCACAGACAAGCACGTCAATCGGCACGGCGACCCACGCGCCGCGCGTCCCGTTAAAGAGGAGCGCCGCGCAGCCGACGAGGAGCGTCGCCGCCGCAGGGATGCGGTACCGTGCATCGAGCCGCCCGCTCATGAGGAGCACGGCAAGCGCGGGGAGCAGCATCGAGAGAAAGCCGCCCGATGTCATGGAAAACGAAAATCCGTCCGCCCGCATATTCCCATAGACAATCCCTTGAGCGATGATCGCGAGATCGTTGACGACGAACGAGGCGGCGACGCATATGCCGATCCGCGCGAGCTGCCGTTTCTCACGGATCATCAGCAGCACGGCATAGAACGCGATCATGCGGTAACCGTAGTAGTCGCCAAAGACGCGCAAACTGTGCGAGACATCGTTCGAAAAAAGGGAACAGAGGACGAGCACGCCCATCAGAATGAGCAGCGCCATCCCGACGCGCCCGTCCGGCAGCGCGTCCTGCCAGTCGTCGTGCCGCCGCCAAAGCCGAAACAGCACGAGCGCGGTCAGCGTCCCGAGAAAGATGTTGCCGACAGCAATGGAAACATTGCTGAACAGCGCAAATCCGCCAAGCAGATAAAACGCCCATGTATGAATCCGTTCGATACCGACCTCGTTCAGCCGCATGACAATCCTCCTAAATTTCTGCCCTACACCGCGTGTACGGAACTATTTCGACTGCGCCTCCATGTGATAGAGCTTGACATACTTCACCATCGTATAGAAACCGTGGAACATCGCGAGGATAAACCCGAGCCGCCCGTCGAGAAAACCTCGCAGCAGGATATAGTCGCGAAAAAAGGCAAACGGCGGATCGAGCAGGATCTTCAGAAACGAAGCCCGCTTGCCGTCCGCATAGCGTTTTTCCGCCATCAGCGTCGTATACTGGTTGAATTTCAGGAGATAGCGATCCCAGTCCGTGTAGGTGTAGTGCAGGAGACTGCCGCCCATGCGGCGGATGGGCAGATCGGACACCACGTGCTCATGGATGCGCCCGACCCAATGCACAGCCATACGCGGGTAAAGCCGCTGCGAGTAGTCCGGACGATGCCCACCGTAGTACATCCGCCGGCCGAAGGCGACATTGATCCGCTTGATCTCGTATACGGCACGCGCATCCTCCGCCATGATACGGGCGATCTCCGCCTCCGTCTCCGGCTGTACACGCTCGTCCGCGTCCACATAGAGCACCCAGTCCGCATCCGTCTGCGTCAGGGCAAAGTTCCGCTGCGCGGCGAAATCGCCCGCGAGCGCACGCGCAATGACACGCGCCCCCGCCGCTCGCGCAAGCTCCGCCGTGCGGTCAGTGCTGTGATCGTCGATCACGAGAATCTCATCGGCGAACGCCGCACGCTCAATGCACGCTGCAATGTGCCGCTCCTCGTTGTGTGTGAGAATAATGACGGCAAGTTTCACGCATCCGCCTCCTCTCTACGTAACCCCTTGTTCTGCTAGATATTTCTGAAACTCATCCTGATCCAACGTATACACTTGACGAAACAGATACCCCTTGAATCGGTCCAATCCGAAGAGAATCAGCGAACGATTCCCCAGTGCACGAAATATCTTATTGATTTTCGTTCGATGATTTGAGCTTTGAGGGCGCTTCCGTGCCGATGCTGTCACCACATCTCGATTGTCTTGGCGTTCCAAACCCTTTCTCGTTTGCGGAGTAGGATTTTTTTCATCATACTTTTCCCCGTTATAGACCAGTATATAGTCCATATGCTCCCGCGTATAGGAGATGTTCTGCCGAAAGTCTGAACAGTACCACGCGAGGTCGAATTTATCATCGAGAAGCACGAGCAGACTATCATATATCTTGAAGATAATCGTATTGTTTTCTGTTGGACCGATCTTCCCATTCTTGAACTCGATGAACACACTATGATCATCGTCTAACCATAGGACATCATTGGAGAACGGCACCTTCGTCAATTTAAGCGCACATTTTTCCACATACCACTCTTTCAGCCCATCAAAGTCAAAGACAGGAAATGTGCTGCCACACATATACTCCTGTTCATCGCTGTCATAAGAAGTCGCACGCAGAGACTTTCGGCAATTTTGGAAATTTACAGGCATTTGTTCCATAGCACTCAACGCCTCATGCGCAGTTCCGCACGGAGATTTTCCAATGTTTGCACAGGCGCGGACATCTTTTCGTAGATTTTATCGATTTCATCGGAAACGTCACGAAACGAGACTTGATTTCCGACAGCTTCGGAAAGATAATAACGCGCCTTATCCCCGATTCCATGCTTGCACGCATACAACTCGATTGCATCGAGGAAAAAGGGGCTATGTGTTGTCAAAAGTACCGTCAAATCAAATTTTTTCTGAAGCAGGACAAGGATCTCAGCATAGCACAGCTGCCACTCCGGGTGCAGATGAATCTCCGGCTCATCCAAAATAAGCACACCTTTTTCATGCAGAGTTCCATTTTCCAACAAACGCTTCAAAATAGCAAAGGATTTCATGCCGGCTGACCAGTTTTCTACGTTAAGAGGCTGGTCTTGACCTTCCATCTCCAAAACAAAACGCCGTCGCTCATGTGCTATATTGCCGGGCATGATCTGCTGAAATAGAGAAAAGACTTCGTTTAATCTCCTTTTAATCTCAAGTCCTTCAACCACATTTGGACGTCCATCTGTTTCTAAGTATTTAAGCAGCCCTTCTCTCAGAGGATTATCTTCTATCCCAACATCTGAAAGTCTCGTCTGAAAGCACTGATCAATCAAAAAAGGATCCTCAACGCAAATAGCATCCTCAATCAACTCTATGGCAGTCTCATAGTATGTGCACTCGTTTCGTTGAAAGACAATCTCCTTCTTTTTTCCCTGCACCTGCAAAAACACGTACGCATTTGCGTCATCATGGAGCGCGTTGATTTGTCCCGCAAACACATCCGAAAACGCATTTCCAACAAGTGTCTTCGTTATCTCATCATCGGAGGGGGCCAGCGCGTCTCGAACTTTAGTTCTAAGTTCCTTTTTTTCCTCCTCTGACAGCTCTATGTGCCATTCTTCCCTGATATTATGCAGCAAGACGTCATACCATGATTGTTCCGTCTCTGTCTGAGTATCAAGCCCGTGAAAGGGTTCCAATACCCCCCCTCTCATTCCTATAAATCGCCGTAAGCGGAGACGTTCTCTGTCACGTCCCCAAAAAACGGCGAAAAACTTTCTTATCGGTCGTTTTCTTTCCTCCAACACCTGCTGCGGCATATTTCTCAGCGAATGAAACAGCGTAAACAGAACTTTGCCAATCGTGCTTTTCCCCGTATTGTTGTCTCCGGCAATGACAGTCAGCCCATCAAAATGGATCTCCGCCTCTTTGATTTTTGCAAAATTCTTCAGTATCAGCTTCATGTTCGTTTCCATTCGTTATAGAAGACTCCACCGCACCCCGCACGCAGTCCAAAAGACTTCCCCCTGTATAGCGCACGCCCCGCACGCCCGCCGCCTCGGCGGCAGCGACATCGCGCGCACCGTCGCCAAAGAGGAACGAGGCGGCGGGGTCGATCCCATGCGCTGCAATGGCTCTGAGGATCATGCCGGGCGCGGGCTTGCGGCAGTCGCAGCACTGCCTGTAGGCGGGGACTGCCGCCTCCGGATGGTGGGGACAGTAGTAGAATGCGTCGATGTGTGCGCCGTGCTTGGTCAGCTGTGCATTCATCCAGTCGTGCAGACGCAGCACGGCGGCCTCGTCGTAGTAGCCGCGTGCAACGCCGCTCTGGTTCGTGACGACGATAACGAGGTAGCCGTGTGCGTTCGCCCAGCGGATCGCCGCAACCGCCCCCTCCGTCCAGACGAATTTCTCCGGTGCGCAGAGGTAGTCCACATCGACGTTGAGCGTGCCGTCACGGTCGAAGAAGATCGCCCTAGTCGGCATACGAAAAATACCCGCCCGCACGGAGGAAGTCGCAGTACTCCCTGACCGCCTCCTCCATCGGGGTAAAGACGACATCGCAGCCCGCCGCGCGGAGTGCGGTGGTGTCCGCCTGCGTATAGTTCTGATATTTGCCGCGCAGCACCTCGGGGAAGTCGCGGTAGACGATCCGCCCCCTGCCGAGTGCGGCAATGACGGCACGAGCCGCCTCGTTGTAGGTGTGCGCCGCCCCCGTGCCGCAGTTGTAGACACCGCTCTCGCCGCCGTTTTCAAAGAAATGCAGGTTCACGCGCACCACGTCGCCGACGTACACAAAATCGCGCCGCTGCTCGCCGTCCGCAATGCCGTCCGTCCCGCGAAAGAGACGGGCCTCCCCCGTTTCCATGATCTGATGATAGAGTTGGTAGAAGATCGACGCCATCTTGCCCTTGTGGTGCTCCTGCGGTCCGTAGACGTTGAAGTACCGCAGTCCGACGATGGGACTGCGTGCCTCAGGGATCACCTGCCGTACATAGCGGTCGAACGCGAGCTTCGAGAACGCATACGGATTGAGCGCATCCTCACATTTCCCGCCCTCGGTAAAACCATACTTCCCGCCGCCGTACGTCGAGGCGGAGGATGCGTAGAAGAACGGGATGCGCGCCCCCATCGCGAAGTGCAGGAGCGCCTTGGAGTAGGCATAGTTCTCCTTCATCATGTAGTTGACATCGTACTCCATCGTGTCCGAGCACGCGCCTTCGTGGAAGATCGCGTCGATGTCCGTGCCGTCAAAGTCCCCCTCCTCGACGAGGTGGAGAAAGTCGTCCTTCTGCTGATAGTCGATGAAGTGCAGGCCGCGCAGGTTCTTGTAGTTCGCACCGTCCCCAAGGTCATCGACGATGAGAATATCCTTGTGCCCGCGTGCGTTGAGCGCGTGGACGAGATTGCTGCCGATAAAGCCGGCACCGCCTGTGACAATAATCATCCGTTTGCCCCTTCCTGATGGTCGAGCACCTGCAACAGTTCCTCTCTGCTGACCGCATACGTTCCGAGTTTCGACACGACGACGCTCGCCGCGACATTGGCGAGATACGCGCCGTCGGCCGGCTTCAGCCCGCCCGCGAGCGCCAGCCCGAACACGGCGATCACCGTATCGCCCGCACCTGAGACATCAAAGACCTCCTGTGCCTTCGTCGGGATGTGAACGACCTCCTCGCCGTGGATCAGCGACAGCCCCTTCGCCGAGCGCGTGAGAACGACGTTGCGGATGCCGAACTTGCGCATTGCATAACGCGCCGCCTTCTCGACATCGAAATCCTTGTTCGCAATCGGCTCAAGCATGATCTCGTTGATCTCCTTGATGTTCGGCGTGATATAGTCGGCGCCCTTGTACTTGAGCCACTGTGCGCCCTTCGGATCGACGATGACGGGCACGCCGTGATCGTGCGCCGCACGGATGATGTGCTGACACGCAAACTCCGTGCACGCGCCCTTGCCGTAGTCCGAGATGATGACGCAGTCCATGCTCTCATTCAGTTTCTTGTCGATATAGGAGAGATACTGCTGTGCATCGTCTCCGTCGATGGGGCTTGCATCCTCGAAGTCGAGGCGCAGCATCTGCTGATGTCCGCCGATGATGCGGATCTTCGTCGTGGTCGGGCGATCCGTCCGGACGAGCCCCGCATAGTCGATGCCGCGTGCGGCAAATTTCTCAAGAAGGCTCTTGCAGTGCGCATCCTCACCGACATAGCCCGCGATGCTGACATTCGTCCCGAGGAGCGCGAGGTTGTGCGCGACGTTTGCCGCGCCGCCGAGGGTTTCGTGTGTCCCCGTCACGTGCGTGATCGGCACAGGCGCTTCGGGGGAAATGCGCGTGACCTCGCCCGAGTAATACTTATCCAGCATCACATCGCCGACGACAAGGATGTTGCTGCGTACACTCTTCTCCGCGACCGTTTCGCGGATCTTTGCCATATCCATGAGAACGCTCCTATCTGTAATGGAACCTATCCAAAAATATCAATCAAATCCGTGCGCCTTGATCCCGTCGGGCAGAACAGGGCGGACAAACCGCCCCGCCGCGCCCTTCGGCGCAAGCACGAACGCCCCGTCCACCTGCTCCACGACGCGCGTCTCGAAGTCCGACGCGCGGGGCAGTTCATACGCGGGACGCGCACCGGTCTCGGTCAGCATCTGATCCGCATAGTTCAAAATCAGCGTGGGCGGCATACGCTTCATGCACTTCATGTGTTCCGCACCCGTCAGCGGACATTCGTGCAGGCGGCACGGATGGCACGGCACGGGGGCACGCACGGAAATACTCTTTGCGTCGTAGGGGTAGAACCCCGGGACGGGCGACGCGCCGAACATACAGAGCACGGGGACGTTCATCGCCACGCCGACGTGCATCGGCCCTGAGTCCGTCGTGATAAAGAGGCAGCAGCGGCGCAGAAGTCCCGCAAGTACGCCGAGGCTGATCTGCCCGGTAAAGATATGCAGATGCGGATGATCCTTCGCACGCATCTGCGCACGGCACGCCGCAACCATCTCCACGTCCATCGGACCGCCCATCACGGCGAGATGATAGCCGCGTGCGAGGTAGGTGTCGGCGACCTCCGCAAAGTAGGCATCCTCCCACCGTTTCGTGCGCCAGCTCGCACCGATGTTGAGCGCGATCACCCGATCCGTCGGGGCGAAATGCGCCGCTGAGAGCCGCGCCGCCTCCACCTCGGCAGCGGGCGGCAGCCACATCCGAAGCCCCGCATCATCGACCTCTCCGATGACCTGAGCCGCACGCAGCGCCGCATAGTGCGAGTGAACCTCGTGCATGATCGGGTGCTGATCGGGACTGACATGGTCGAACAGCAGCGAAAAGCCCGGCTTTGCATAGCCGACGATCTTCCTGCCGCCGCTCAGCGCCGCGAGCGCGGAGGAACGCTCGTTGCGATGCAGATTGACGACAAGATCATACCTGTTTTTTCGCAGACGGAGGGCAAAGCGCAGAATGCCGAGGAAACTCTTGTCCCGCCCCTTCTTGTCGATCAGGAGACATTCGTCGATGTGTTTATTTTCCTGCACGATGTCCGTGAGAATGCGATCTGCAAGGAGTGTGATACGCGCCTCGGGATAGTTGTGCCGCAGTGTCTGCAACACGGGGGTCACGAGCATGAGATCGCCGAGGTGCATGAGATTGATGACGAGGATATTTTGATAGACCTGCCGTGCCATTGCTCACCCCTTGTGTGTCTGCTGCAAAATGCCCTGCACCGCCGCACAGATACGCGCGGGCGCAATGCTGCGGATGCTGTCTGTTGCGGGCAATGCGCCCGTCACGGGATCGCGTTTCTCCGCAAGCACCACATCGTGTGCTCCCTGCGGCCCCCAGATCTGCGGATCGCCCGTGCTGAAGATCTCCACCGTCGGGCAGTGTACCGCCTGGGCGATGTGCGCGGGTCCCGTATCCACCGTCACAATCGCTGCCGCACCGCGCAGCAGCACCGCAATCTCCGCAAGGGAAAACGTCCCCGCAAGCACATGGCGCTCCTCCACCCCTGCCCGCTGCGCAATCTCCATGAGATGCGCCCGATCCTGACTGCCGCCGATCAGATAGACAGGCACCGCCTCGGGAATGCCCGAAAACGCCCGCAGAAATTCCGCCGCCGTCTCCACGGCGAGACTTCTGCGCGGGACTCTGCCGCAGGGACAGAGGACGAGATAGTGCGCCGAAGCAAGGCGGCGTGCCGCGCTTTTTTCGGCAAAGCTGCGTTCCACAGCGGCGGGAATCCGCAGGGCGAGAGCGGTGTCCTGCGTCGAAAAGCCCAGCGCACGCATAAAGTCAAGCTGATTGCGCGTTTCGTGCTGCGGTACCGCACGTACGGCGGGAGCCGTTCGCGTGAGGAACAGTCCGCCGTGCTGCGCATCGTAGCCGAATCGGTTCGGGATCCGCGCGAGCCACGCGACCACCGCCCCGCGCGGCGCAAAATTCATGCAGACGGCAAGATCGAAGCGATACCTGTGCAGCCGCCGCGCCATGTGGAGCATCCCGAGCAGCCCCTTTTCACGCCCCCGCTTGTCGTAGACCAGTACCTCATCGACGTAGGGATTCATGCGTGCGATGCTCTCCGTCAGCGGCACGGTCAGCATCGTGATGCGGGCATTCGGATGCGTTTCGCGCAGGGCGCGGACGGCAGGGGTCACGAGGATGAGATCGCCGATGAACGCGAGGTCGATGACCAGGATGTTCTGATACAAACTGCTCCCCTCTTTCCCTAACGACGCACGCTGCGGAGCACTGCGCCGATCTGCGCCGCGACCGCATCCACAGAAATTGCCGCAAGGCAGTCCAACCCCTTCGGACAGGCACGCTTCCAACAGCCCCGACAGGGACGATCGACCTCGATCGCATTTTGGAGCTGCCCATAGGGACCATTGCGGTTCGCGTCCGTCGGCCCCATCAGCATCACCGTCGGCACGCGCAGCCCTGCCGCCAGATGCACAGGTCCCGTATCGCCGCCAAGGACGAGTGCCGCACGCGTAAAGACGTGCGCGAGCTGCTTGAGATTCGTGCGCCCGACGAGATTCACGGGGGGGATCTCAGACGCGCGCAGGATGTCCTCTGCCAGCGTCGCATCGAGACGGCCGCCGCCGACGAGCACGGGTACATAGTGTGCATGGTGGAGACGATCTGCGAGCGCGGCAAAATACTCCACCGGCCAGCGTTTGTTCGGCCAGTTTGCCCCGACGGCAAAGGCGACAAACGGCCGCCCCTCCTGCACCCCCTCACGCGCGAGCAGCGTATCCGCCGCCATGCGGTCACGGTCGGAGACGCTGACGGGAAAGCGCACCTCGCCCACGCGGCAGCCAAGCGCACGCGCGACATCGAGGTAACGCTCGACAATGTGCCCCTCAGCGTGTGCGCCGCGCACAGGACGGCTCACGAGATGCGCCCCCTCGCGCATATTCGCCGTGCCGATGCGCAGCTTTGCCCCTGCGTTCCACGCGATCGCCGCCGATTTGAACAGCCCCTGCAGATCGAGGGACGCGTCATAGCGGCGCGTGCGCAGCCGTCTGCGAAACGGTCCGATCTCGCGCAGGAATCCGCCGATGCTGCGGAACTTCGCCTTCTCAAACAGGATGAGCTCGTCGATGCAGGGATTGTCCGCAAGGATCGCATACGCTGCCTGCTCGACCACCCACGTCAGATGCGCCTCGGGATACTGCTCCTTGATCGCATACGAAACGGGCAGGGCATGAATCACGTCGCCGATCGCACTCAGTTTCACGACCAAGATGTTCTCCATGCCCTGCCCTCCTTTGGTATTCACAAGTTTGCTGATATGCCGAAAAAATATATAGTGTAGAGATTGAGCAAACGAATACTACTTTCGTCCCATCCTTGCAATTATCCCCGTCGTCGACTTGCCCGCGACAAGCGGGATAAACGCCACCTCGCCGCCATAGCTCTCAACAATGCGTGCCTCGGGCAGCGTCTCAAGGGTATAGTCGCCCCCCTTTGCGTAGACTGCGGGGCGCACCTTTGCGATCAGCTCCTCCGCCGTATCCTCGCCGAAGATCACGACATAGTCCACGGATGTCAGGGCACCCACGACCTCCGCGCGATCCGCCTCGCCGTTCACGGGACGCGTCGCCCCCTTGAGCCGCCGCACAGAGGCATCGCTGTTCAGCCCGAGGATGAGCACATCGCCCAGCGCACGCGCCGCCGCGAGATAGCGCACATGACCCGCGTGGAGGATGTCAAAGCAGCCGTTCGTAAAGACCACACGCGCCCCGCCCGCACGCAGTGCAGCGGCAAAGTCCTCAATCCGTTCGTTCGGAATCAGCACATCAGACACCTCCTTCGAGCGCAGTCACGGCGGCATACAGCTCTGCGGCGGCGACCGTCGCCGTCCCGCGCTTGCGCACGGCAATCCCCGACGCAACGTTGCTCAGACGCGCCGCCGCGAGCGCATCCACCCCCGCCGCGAGCCCGAGAATCATGACCGCGACACAGGTATCGCCCGCCCCCGACACATCGAAGATCTCGCTGTGGTCGCTCACGGGAATATCCGTCGCCGAGCCGTCCGCAAGAAAGAGCGTCATGCCCTTGTCCCCGCGCGTAATCAGCACGCCGTCCGCAGAGAGCCGCTCCCGCAGCTCATGCCCCGCCGCACGGATCTCCTCCTCGGAGGAAAGCTCCCGCTCCAGTGCCGCCGCGAGCTCCGCATCGTTCTGCTTGACATAGCCGATCCCCTCATACGCGAGGATGTCATAGCGCGAGTCCACCATGCTCGGGATGCCCCGCTTGCGCGCCTCGGCAATGACGAGCCGGCGCACGCGCTCCGTCACCGTTCCCGAGCCGTAGTCCGAGAGCACCACGCCGCGCACCTGCGGCAGCAGCTCACGAATGCGTGCGAGCAGAGCCTCCTCCGTCTCCACGTCAAGCGGCGTGTGCCACTCGCGATCCACGCGCACGATCTGCTGACTGACCGTCGCGCGACCGCCCGCGATGATGCGCGTCTTGGTAATCGTCGGATGCGCGTCCGCACGGACGAACGCCGTCCGCACCCCATTTGCACGCAGCACGGCGAGAAGTGCGTCGCCGCTGCGCTCCGTCCCGCAGATCCCCACGGCATAGGACGCACCGCCGAGCGTCGCCGCATTGTTGGCGACATTTGCCGCGCCGCCTGCAACCACACGCTCCTCCCGCTGCTCCAGCACGAGCACGGGTGCCTCGCGCGAGATGCGTGCAATCGTCCCGTCGAGATAGACATCCGCCACCATATCCCCGATGATGAGGACAGGCACACCGCTCATCGCCTTGAGTGCATTTACCACGGCGTAAACTCCCATTTCACCTTCCACGAATCCTGCTCCGAACGATAGCGCAGGATGATCTGCGAACAGTGCAGATCGTGGAACCAGTAGTAGTCCACATCCGTCCACCGGCGGGGCTCGACCGCATACTTCGTCCCAACGCCGATGCGGTTGTGCTCGTCAATGCGGTAGCTCATCCCCGCCTGCACGACCTTGGAGTAATCCTCCTGATCGAAGTCAAAGAGCGAATTCTGCTTCGTACTCTTCGTATAGATGCCGCCGATGTACGCCGCAAAACGCTCCCCGAACGGCTTCGTGAGGAAGGCGCTCGCATTGAACCCCTGCACCCGCGAGCCGTCGTAACTCTCACGCGTCACGGAGTACCCCGTCCCGAGCTCCAGCCGGTAGTCGTGGAAACGGATCGTATCATGCGTAAACGAAACGCCGTATTTCCAGTGGTTGCTGTGAACGCCGCCCGCATACCAGCGGCCGTACTCCGAATACAGCTGATAGGTAACCGGCAGCCTGCCCATTCGATGTCCGTAGCCGAGGAGCAGCGCAGGCTCCTTCTTGATCGAACCGTCGTTGCCATCGTCAAAAATGCCGTAGGTCAGACGTGCGGATATGTCGGCATTCCCCCAGCCGAGATCGTAGTGACTGCGCCAGCCCTTGTTCGTCGTCACATAGAGCGTCGCGCCCGCCGTCACCCGCGGCGCGACATCGTACGTAAATCCCTGCTCCAACCAGAAGCCGTCGTCACTGTCGTACCCCGCCGTCGGGAAATTGCGCTGCATGGGGTTCCCCACATCCACCTCATAGTGCTTTTTGGTGAAAATGACCTTGTTCTTGATCCAGAACTTCACATTCGTCAGCACGAGCCGATCACCGGGATACAGCTCCGCCACATCCGCACTCAGATGGTAGTCCGGATTTTTCGCCGAGCACCTCGTCTGCGTACCGTCATAGATCACAATCTTGTCCGGGTAGAACTCGAAGCGTTTGCCCGTCATGTAGTAGCCGCCGACCTTGCCGTCCGCCGCCTCCATCGTCCCCGTATGTGTCTTGTAGTTGTAGTTGATGTGGTAGCCGTCGAGCGTCACACGCGTCTGCCCCTCCGTCATCTGGAGCATATGCGCACGGTCGGGAACAGAGACCGCCCCCGAGACCGTATTGCCCTCCACGTAGTCGCCCTGAAAGCGGCGCGCCGCAAGCTGTAGGATGTCCACATGACCCTTCGCCGTAAATTCGCCCGTCCGCTCATCGTAGGTGAGATCATCGCCCTCGAACGCAATCGGAGACGGCGCATCCTGCGCCAGCGGCTGACGCAGGTATTTCTCCATCGCCTGCGCATCCGTGAGCAGCTGCTCCTGCTCCGCCGTGAGACGGTTCGCACGCTCCTGCCGCCGCTCGTTCTCAACAAAGTCCAAATGCTGAAAGCCCGTATCCGCATCCCCGCGATAGGCGGCATCCGCCCCGCCCGGCAGCGCAGCGCAGACGGCCGTCAGTGCGAGCAGAATGCGCGTTTTGATAGCCTTGGTCATCGGCGCGTTCTCCTGTCTTTTACAAAGAATTGATTCGTTCTTATACTACAGTATAGCATAGTGAAAAAATTCATGCACCATTATACTATAAAAAAGCTTGAAAGTCCATATTTTACGGGCTTCGCGTGTTTTTCCCCACCATTGGAGAAAACGCCGCATACGTACCATTTGCGGGAATTTGCAGGCAACGTGCAGGCAAACAAAAAGCCCACGCTGCCTGTCCCGCGTTCATGTGTGCGAAGAGCCGGTACATAATGCGCTCTTCCCCCTCTTTGCTCTTCATTATGTTCCACTTTTTATTCGGATTTCCGATTTTTTAAAGCCGCTTGCTTTCAGTTGTGTTTTCCGAATTCCCGCTATATAATCGACGTGAGGAGGTTTTATTTATGGGCACGTTTTCAGAGCGTTTGAAGGCTTCTATGCGAGCGGAAAACATGAAAGCGGTTGAACTTCATGAGATACGCCCCCGCCATGCTGCCCATATATAAAAGGAGGTTTTCATGACCTATTCAGCGGATTATCTCGCCGATCTCATGGTACGCATGGCGCACCATTCCACCGCCATAGAAGGGAATACACTCACACAAGGAGAGACGAAAAGCGTACTCATTGACGGCTATATCCCGCGTGCGATGGATATGCGCGAACTGAACGAGATACTGAACTACAAGGCGTTCATGCCCTTTCTCATCGAGCGCACGCAGGAAGCTGCGCCGCTCTCACTCGCCCTCATCCGTGAGGTGCACGCGCTTCTTTGCAGGGACGCAATCGAGAGTGTGCCGGGGCAGTTCAAGACACGCCCGAATCTCATCATCGGCGCGGATTTTCCCCCTACACCGCCCTATCTCGTTCCCGCTGCGCTCACGGATTGGATCGCGAACATGGACGCGCAAATGGCGGCGGTATCTGATTCAGACAGGGTGCTCGCTCTTTGCCGTCAACACATCGCCTTTGAACACATTCACCCCTTCCCCGGTGGGAACGGGCGTGTAGGGCGTGCCCTCATGGTATACAGCTGCTTCCTCGCCGATTTAACGCCTATTGTTATCCCCGTAGAACGGCGCAAGGAATACATAAACTATCTCAACACTGAGGACTTGAACGGATTCGCCGCCTTTGCCGCCGATCTGCAAGCAGAGGAACGCGAACGCATGGTGGCGTTCTCATGAAATAAAAAGCCGCCCGCCATGCGCGAACATGACAGGTGATCGAGGGGCAAGCATCCCGATCTGGGAATACTCCACCACGCGCGGTATCATTCTGCAAGACCTACGCCCGCGCAACGTTGACGTTGGATGTCTCAGCTTGCCGGCAAGGACTTTTACGGAATTTTCGCAACCGAAAAGACCGCTCATGCGGCGCACGTTCCCTCATCGAATATAAATTTGACGCAAAAAAATTTTTCCACTATAATGAATCCGAATCAGAGAAAAGGAGGCGATCCACTCATGCAGCGACTTACGGTCGGCGGGTGCGTGCTTGCCGTCCTTATCGCTCTCGCGAGCTTCCACATCTGCGAAGCGGCAGAGGATATGCGCTTTGTCGATGCGGAGGACGATACGGGCTACTACGTCGATGCCGCGAGCATCGTCCGCGTTTCGGACGCGGAACGCGATGCGGTCATCGCCGTTGTCAAGGCGACAGAGAACCGCCGTTACGTCTATCGTACGCGCCTCTACCCGCAGACAGGAACGTATCAGTTCATCTCCGCACGGGTCGAGGTCTATGACACAAAGGAAGTGCTGCGCACAACGCAGGGCATGGATGCACCGCAAAAATACACCCCCGCTTCGCCGCTCAGAAGCATTGCGGACTTTATCGAAGAACTTCTAAATCAAAAGAAACAGGCAAGATAGGAGGAGAACATTCATGCAGAAAAAAATCTGTGCGCTCGTGCTGACCCTCGTGCTCGCACTCACATCCTTCGGCACGGCACTCGCCGCAGAGCCGCCCAACGCCGTCCAGTCGAAACTCGCCCTCATCGAGCAGGACACCTACGGACAGGAGCAGACGGGTGCGCTCATCGACCGCATCAACCGGCTCGAACGCGACTATGACGGCAAGCACCGCGCGGGCAGCCTGATGGCACGCATCGACGCGATCTACGACGAGGTCTATACGAACAGCACCAGCCCGTCCGTCCTCATGAACCTCAACGCGATTGAGTGGAACATCAACCACGAGACGAGCCTGCGCTCCGTACAGGAGCGCGTCAGCGAGATGGAGGTCGCACTTCTCGGCAAGACCTCCGAAGGTACGTTCCAAAAGCGTATCTCCGCCCTCTCTGAGGCATCCTTCGGCACGAAGGAGATCCCCGTCACCCCCGTTTCCGTTCCCGCGAACACCCTCGTCAAGGTCGCACTCGTGACCCCCGTCAACGCCAAGAATCTCAAGGTCGGCGATACCATCGAGTATCAAGTCGCAGACGACGTATTCGTCGGCGATGCCCTTGTCTTTACCAAGGGCTCACGCGGCGAGGGTACGGTCACGAAGGTAAAACAGTCGAAAAACTTCGGCCGCAACGCGCAGGTCGACATCGACTTTAAGAGCACCAAGGCACTCGACGGCACCTATGTCACCACCTTCATCGGCGAAGAGGCAAAGAAGGAAATGCAGCACCTCGCCATGGCAGCGGGCGCATCGCTCGCGGGCATCGCCGTCCTGGGACCGCTCGGCATCGTCGCAGGCGCATTCGTCCACGGCAAGAACATCGACCTGCCCGCCGGCACCGAACTCTACATCCAGACGCAGGGCGACACCACCGTCTACGGCGTACAGACCACCTACGACAGCGCCGCCCCGTTCCAAAGCACGGCGGCACAGACCACTGCGGGCGGTGATGGCTACGATAACAGCGTCTACGATGATAAGATATAGACATCACTGATAATTTCGACAGCGTTTCTGATAAGATCCGCATCTGTCCCCTCTGTGGGTGCGACAGATGCGGCATTTTTGTATCATCAGGAGGCACGCATTGTTCAGATTCACATTTGATTTTACAGAGCAGGATGCACTTCACTTCACACTCTTTTGTATTTTGAACGCCCCCTTGTTCAAATGGGCAAATCGAGTGGCGCTCGCTCTCCTGCTGACGATCCCGCTGCTCCCCATCCTGTTTTTTCTCCAAGATCTCCTGAGCGATGCCCCATGGGAGTTCGATGTGCTGCTCATACGAACCGTTCTGACCACCGTCCTCTGTATTGTACTCTACCGCATTTACACCCATCTCTCGGAACGTACCGCCACACGAGCCGTGCT
Source organism: Selenomonas dianae (assembly GCF_030644225.1). Lineage (NCBI taxonomy): Bacteria > Bacillati > Bacillota > Negativicutes > Selenomonadales > Selenomonadaceae > Centipeda > Centipeda dianae. The sequence goes on along the minus strand of NZ_CP128650.1, from coordinate 178,561 downwards.
GCGCCGCCTTGAAGCGATGCGTGCTGCGCATATGTTTGGCATCCGTATTGTCAGCTTCGAGGCGATGCACATTGTCGAACGCAGCGAGCATACAGAACGCACAATCGCCTATCGGAGCATTACAGATGTGAGTCTCTCCGACAAGGGCATCTATCTCTTCACTGCACCAACAGATGCAATCGTCCTCCCCCTATATATCTTTGCATCGGAGGAGGAGAAAAGGCAGATCCTTGCTCTGGTTCGGGCACAGGTGTCGCCGTAATACGATATAACAGTGTCTACAACGATAAAGTGTAAGGCATCACAGATAACAACGCAGCAAAAGAGCCTCCGTCATTTCACCGCGAAATGTCGGGGGCTCTTTTGCTGCAGCAGACTACATATCTGCAGGGATGATCTGATACGGGTGATCCGAGTTTACCATGCATTGCTCAATAAAATCCTTATTGATATATGGCGCAATCACCGGATCACTCTCAAATTGCAATACGATCCGCCCATAGGTTCTCTCGGAGGCATGAAAGCCATCATAGGCTTCCTCATCCGATGCCCCCAGCCATGCCATATTGCTGAAGTCATAAAAAGGCACATTTTGTTCCGCACAGAGATCACGTACACTCCCCTCAAATTGTAGGATAAAGTCACGATGTCCTTTCGACTCCATAAGGGCTTGATAGATTTCATTCGGAAATGGCGGCAGCAAAACAATCACATGAGCCCCGCGCTCCCGCATCTTGGCGATCAGGGATGCCAGTTTCAAGAGTTCCCTTTCATCAACCTGATCCGCCCACTCAAACATATCTCCGCCCTCACGAATGGTTCGATGCGTATCCGCGAATCTTTCCACCGTACTTTTGTGATGTAAAATATGTTCTCCGATTTGAAAACTGCCATCCAGACGAAAGCCATCACTTTTAGCACCCGCCATGAGTCCGATCGTCGGACGATTGCCGATCAAATCCCGCGCCACAATCTCCGGGTGAACCAGCTGCGCCCGCACGTTTTCGTTTTTCAAGAGCCCGCGGTAAAGACTGCCATACAGGTAGGCTCTATTGGAAAGCGGATGATCTTCTTCAAATATAGAAGGAACTTTGGCAGGCGAGTGATTTGGGTTGAACCAAAACCAATCAACGGCAAAAATAACAATCTTCGGTACATAGGTACTGCTGATACGATCAAAAATCTCCTCCATCACATCGACAGAGCGCCCCAATCCACCGGTTGTATAAAATGTGGCATCTTTGAAAAAAGGGGCGCGAAACTGCATTACTCTTGACGTACCGAGTGCGATAATCTCCGGCTGCGTTCTGGATATAATCCCGTATTTAAGAAAGCCGGTATCGTTCGTCAGAGCACTCCCATAGAGTGCATTTTCATGGAGCTGAAGTTCAATGGCAGCGACATCCCCCACATACGTTTCGTTCAGCCGATGCACCATCCACTCAGCCGCTGCAGCATAGACCACCAGTCCGGCAAAAAATCCCCCCAGGAGCATTGTACAATATTTTTTCCACGCCATATAGAACGATCCCCCAAAAATATTTACGCAGGAATCTACGTCTCAAAATTGAAAATACAGGAACTCCGTGACTTGGGACAGCGAAACCGCGCCACACACAAACAGTATGGCAAGAGCAAGAGCCCACTTACGTTTTGGCTGCAATCGTTGAATCAACACATTGGAATTCGGACAGAATGCAACAAGCAAAAGTGCCACGACCAGCATTTTCTTCGGCAACTCACCAAGCCTCACGTACGCCATGTCCACCCCCCAATGATTGTGGAGGAACAATGCGACAGGATAAGGAAATGCAATACCGTTCCCTCCTGCCATTGCACAGAGGATCTGCAGCGCATCCGCGACCGACGCGGCACGGAAAAAGACAAATGCCGCCAACACCAGCAAAAGTGTAAGAACATAGCCAAGCGGCTTCCACATCCAAAGATGATATTTTTTCCATATATGATTCAGGACAAGCCCGCCCCCATGCAGCGAGCCGAAGATGATATAGTTCCATCCGGCGCCATGCCAAATACCTGCGATAAACATCGACGCGAATGTGGCTGCCATCGCCTTGCCAAACGTAATTTTCCTGCACGCCATCACCATCGGCGTATAGAGATAATTTGTGATCGTCGTTGTCAGGGACATATGCCAACGCTGCCAGAAATCAATAATGCCGTAAGCACGATACGGGGAATTGAAGTTCACCGGAATGTTGATATTCATCATACGGGCAATGCCGAGCGCCATATCGCTGTACCCGGAAAAGTCAAAGTACAGCTGCATCATATAGCAAACAGCAACCACCCAACTGTCCACCAAAGTGAGTTGTTCGGGGTGTGCAAATCCCTGCGCGACAAAAGAAACAAAGCTGTCTGCAATTAAGACTTTTTTGGCAAAGCCGACAATAAAAAGACTCAGGCCGCGCCCCATATTATCCCAATTCACACGACGCAAGGCGGTGTCCTTGAACTGCTTCATCATGGGACGATGGTAGAGGATCGGTCCTGCCAAAAGATGCGGAAAGAACGATACAAACAGTGCATAGTGAAGGAGGCTGCGTTCTTTTGCAATACCTTCGTAACAATCTACAAGAAAGACCATCTGTGTAATGGTAAAAAAACTGATGCCGAGCGGGAGGACGATATGTAAGAGGGGAAACTGCGCCCCCAGATCATTCAGGTTCTCAAGGAAAAAATCCGTATACTTAAAGAAGCCAAGCAGTCCTGCATTACAAAGGATCCCCAGCAGGAACACCATCTTGGCATTGTTCTGTTGTTTTTCCTTGCGGTAACGGATAATATAGCCGCTGACCACATAGTTGACCCCGATGCTCAGCAAAAGCAGCGGCAGATACGTAATATCCCAATAGGAATAAAAGAACATACTAAGTCCGACCAACCAGACATTTGCCCATTCCGAGTTTTTCTCCCGGCTGCCGAGGAGGAAATATCCTCCAACGGCAATCGGGAGAAACAGGAACAGGAACTCATACGAGTTAAAAAGCAAGGCTTAATTCTCCTCCATCTTTTCCTGAATGAGGTCAATCATTTCACCGACATTCTTCAGATCCTGCAGCTCGCCAAAGGCAAATTTGACATCAAACTGCTTCTCAATGGCAACAACGAGCCGGATATGCGACAGCGAGTCCCAATCCTCGATTTGCGCTGCGTTGCTCTCATTTGTGACGACAATATCCTCATCATCAAAAACATCCTGAAAAATCGGCTGAAGGTCGTTTAAGATTTCCTCTTTGGTCATGATCAACTGCTCCTTTGTTATAAAACGCTTAGAATCCATCGCCGCCCGTCACAGGGATATTCGCACCTGTGACGAAGGTATTCGCGTCCGAAAACAGATACTCTATCACACCGACGACATCCTCCGGGGTGACATTGCGTTTTGCCGGATTTCCGGCGGCACTCTGCTGAACGATCTGTTCATGCATATTCTGCAAAAATTTTGTTTCCATCATCGAAGGCGACACCATATTGACTTGAATGTTCTTCGGTGCATATTCGGCGGCGAGAGCCTTGCCAAGCCCCATCAGAGCGTATTTCGCCATGACATAGCTCGACAGGTATTTGGGCGGTATATTGATCGTGCACGAGGAAAGACCGATCACAATCTTCCCCTGCTTCGCCTTCGCCATCTGTTTGATAAACGCCTGCAAAACAACAATCAGGGATCTGCATTGGACGGTCATTTGCCTCTCTGCATCATCCCAAGTGACCTCCGTAAACCGCTGATCTTCAATCGGAACAGCGGGAACGTGGAGAACATGGGTCGGTATGAATCCGTCTGTTTTCAGTTCGTTTGCAAAGTTTTCCGTACACGCCGTATCGTAAAAGTCGACTTGACACAACCGCATCTGCGCAGGAATTTCATCGGCGATTCGTTTCAATTCTTCCGCATTGCGAAAATACTGGGCGACAATCTCATCATCACTCTGCCATATATATCTGCGCAGAAAAGCACAGCAAAGATCAGACGAAGCCCCCAACAGCAAATATCGTTTTCCCATCAGAGCACCCCCGCTTCGATTCTTGCCTTGGACACTTTCTTCCCGTCCTGATTGCGAATAACAGCCTTGACAACAATCTGTCGCACACTGTCATTTTTCTCTGCAATCGACCCCTCCACCCGCAGGGTGTCGCCAACGTATACAGGACGCAGAAAGTCACTGTAAACGCTTTGCAGCAGACAGCGCTCTCCCGGAATATGCATCCCTGCAAGACAGCTGTAGAGCGCGGCTGTCAGCATCCCATAGACGACGCGATCCGAAAAGCCATGTGCCCGAGCAAATTCTGAACTCACATGAAGCGGGTTATTGTCACCGGAAACCACACGGAACTGTTCCATCATCTCCGCCGTGACTTCACGGGTAAACGCCGTACGCTGTCCTACAAAAAGATCCTCATAGGTAAAATGATTCACACAGTGACCTCCTTTAAGGAATCTCTGATAAAATGAAGTCTGCCGGATTGGCGTAGATTTTTTCGTCCGAACAAGGCGGAAAACCGGACGCAGAGTGGTGCTCTGTGGAGGATTTTCCGCCGAAGTGCGGGCAAAAAAGATGCGCCAAGATGGTAGTGCTGAATTGATCAGTGCTTCCTTAAGGAAATGAACCGCCCCCGCTTCTGATATTCTGCGAGATTCAGTCGCCAGACGGTATCGTCCCCATCCTGTGCGATCTTCTCGAAGCCAAACGTTCCGTAGAGATCTGCCACCATCTTATTTTTCGCAGTTTTATAGTAGTAGCCGATCAGTTCCTTACAGCCGTCAGCCGCAGCACGTGCAGCAAGCTCATCGAGCATCATCTGTTCCATCCCGCGCTTCAAAACACGGCAGCTCATCAGCCACAGACAGATATGCAGACTGCACTCTCGTTTTTCCCCGACGACAACCGAGATCACCCCATTGTCTCCAAATTTGTCCGTCAGTCTCCCATACAGCGTGATATAGCGCGGCTCATTCGCCATCCGCTCAATATCCGCCCGTGTATAGCGACGCGTGGTCAGGTTAAACTGATTGGACTTGTTCGTGAGCTGGGCGATCCGGTCAAAGTACAAAGGACGGAACGCCGCAATCTCCGCCTCCATCCGGAGAGACCGTAAAAAATCATCATAGCTCTCCATCGTCCCTGCCAGCTCTTGGCGGCGCTTATTCTCCATATAGGTAGCATTACGTTTGCAGTCATCCTCAGAGATCGTCACCGGATCAAAATAGCCCGCTCCCTCAATCGCCCGGATATAGGAAAATACATCCACGGAATCGACTTCCGGTACTGCCACCTCGGGCATTGTATCACGCACAAGCTGCCGTTCCGCAGGGTTATCATCAATGAAAACGAGACTGTCCGTTCCGATGTTGATTTCTTCCGCAATCGCTCTCATATTGCGGTTTTTAGGTTCCCAATTTGCATGGAAAGAAACGAAATCATCCACCTGAAGCACACTGTCCGGATGGTCAAAGCCGCTCTTTGCGACATCCTCTTCGTTCTTGGAACAAACCGCCAAAATAACGCCCCGCTTTTTCAGCTCCAAGACATATTGCTGAAATGCCGTATACGCTTCGGCTGTCGGTGTTTCGTGCCCAATCGCAATATTTTCCATCCCATCATCGCCGATGATGCCGCCCCAGAGTGTGTTATCAAGATCCAAGACAAGACATTTTTTATTTTTCCCCAGAACCCCCTTGATGATCTTCGCCAGACCAAGAGAAACCTCGGGGATCACATCGTAACTCATCGCAAGTTTATACGCATAATATTGAAAACGATCGTGCCACTTGGAGAGTCCGATACGCGATGCAAGCCCATGTAAATCATGCAGATAGAAGTTGTCATGTGTTGCGGCATAGTCGGCAAAGCTCTGATTAAGACGCTCAATAAAGCGGGTCATCCCATGAGTCGCGACCGCATCCAGACTACCGATCCCGGTCTCGTACGAAAGCTCCATATTGTTCTGCAGGATGACCGCAGAGGGATAGCGCGCAGACAGCTTCTCCCAGATCTGCATAAAGCGTTTCATCTCTGTATCATACTTCGCCGAAACGGCATCGCCGTCATCACCAAGTACGGGTTTCTCCAAAAGATTGACTACACTGGTAAAGACGATAATAATTTCCGGTTGAAACTCTTCCAATTCCGAATTTCCGAAGACAGCATCCTCATAGTACTTATTGTATTCGGATTGATAGAACTGCGGGCGAATCCCCGCCTCCAAGAGAAAAAGCTCCAAGATATTTTTGATGTCATCGGTTGTCGATCCCCCGAGGATCGCAATGCGCTTATCGGTATACCCAACCTGCTCCCGTGCCAAAAGATCCCGGCGGATGCCCTTCTGTCTGCGCATCAGCAAATCGCTGTCATACGGATAGGTAAAGATTTTCTGTAAGTCCATAAGCATACACCACCGCCTGTAATAATCGGAGCTCATTTCTCGCGAAAGGAGTCCGCGCCGTTTTTCCAATATTTTTTTGACGTTTCCGTTCGTAATAAACAGCAAAACACTACATATCTTTCAAGGCAATATCGAGCTTAGAATACCATAGAAGTCCCCCCCCCGCAAGACATTTTTAATATTTCATGTGACCCCCAAGCGGGATCGTTCTCGACGATTGTCCTGTGCCGTGTAAAGCCACATACAAATGCCAGACATTTTTGCGCAAACAAAAAGCTGCCGTACGAATCTAGGTAGGATTCGTGCAGCAGCTTCCTATGCCATAACGGTATGTCAGCGGACGAAGAAGCCCGCCAGTTTCATATTTTCATCGTAGGTAAGGCGGTAGACGACGGCGGTCGCCTTGTAGCCCACGGCGAGCTCGCAGATGACGTACCACTTGTCGCCCTCCTTGCCCGCCGTCATGAGCGGCTTTCCGACAGCGCCGCGCGGTCCCCACTTCGGTGCGAACTCCGCCTTTGCCCCCGTGACCTGCTCCGCCGTCAGATGCGGACGCAGATCTGCGGTTGCCTCCGCCTGAAGCCCGGTGATGTCGTCCTTCTCAAATCGTGTGATCGTCGCCATCACGTGCTGCTCGACGACCTGCACATCAAACGGTGCCTGCTCCTCCGCCGACTGTTCTGCAGCAGGTGCCGCCGTCTCTGCGGCATACACGGGAGATGCGGCATACGCGCCGCCGACGATCAGAGCTGCGGCAAGCGCACGCGAGAGTTTACGAAACATCATAAAATACCTCCTAAAAAACCAAAAAGAGCCTGATACATCAAAGCAGATGAATCCTACTTTACACACGAGAAGCACGCAAGCGACTCCACGCACTCGACCGTGACCTCGCGATAGAGAGCCTTGAGCCGTGCCTCAAGCTGTTCCTTCGTATCGTACGGCGGGGTGAAGAAGCCCATGCGCGTATAGAGATGCTTCACCACGAACTCCGTGCGCGGATTCCCGCCGAGCACGAAGACCGAACCCGTGAGCCGTCCGCCGGGGCGCAGCACGCGGTGCAGTTCGCTCCACGCCGCCTCCTTGTCGGGGAACGCGTGAAAGCCGTTGATGGAAACTGCCGCATCGAAAAAATTATCCTCGAACGTCAAATTTCCGACATCGCCCTCCACGAACGCGACATTGTGTACGCCAATGGCATCCGCACGCGCCCGCGCCGCCGCGAGCATCGCGGGCGAGTAGTCGAGGCAGGTGATGTCCGCATTCGGCAGCTCCGCATAGACGGGCAGCGAGAGACAGCCCGTCCCGACCGGCACTTCGAGCAGCTTTCCCTCGAACCCCTCGTGCGCCGCACGCAGGGCAAGCCCGACATAGCGGCTCACCCCGCTTCTGTCCAGTCCCCACACGAGCCGCGAAACGAACTTGCCCGACCACGTCGAGTACGTCATCATCCCGTCGTACAGATTCGCGAGCCGCCCCACCGAATGATACGCCCCTCGGATCTTCTCATACCGCCGCAGTTCTTCGTCCATCATGACACCCTTTCTCACCATCATCGGATTGTATTCTAGCATAAAATGCGTGCGGGTTCAAATCCCTTCCTTATGGACACGCTCCCGATTCGGTGGTAAAATTTAAGAAGTTACTGAATTTTGAAGGAGAGATCACCATGCACGCGCGTTCCTACCTCACACTCATCCTCGCGGCTGCACTCGCAGCACTCACGGGCTGCGGCACGGACGCGGCAAAGGAAGCACCGCCGCCGCTCGTACGCACGGTGACGGTCGGCGATGCCGCCGCGGCGGAGGGCGGTTACACGGGCACGGTACGCGGACGCTATGAAACGCGGCTCGCCTTTCAGGTCGGCGGGCAGATTCTCTCACGCAACGTGAACGTCGGCGCACACGTCCGCGCGGGCGATGTCCTCATGGTGATCGACGCACGCGATGTGCAGCAGCAGGCGAATGCAACAAACGCCGCCGTCTCCGCCGCACGCTCACGCTACGAGCTCGCACGCACGGAACGCGCACGCTACGAGCAGCTCTACGCCGCACAGGCGATCTCGGAGGCAATGCTCGACCAATACCGCACAAACGAACGCGCCGCCGAGGCTGCGTACCGTCAGGCAGTCGCGCAGGACACGGCGAGCCACAACGCACTCGGCTACACGAACCTCGTCGCGGGCGCAGACGGCGTGATCTCGAACATCACGGCGGAGGAGGGACAGATCATCGTCGCAGGGCAGACGGTCATGACGCTCACGCAGGAGGGCGAGCGCGAGATCGAGATCGCCGTGCCCGAGAGCCGTCTCGCAGAGGTCTCTGTCGGTATGCCCGCAGCCGTCGCCCTCTGGGCGAACAGTGCCGCCTACACGGGTACACTGCGCGAACTCTCGCCCGTCCCCGATGCGGCGACACGCACCTATACGGCGCGGATCGCGCTCACGGACGCGCCCGCTGACCTCCCGCTCGGCATGACGGCACGCGTCCGCCTCGGTACATCCGTCCAAGACGGTGCTGCCATCCCCCTCTCCGCGCTGTATCAGACGGGCGATACGGCGCAGGTCTACGTGGTCGAGGACGATGCTGTGCATCTCGTCCCCGTCACCGTCACGGCGTTCCGCACCAATGATGCCCTCGTCACAGGGCTGCCGCAGGGCGCACGCATCGTGACGGCGGGCGTGCACCAGCTCCACGAGGGAGAGAAGGTGCGGACGAAATGAGAAACCTCACAGAGCTCTCCCTGCGCCACCGCGCACTCGTCTGGTACTTCATCATCGTCTTTGCCGTCGGCGGCATCTTCGCCTACAATGCACTCGGCCGCATGGAGGACCCCGCCTTTACCATCCGCCAGATGGTGATCTCCGCTGCGTGGCCGGGCGCAAGCGCGGAGGAAATGCAGGAGCAGGTCACGGACAAGCTCGAACGGCGTTTTCAGGACACCCCGGGGCTGAAACAGATCCACAGTGAGACCCGCGCAGGACAGACCACGATCTACGTCCAGCTGCGCGACGATGTGGATGCGTCGGAGATTCGCCCGACGTGGCGCGACGTGCGGAACTTCGGCGAGGACGTAAAGCGCGACCTGCCCGATGGTGTCTACGGCCCCTACTACAACGACCGCTTCGACGATGTGTACGGCTCGGTCTACGCCATCACGGGCGCGGACTACAGCGATGAGGAGCTGCGCAGCATGGCGGAGGACGCACGCCGCCGCATCCTCGCCGTCCCGAGCGTGCAAAAGGTCGAGCTGATCGGCGTGCAGAGCGAGCGCGTCTACGTCGAGATCGCCCTCGAACGGCTCGCGCAGCTCGGCATCCCCCCGACCGCCATCACAGACGCACTCGCGGCGCAGGATGCGATGGCAACGAGCGGCAGCATCGAGACGGAGAGCGACACCGTACAGCTGCGTGCCTCGGGCGTGTTTGAAAACATCGAGGACATCCGTGCGCTCCCGATTGCGGCAAACGGGAAAATCTTTCGTCTCGGCGACATCGCAAGCGTCGAGCGCAAGGCAGTTGACCCATCCGAGCCGCGTATGCTTTACAACGGTGCGCCCGCCGTCGGCATCGCCGTCTCGATGGAGGCGGGCGGCAACATCCTCGCCCTCGGTGAAAACCTCAAAGAACTGACCGCCGCGATACAGCAGGATCTCCCGCTCGGCGCTGAGCTGCACGAGGTATCGAATCAGCCCGCCGTCGTGCAGCACTCCATTCACGACTTTGTCGAGACGCTCGCACTCGCGATCCTCATCGTCCTCGGTGTCAGTTTCCTCTCGCTCGGACTGCGCACGGGGCTTGTCGTCGCGGGCTGCATCCCGCTCGTCCTCGCCGGCACGTTCGTCGCCATGTATCTGCTCGGCATCGACCTGCACAAGGTTTCCCTCGGCGCACTGATTATCTCGCTCGGCCTCTTGGTCGACGATGCCATCATCGCCGTTGAGATGATGAGCGTCCAGCTTGAGCGCGGCATGGGACGCTTTGACGCCGCGTGCTACGCCTTTACCCAGACGGCGAAGCCCATGCTCACAGGCACACTCATCACCTGCGCGGGCTTCATCCCCGTCGCATTCTCCAAGGGCATGGCGAGCGAGTTCTGCGCCGCACTCTTCCCCGTCATCGGCATCGCCCTCGTATTAAGTTGGGTAGTCTCCGTTATGGTCGCGCCGCTCTTCGGCTATTATTTGATTCGCGTCAAAAAAATGGAGGAGGGCGTGCACGATCCGTACACGAGCCCCTTCTATCGGCTCTTTCGCCGCGTGCTCACAGCATTTCTCGCACACCGCGCCGCCGTCCTCGTCGGCACCGTCCTCCTCTTTGCCGTGAGCCTTGCGGCATTCCCGCACATCAAACAGACCTTTTTCCCGCCCTCGCTGCGCCCCGAACTCCTCGTGCGCCTGACCCTGCCGCAGGGCGCATCCATGCAGGCAACAGCGGCGGAGGCGGATCGCCTCGCTGACCTCCTCGCTGCGCACAGCGACAAGATCCAGAACTATGCCGCCTACATCGGACGCTCCACACCGCGCTTCGTCCTCACCGTCGATCCGAAGGCAGACGCGGCGAACAGCGCCCAGTTCGTCATCACCGCGAACGATACCGCCGCACGCGAGGAACTTGCCGCCTTGATTGCCGCCGCACGCAGCGACGAACTCTCGGGCGTACGCGTCACCACGCAGTACATCCAGACGGGGCCGCCCGCCGACTTCCCCATCATGCTGCGCGTCTCTGCACCCACGACGGACGAAGTGCGCCGCGTCGCCGAGGAGGTCGCCGCCATCACCGCCGCCGATCCCGCCGCGACGAACGTCCACCTCGACTGGACGGAGAAATCCAAGACCGTCCGCATCGACTTCGACAAGGACAAGCTGAAACTCTACGGGATCAGTGCAAAGGCAGTCAAGCAGATGCTCTACACCGAGCTGACGGGCGCAAAGGCGGCAGAGTTCTACACGGGCGACCGCAATATCGGCATCGTCCTGCGCCTTGCCGAACGCGACCGCACGAACATCGAACACCTCAGCGAACTGCCGATTGCCACAGCGGGCGGCAGCGTTCCGCTCGCACAGATCGCCCATCTTTCCTATGGCGCGGAGGACGGCTTTATCAAGCGGTACAATCTGCGCCCAAGCATCATGGTACAGGCGGAGGTCAGAGAGGGCGAGGGCAACGATGCCGCGCTGCGCATCTACAAAGCGACCGAGGAGCTGCGCCGCAGCCTCCCCGCCGGCACGACCATCGAGACGGCGGGCGCGCTCGCGGACTCCGCCGACTCCATGCACTACCTCATGCAGCCGCTGCCCGCCATGATCTTTATCATCATGACCCTGCTCATGCTCCAGCTCGGCAGCATGGGCAAGATGACGCTCACCCTCCTCACCGCACCAATGGGGCTCATCGGCGTTGCGTTTGCTATGCTCGTCACCGACTCCGCGCTCGGCTTCGTCGCCTACCTCGGCGTGCTCGCCCTCTTCGGCATGATCATCCGCAACTCCGTCATCCTCATCGACCAGATCAAAAAACATGAGGAGGAGGGTGAGCAGCCCTTGGACGCCATCATCGACTCGGCCGTCCTGCGCTTCCGTCCCATCATGCTCACCGCCGCCGCCGCTATCCTCGGAATGCTGCCGCTCATGCGCAGCATCTTCTGGGGGCCCATGGCGGTCGCCATCGCCGGCGGACTGATTGTGGCAACGGTGCTGACACTCTTGGTGCTCCCCGTCATGTATGCCGTCGCGTATCGGGTGAGGGAGTAGGTGGTCAGAGCCATCAACCACGAAAAAGGAGATCATTCCATGAACATCCACACAGACACCATGATTTCCATGACCGAAGCAAACCAAAATTTTTCCAAGGTCGTACAGCTTGTCGACGAAAAAGGAACTGCGGTCATTCTAAAGGACAATACGCCGCGCTACCTCGTTATCGACATCCGGCAACTCGGACATAGCGAAACCTTGCCGGATGCAGACGTGCTTGCCGTCTCTCGACAGCTGATGGAACAAAATAGGGCAGCTTATGAGGTGCTGGCACGATGATCCGCCTGACAAAAGGGCAGGTGCTTCAGATGCACGCAGAACTGATTGCCGCAACCGGCGGCAGCAGTGGTATCCGTGACGAAGCACTTCTCGACGCCGCCTTGGCAGCACCGTTTATGTCCTTTGGCGGCATGGATCTCTATCCGTCCCTTGAACAAAAAGCCGCACGCCTCGGCTATGGTCTCATCAAAAACCACGCCATGATCGACGGGAACAAACGCATCGGCGCACATGCCATGCTCGTCTTCCTTGCATTAAACGGCATCCGTCTGCAATACACACAGGAAGAACTCTACACCATCATCCTAGATGTTGCCGCAGGAAAAAGCCCGCAGGAAAATCTGCGGACTTGGATCGAAGCACACAAAAAGACCTAGGGAATCGCTGATAAATTCAGCTTGCGTCTCTTGATGCATCTTTTTCGTCTGCACTGTACCCTAGCATCTTCCACATAGTTTTATGCGTAGATTTTTCCTCCTTGTTCGAACGAAAAATCTACGCCAATCTAACGCCTTCATTTTATCAGCAATTCCCGTAGAAAAAATCTCCCGACCGTTTTGGCCGTCGGGAGATTTTTATGTGCTGCATTCAATTTTTCTCATACGGATGGATAATCAGCGCACCGTCCTTGTACTCGCCGATGTAGATGTCCTTCACTGCGTAGCCCGCCGTGCGCAGTTCGGCGTTGAGCCAGACGCGATCCTTTTCGATGAGTTCGAGGATGTCCTCGTCCACCTGTCCGTCGAGGATGAGCGGATAGCGCGCATTCTGCTCACCGTACTGGATGACGGTGAGCTGTCCGTTCGGCTCGAGGACGGCACGTTTCACGTCTTTGATGTAGTAAACCCCCGCCATGCGGAGTTTCAGCGTGATGTCATGCGCGAGCATCCCGTGCCGCATACACTCATCCATGAGGATCTTGCCGCGCTCGATCAGCACGGCGGGACTGCCGTCGACGAAGTCCTTGATCGCACCGCTGTTCATCTTGAGATATTTCAGAACCAGCACGAGCAGCGTCCACGCGACGAGCTCGAGGAGGAAGTCAATCACGGAGATGTCACTGTTGTAGATAACACCGCCGATGATGCCGCCGAGCACGTAGTTCTGCACCTGATCGGTCGCGGACGTGGGGGCGAGGTTGCCCTTGCCGAGGAGGTTGATCTGCACGATGAGACAGAGCAGACCGAGCGCGAGTTTTGCGAGTACCAGTGAGTAGTCGATCATCTCAGTCCTCCTTATCTACGATCTGTATATCCCGCCGCAGGAGGTGCGTGCGTTCATACTGAAACGAGGTGTATTCCGCATTGAAATGAATCACGTAGAACGTCCCCTGCACATCAACGAGCATCCCCTGTTTCAAATACGTCGAGTTGGTGCGGATCTTCTGCACGGGCACGTCCAGATCCATGCTGAGGCTGTGGAGGAACTGCGCCATGCGCGAGGTCGCCTCCACATCGCTCTTCGTACGGTTGTAGTCGTTCCACTGCACGCCACCGAGGAATGCGACCGTGAGGAACAGAATGACGATGAGGTCGCGGTAGCGCGTCGCAAGGCGGTTGCGCAGATACTTCACACTCACGAAGAGAAGCGCAGCGAGCGCGAGGAATGAAAGCGCATACCAGACATTATCGCCGAACTGGCTGTGCGCCGTGATATAGTCATAGGTATAAAAATTCAAGAAATCCCCTCCTTTTCCGCCTGTAGATTACTACGGGCGGTACAGCGCGTCAAGTGTTTCATCGTGCAAATATGTATTCTGTATGCGATTTTGTTTTCCCTGCTCCATCTGCTATAATATTGAAATTATCCGCAGAGATAACGGAGGCGCAGACCTCCGCAGCGGATAATGGAACAGTTTTCTGTGTATGATGGGATGTTCTTCCACATCCCGGCGGGAGTTGAACGCCATGAAGGGTGAGCTGTATATCAAGGAAAAGCGGTGCAAGGGCTGCGGGATATGTGCAGCGTTCTGTCCGAAGAAGGTGCTTGAGGTGAGTCTGCTCGGCAAGATCACGCCCGCCCGCCCCGAGGACTGCATCGCGTGCGGGCAGTGCGAGATGCGCTGTCCCGATTTTGCGATATTCGTAGAGAGGAGGGCGTGAGATGGCGGAGACGAGTGCAAGGCTCATGCAGGGCAACGAGGCGGTCGCCGAGGGTGCGATTGCGGCAGGTGTGACGTTCTTCGCGGGCTATCCGATCACGCCGTCCACGGAGATCGCGGAGCAGATGGCAAAGCTGCTGCCGCGGATCGGCGGCACATTCCTCCAGATGGAGGACGAGATCGGCGCGATGGGGGCGATCCTCGGCGCGTCACTCGCGGGTGCAAAAGTGATGGACGCGACGAGCGGTCCCGGTTTCTCGCTGAAACAGGAGCTGATCGGCTATGCCGCCTGTGCGGAGATCCCGTGCGTCGTGGTAAACGTGCAGCGCGTCGGCCCCTCGACAGGACAGCCGACCGCGCCGTCGCAGGGCGATGTGATGCAGGTGCGTTGGGGCACGCACGGCGACCATCCGATCATCGCGCTCACGCCGTGGAGCGTGCGCGAGGCATTCGATCTGGCGGTGATGTCCGTGAACTATGCGGAGCGGTTTCGCACGCCCGTCATTCTGCTGATGGACGAGATCGTCGGACATCTGCGCGAAAATGTCACGCTCCCGACGGCGGACGAACTGGACATCTATCCGCGCCGTCTGCCGAAAAAGACGCGCGCCGAGGGCTATCAGCCCTTTGCCGTCGGTGATGATCTCGTGCCCGATGTGGCTCGTTTCGGCGACGGCTACCGCATCCACGTCACGGGGCTTCTCCACGATGAGACGGGCTTTCCCTCGGGCAGCCCTGCCGTCACGGAGCAGCTGATCCACCGTCTCCACGAGAAAATCAATCGTGTGGGCGAGGGGATCATCCACACGGAGGAGCACTTCATGGAGGACGCGGAGTACGCCGTCGTCAGCTACGGCGGTACGGCGCGTACAGCATACGAGGCGGTACGCGCGGCGCGTGCGGACGGGATCAAGGTCGGCTTCCTACGCCTCAAGACGATCTGGCCATTCGCGGATGCCGCCGTCGGACGGCTCGCGGCTCGCGTGCGGAGCATCCTCGTGGCAGAGCTGAACTATGGACAGCTCGTGGGCGAGGTCACGCGCGCGGCGCACGGTACGCCCGTCCGCCCGTGTCTCAAATACAATATGCTGGACTTCACGCCACAGGAAATCACGGCAGCGATTCGTCAGATGAGCGAGGAGGTGCGGGCATGAGCACGGACATGAATGCACGCGCGGAGATCCGTCGCAGCTTCGAGCAGTATTTTCGTCAGAACCGCCTGCCCCACCTCTGGTGTCCCGGCTGCGGCAACGGCACGGCACTGAAGTGCATTGCCGAGGCGATTGAGGGGACGGAGGGCTTTACGCAGGACAACACCATCATCGTCTCCGGCATCGGCTGCTCCTCGCGCGGCTCGGGTTATATGGACTTTGACACGGTACATACGGCGCATGGACGCGCAATCCCATTTGCCACAGGTATCAAGCTCGCACGTCCCGAGTTAAACGTTGTTGTCATTACAGGGGACGGCGATTGCACTGCCATCGGCGGCAACCATTTCCTCCACGGCTGTCGGCGCAACGTCGATCTGACCGTTGTGCTGTTCAACAACAACATTTACGGCATGACGGGCGGGCAGTCCTCGCCAACGACCCCGCCGGGCAAAATGACGACGACCGCACCATACGGGACGATCGACCGACCGCTCGACGCGTGCCGCATCGCCGAGGCGGCGGGCGCGACCTACGTCGCACGCTCGACGGCGTTCCACGTCAAACATCTCACGCAGATGATTGCGGGCGGGCTCAAAAATCACGGCTTTGCCCTCGTCGAGGCGATGGTGCAATGTCCGACCGCCTACGGGCGCAAGAACAAGATGGGCACGCCCGCCGCGATGCTTGCGTGGATGCGCGACTCCGCCGTCATGAAGGCGGCATGGGACAAACTTCCGCCCGAAAAACGCACGCCGGAGAAATTCCCCATCGGACTGCTCTATGAGTGCGCGGGCGAGGAGTACGGCATGGCGAACGCCGAGATTCAGCGGCGTGCGGGAGGGCTCTGATATGCAGAAGGAACTTCGTCTCTCAGGCTCGGGCGGACAGGGTGTCATCACCGCCGCCATCATCTTTGCCGAGGCGGCGACTGCGTGCGGAATGAATGTCGCACAGTCGCAGTCCTATGGCCCCGAGGCACGCGGCGGCGCATCCCGCTCCGAGGTCATTGTGAGCGACGGCGCGATCTATCATCCGCACGTCGAGCACCCCGACATCGTCCTCGCCATGACACAGGCGGCGGCGGACAAGTATGCAGTTGACCTCGATCCCGCGACGGGCATCCTGATCGTTGACAGCGAGCTTGTGCCAAATGTGCCGCAGGCGGCGCACGTCGTTTCCATTCCCATCACCACGCTTGCCACCCGCGAGATCGGCAAGGCTCTCTTTGCGAACATCGTCGCGCTCGGCGCGATCACGCGTATCTCGGGGATTGTCCCCCTCGATGCGGTCAAGAACGCCGTTGCGAACCGCGTTCCACCGCACACCGTTGAGGCGAATATGCGGGCGCTGATGGTCGGATACGAGGCGGCAGAGAAGTAAGGTGCTTTTCCGAGCATGACAACCCCCGCTCACATTTTCGTATGTGGGCGGGGGTTCTTGTACTCTCACAGATCTACATCGTTGTGTTTTCGTTTCAGCTGCCGGCACGCCTCGGTGTTCATGTGGTCATAAACATCGCGTGACATATGCTCCCTTAGGAACGCTTCATAGTATGCGCCGACATTGC
Source organism: Selenomonas dianae (assembly GCF_030644225.1). NCBI lineage: Bacteria > Bacillati > Bacillota > Negativicutes > Selenomonadales > Selenomonadaceae > Centipeda > Centipeda dianae. The sequence goes on along the minus strand of NZ_CP128650.1, from coordinate 161,298 downwards.
AGCGCAGAGGACGCTCCATATAAATGCGGCACAAATGCGTTTCATCATCATAGTATCTACACACACCATCGCCGCGATCCAGATCACGATAGATGTCGCTTCTCCCGACGGACTGACAGCAAAGCCCGCAGCGGTCACAGGAAAAACTCACCCCCGCACGCCCGGCAGACTGAACACACGAGCAGAGTTCGGGTCAAGCGTCCCGTCCTCACGGCAGAGCGGTGTGTCTATGATAAGCTTGAGTGTTTTTGCTGTCATTGCCACTGCTGCAATATGCTCCTGTTCCTCACGCGCAAACGATCTCCAGTCCGTCCCTCGGCGAGCTATAATCCCCTTCATATCACGGATCCCAAAGGAAAAATCGCCGTCCATACGAAAGAGCAGATCCGTAATCTGTTCCCCCCGCTCACGAATCGCCGCAAGTAGACTGCATGATTTGCTGCACTTTGCATTGAACTCCTCAACCTTTGCGTAGTGGGTCTTTGCCTTGCTCATCGCCTCATCCGCTTTGTTGTTCAGAAAGTACGCGCCCACGAGAAGCGCAGGGGCGGCAACAATGCCACCGAGCACCGCAGTCCCACCCGCAATGCCAAGCCCACCTGTTGCAAGGCTTCCGCCCCCGAGCCACGCAAGCGTCGCATTCGTTGCTGCCGCACCACCGAGCGTACCGATTGCCGTCCCCGTCGAGGCTGTTCCGAGCATTCCGACTGCACCATACGCGCCGAGCGCAGTGATGCCACCGCCCGCAAGACCTCCCCCGTAGCCCTTGCTGAGATCAAGTGCTGTAATCGATGCCTGTTCCAACTTGCGAAGTTGGTCACTTTGCGGGGTAAAATCACGCAGTTCATCCAAACCAACTGAGTTTTTGAACTCCACATTCTTCAGCTTTCGGAACGAATCGAGGAATACACTCATATTGTTGGACAGAATATGAACCTTGGTGCTCCCCAGTTTGTCGATTGCTGCACTTGTCGCCTGTTGTTCCCTCTCACAGCGGCTTTTTGCCGAGGCAATCAGACGATCTCCCTTCTCTCCAAGTTTTTTTGCCTCGTCCATCGTCTCCTTTGCGGCAAGTCCTCCAACAACGCCCATACCGCCAACGACAGCAGCAGCACCTAAAACCAAAAATGGAAGTGGCATAATAATATCCTCCTATAGTTCAAATGCCCTTGAATCATCGCTCATCATCGCATCAAATTCATCAAAACTATGGTACTCGATGTCTTTCCCATATGCCCCCGCAATCTGCGACAGTCCGGCAAGCATCCCGTCGATGTCTGCATTCTGCGACGCACGCTCCATCTGTGCAAAGCCCGCATCGACCTCGGAGGAACGCCATGCAAACAGCTCCGCTACCGCCGCCTCGAATGCCTCCCGCTCCGCGTTCATCCGTGCCATCGACGCATCTGCCGCCGCACGCACGCGTTCGTATTCCTCGCGTACAAGATTGGCACGATCCATTGACTCTTTGAAACTGTGATAGAGTGCGCCGGAGACTGCCGTGCCGAACATCGCCCCCACAGCCGCCCCGACAAAGGGGATCGGAATGAGCGCCTGTCCGACCGCCGCCGTATAGCCCGTCGTGACGGTACTCACGCCGCTCGCCCCGAGTTCCAGAATACACTCCTCGGTTGTGATTTCCCCGCTCGCATATTTCTTGAGCGTTTTGCCCGTTGCCATGACGGCGGTGACGACCTTGCCGGGTACATTCGATTTCACGAGATTCTGAACGAACGGCGAGGACGATGTCGACAATGTGTGTGCTACGACCGACACACCTCCGCCAATGACATAGCCGGAGACTGCCGCGCCGCCGGTATCGGCGGCAATATCCTTAAGTGCCTCTGTCGGTGTCTTGTCCCCTCGGATGACCGCCGCCATATTATCCATCGTCGAGAGTGCGGCGGTCACGCCGCCTGCCTGAATCGCCGTCTGCGTTCCTGCACGGTGAAACGCACCCGCGACATTTTCTACTTTGTCGCGGCGTATTTTCTCGTCGATATGCTCCCGTGCCTTTTTGCTGTCGCTGCGTGCGTGAGCCTTCCCCTTCTCATCGATGCGGATGCCTTTATCCTCCAGATATGCCGTATCATCGACAAGTTCTTCATTCGTACGGCTGCGCTTGGCATTGTTGACCTTTCGCGAGGTGACGCGGATATTTTCGTCACTGTTTGCCGCATCCCGCAGGTTCTCATTCGTAACCCACGCATCATCCTTGTACGTTTCGTGCACGCGTTCGATGGGGATGGTGTGATCCGCCTCCGCCAGATGTTCCTGCCAGTGCTCCCCATACTGCCCCTTCGCCTCTTGCTTGCGCAGGACAAGCCGCTCCCCCGTATAGGGGTCATGCACCTCGCCGCCCTTGAACGCCTCCGTCTTTGCCGACACTTTGGCACGGGGGCTGTCATAGAGCTTGCGGTTACCCGTATACGCGGAGGGTTTTTGATATGTTTCTCCAAGAGCCCGCAGACTCTCGCTTACGGATTCCCCCGCCTCTGTCGCCGCCGCAGCGGCCTGTCTGCGCTTTTTCTCCTCCTCCGATGCCATACTTTCGTGCCCCCATCTCAGCCGAGAATCAGTGCATTGACCCGGTCTTGTATGTCGAGATAGCTGCGGATCAGTTCCTCGGCACGCTGAATGTAGTCCGTATCCATTGCGAATACCGTACGCAGTTCCTCAACAAAACGCCGCTCATCCGCCGAGAACTCCTTGTCCACATGAGCAAGTCCGAGCAGCTCAAAGACGATGATCTTCTTCTCGCGAGCATCGCTCGATGCGGCGAGTTGCTGCATGAGTTCCTTCGGATCGCTCACAGCATCCGCGCTGTCGCTCGCAATCTCCAGTTCCTTACAATACTGCTCCACCATCGCCCTTTCATCATCGGTGAAATGCCCGTCCGCATGGCAGAGGGACTTGGTCAGAGACAGAAACAACTGCTTGTTTTTTTCGGCGATAAGATGTAAGAACATGGGATTTCCTCCTTCGATAAAACATCAGCGGCGATAAGTTACGATGCAATCATCCTCATTTCCATTTGAACTTGATTGCAATTTTATTTTAACATAGCCCCCCCTAATTGCAATACTTATTTAATTCTAATTATAATAAAACAGCACCCGGAAGATGTCCAAGTGCTGTTTTATCTTGTTTTACGCCGATCTTACTTCACGCCCGCACCGTCGAGAGCCGCGCGGACGCTCTTCTGCGCGTGGCAGAGTTTTTCCATCTCCTCATCTGCAAGGCGTACCTCGAATGACCGCACGATACCGTCCTGACTGAGCATACGAGGGATGGAGAGAGCCACGTCCCTCATGCCGTACTCACCGTTCATGACGGCGGAGCAGGGCAGAATCGTGTGCTCGTTGTAGAGAATCGCCTTGATGAAGCGGCAGGCGACCATGGCGATGCCCGTATTCGTGAAGCCCTTGAGGTTGATGACATCGTATGCCGTTTGGATGAGGCTCTGCTCGACATCATGCCGGTTGAGTTTTTTCTCAAAGTGGAAATACTCGTCGAGATGGTCGATGCCAAGCCCCGCGCAGTTCACCGTTGACCACGCGACAAAGGCATCGTTGCCGTGCTCGCCGAGGACGTAGCCGTGGATGTTCTTCGGATCCATCGCATAGTGCTCGGTGAGGATGTAGCGGAAGCGATAGGTCTCAAGCATTGTGCCGGTGCCGAGGATCTTTTCACGCGGATAGTCGAACTCGGTCGAGACGACGTAGGTCGCGACATCGAGCGGGTTCGTAATCATGATAACCATGGCTTCCTTCGTGTATTTCACGATCTCGGAGAAGATGGAGCGCATGATTTTCGTGTTCGTACTCGCGAGCTTCAGACGGTCGGGCGTCTCGCCCGGCAGGATGGAGGGTCCCGCCGTGATAACGATGAACGCCGCGTCGCGGCAGTCCTCGTACGTCCCCGGATGAATCTTGATGTTCGTGCAGTACGGTGAGGACATGGCGTGGCTCGTGTCCAGTGCCTCGCCGCGTGCGCGATCCATGTCAAGATCGATGAGCGCGATCTCCGAGGCGAGCTGGAAATCCGCGATTTTGTTGAGCACGGCAGAGCCGACGTTGCTCGTCCCAATGATAACGACTTTTCCCCTGTTGACCGACATAACGATTACCCCCTAAAAATGCAAAAAAGTCCAAACGCAATGGTATGCGCTTGGACGCTATGAACTCATGACGAACTGTGTGGAAACCAGCCGTTTCATGATGGATTGCACTTCTTTTCAGTAGGACATTGCCGCAGGATTTCCTGCGCCATCATAGTAGCACCGCAGGGAATCATTGTCAATGGATTTTTCACGGGGTTGGGCGTGTATACAAAAAGGTTTTTATTGTCGATTCACCAATATATAAGAACCCCCGCCTGCAGTCACCAACTCTAGGCGGGGTTCTTATAAACCACGTTTGATGAGGGGCTGACCGTTTACCGACAGCACCTTTTTCTATGTCCATTATACGATGTTCGGCGTTTTTCGTCAACCCTTGTCCGACGCTGCATTATAGACATCCTTGAGCAGGGTTTCCTTGCGCAGGCTGCGGCATTCGCACGCACTCTCCTCGGCGGGGACGCTGCGGATCGTCGCGAGAAGGATGTCGCCGATCATAGGCGCGTCGTCGTAGAAAATCTGCGTGAGCGTATCGTGCGACCACGGGCGGATGCCCTCGCCGTAGTTGACGACAAAGTACAGCCCCGCATAGCACGCGCCGATCTCGCGTGCGAGGTAGACCTCGGGCGCAAGGCTCTGCCCCACGATGTCCGCGTGCCCCTTCAGCATGGCAATCTCGGCGGGGCTCTCGAAATGCCGCCCATCCGTGACGGCATAGATCCCGCGGTCGAAGATGCGCCCCGTATAACGCTTCCTCGTTTCCTCAATGAGCCTCGTACGAAGTTCCGCGCAGAGCGCGTCGCGCATCACGAGTAGATAGCGCCCGTCGAGCATGACATCCTTGCGTACGGAGAAGTCAAGATAGTCGTCGGGGATGAGGAAGTCGCGCGGGTCAAGCAGCGGGTTCACCGTCCCCACGCCGCCCTCGGAGAGGATGCGCCGCACGCCCGCCTCCCGCAGTACCCAAAACACCTGCCGCGACGCATCCGCACGCGTCACACCGCTGCGCCAGCCGTGCATACGGCACGTCAGCACGCGCCGTCCCGCGACGGAGAACAGGCGGAACGCGGGGCTCTCGCCGTAGGGGGTAGCAAAGTGCAGCCCGTCCGCGAGGATCTCCACATCGTCCGCCATCGACGCACGCGGGAAGTCGCTCGACAGCGTCCCCGAACCGCCGATGATGGCATATCCCGCCGCAGGAACCTGTTGCTCTGCCATACTAAAACCTCCGTATCACGCGATAGCGCGTGTCACGCTGCGCCGGCTCCCTGCCCGCGCCGCGAATCAGATCAATCATCTTCTTAATCGACATATTGTACCGCGTCCCCGCCGCACGCACGACGTTCTCCTCAAGCATGATGCTCCCGAGATCGTCCGCGCCAAAGCCGAGCGTCAGCTGTCCGATACGCTCGCCCTGCGTGACCCACGATCCCTGTATATGCGCGACATTGTCCATGTAGAGCCGCGTGACGGCAAGCGTCCGCATATAGTCCCAGCTCGACGTCTTTTCCCCGCCGAGCGCGGTATTGCCCGGCTGAAACGTCCATGTGATGAACGCGCGGAAGCCGCCCGTCTCCTCCTGCAAACGGCGGATGTGCTCCATGTGCTCCACGCGCTCCGCCATCGTCTCACCAAAGCCGATGACCATGGTCGCAGTGGACTCCATGCCGATCTTGTGCGCCGTCCGCATCACGCGCAGCCAATCCTCGGTCATAATCTTTTTCGGTGCGATGAGCCTCCGCACGCGGTCGACGAGGATCTCCGCGCCGCCGCCGGGGAGCGAGGCAAGCCCCGCATCCTGAAGCCGTCGCAGCGTGTCCTCAATCGTAATGCCCTCCTTTTCGGCAAAGTACAGAATCTCCGTCGCCGTGAAGGAGTGGATCACGATGGAGGGATAGCGGTCACGGATCGCACGTAGCATATTTTCATAGTAGGAAAGCGGCAGATCGGGGTGAATGCCGCCCTGTATCATGACCTGTGTCCCACCTGCTGCCGCCGTCTCGCCGACCTTTGCGAGAATCTCCTCCATCGGCAGGAGGTAGCCGTCCTCCGCGCCCACCTTCGTATAGAACGCACAGAAACGGCACTCGTTCACACAGATGTTTGTGTAGTTGATGTTGCGGTCAACGATGAACGTCACCGTATCGCCGAACCGCCGCCGCCGCTCCGCATCCGCCGCGCGTCCGAGGTCGATGGGGTCGCCGTGCGTGAGGAAGTCTGCCGCCTCCCGCTCCGAGATTCTCATGCGCCCTCCCCTGCCGCAATCGGCTGATAGAATGTGTCGCGCTCCACAGGCACATAGCCCGCCTCGCGGATCATCGCGTCAAGCTCGCGCCGCGTGATGCCCGTCTGCGTCTGTGCGCCCGCCGCGTGGATGATCTTCTCCTCACCGATCGTGCCGTCGAGATCGTCCGCGCCGAAGCCGAGCGCGAGCTGTGCAATGGGCTGCGTCAACATGACCCAAAACGCCTTGAAATGCGCGACGTTATCGAGCACAAGGCGAGAAAGGGCGAGCATCTTCATATCCTCCCACGAGCCGACACGTGCGAGCTTCCGCTCCGCGCCGAGCGCCGTGTTCTCGGGATGAAACGGAAAGAGCATAAACGCCTGAAAGCCGCCCGTCTCATCCTGCAAATCACGCAAAGCAAGCAGATGGTCAATGCGCTCCTCGACCGTCTCGATGTGTCCGTACATCATGGACGCATTTGTGCGGATGCCGAGTTCGTGCGCCGTACGCATACAGTCGAGCCACTCCGCACGCGTTGCCTTGTTCGGGCAGATGATTGCACGGACGCGGTCGGACAGAATCTCCGCGCCGCCGCCGGGGAGGGACGACAGCCCCGCCGCCTGCAACGTACACAGAATGTCGCGGACGGAAGTCCCCTCCGTCTTTGCAAAGTTCACAACCTCCACGGGCGTGAACGCCTTGATGTCCGCGTGCGGAAGTGCCGCACGCACCTGCCGCACCACGCCCTCGTAGTAAGAGAAGGGGCGGTCGGGGTGCAGGGCACTCACGATATGGATTTCCGTCAGATGCGGCGTTTTTTTCGCCAGTTCCAACACGCGCGCGACATCGTCCGTTTCCATAATATAGCCGCGTGCATCGCCCTGCTCCACTTGAAACGCGCAGAGCGGGCAGTTCGCGCTGCATATATTCGTGAGGTTGATGTGGCGGTTCACCGTATAGTAGACGTTCTTCCCGCTCGCGCGCTCCTTCGCCGCACGCGCCCACGCGGCAAGCGCGAGGAGATCGTTCTCCTCGTAGAGGGCGAGCGCATCCTCCCTCGTCAGCCGCGCCCCGCGCTCGGCGGCGGCACGGGCGTTCTTTCGATCAGACATGAAAATTTGATTCCCCACAATTCAAACACATTATGAGCATCCAGCTCGTCTAAACAGGGACACTGAATCCCGTAACAAATGGCGGATTCCATACCGTTGTAAGATTCCCCGGCACACGGCAAAGAGTGCCGGCAAGCTGACTGAAGCTGCTATGATCCGCGATGCGGAAGCGGCAGAGCGACATCAGCTGCATATCGACATACGCCTCTCTCCCGCGATTCCCGTCCACAACCGTCAAACGATTATGAATCCCTGTAAGTCCCAACTCCTCCGCGTGCTCCATACAATAGGCGAGATCATCGGAAAACAGGAAGAAACGCTGAATATGAATCAGCCGAGTCAGATCCTCAATCGCCTTTCGGAAATACTCCGGCGGATGGGAACGTCCGAGCGCAGCCATGTCGCCACGCCGCACATGGATCGCCGTCGCATTCTCTGCCGCATGGATCTCCTCCGCCATGCGCGCCTGCGCTGCACGTGGGAACGGTGGAAACGAAAAGATCGATAAAAACAAATCCTGTATCCCCTCATAAAAGATAGGATCAATCCAGTATCCGGCAAAGTAAATGTTCTGCTCCCGCGGCAGTCCCAGAATACGCTCCGTATCCCTGCACGCCGCCGACATGATCTCTCCCGCAAAGAGAAAAGTCTCGGCCTCCTCCTGCTGAACGCAGCGAAGCGAAAGTCCGCCCTCCCGCAGCTGCTCAGGGATAGACATTCCGCATTCGCTGCGTTCGACCATCTCCGCCCACACATCCGGCGTAAAGTGTTCGCTCAGACGAGGCAGCACGCCCTGCGGGAAAAAGAGAGGCACCTCAAAGCCCCCGTGCACCACATCCGCGCCAAAAAAGGCAGCGTCGTCAATCACAACGCGTGCGCCGTTCTGCGCCAGATAAAGGGCAAAGATGTATTGAAACATCTGATTGCCGAGCCCTCCGTTCAGCATCACGATCCACATACAAGCCGCCGCCTTTCTCTCCTTACAACACTCCCGCAAGTGTACCAAATGCGGCAGGATTTTGCAAATTCACACCGTATTCATCCAAGTCATTATCTCCATTGGGGGTATGATACGCGTACGTTTCTTCAATCTTACCCGAAAGTCCTATTGAAGCCGTATTTCATCTATATTATCATAAAACAGGTGAATATTCCCACAACAAGAATCATGGAAAGGAGCCGATCATGACGCTTCCCCACCAATGCCCCGATTGCGGAACACCGCTCGGTTACAAGGGACTTTGCTGGCGGTGCAAGACGGCTGCGAATCGCCGTGCGGCACTCGCATGGACGCCCGAGGAGGTCGCGGCAAAGGAACAGGAGATCATCGCGCAGATCGAGGATGTTCCCGATGATTTCTGGTATCTGCTCTGCTGTCGCGGACGGCTCGTGCCGGAGATCCCACGCGCGGCACTCGCGGCGCGTTCCTTCTGGCCCTCGGCACTCTACTATCACGCCCCCGCCGATGTGCGGGACGGACTGATCGCGGCACTGATGGAGACGGATGCCGCACATGAGGCGAACGAGCTTATGATGTGCCTCGGTATGCAGGGAGATGACCGATCCCTTGCGGCACTCCTCGCACTCGAACGTGCACCGCGCCCGTGGCGCGGCAAGCTGCACGTCGATCCATCCGTCTATGCGCAGTGCGGCGGTTGGACGTTCGACGCAGAGGGACGGCGATGCACACTGAACTTCGATGCCTGCTATCCGCTCGTACACGCTGCATCGGAGGAGGAGCTCCGTCGCTCGCCCGTCCGCATCGCCCGTCCGCGAGAGGAGCACTGCCCGCACTGCGGCTGCCGCATGGCGGATGTACTCGTCCTGGACGGACGGGACGCACGGCTGCACTTCCTCGGTATCGACGGCATCCTCACGGCGACCTGCTGTCCGAACTGCGTCGCGTATGCAGAGCCGATACTGAGTCGCTACGCCCTCGATGGCGGCAGTACCGTCCTGCCCTACGAGAACACGGATCCTACCATATACATTGGCGAGGAGCTTGCCGCGATCTTTGAAAACAAACTCATCCTCGGTGCGGCATCCGTCCCACAGTTCTACGGCGCACGCTTCGAGGATGTCTGCACACTCGGCGGCTTTGCGCTCTGGTGGCAGGACTGGGAATACACTCTATGCCCCGACTGCGGGCAGCCGATGAAGTATCTCATGCAGATTCACTGGGATGCGCTGACGGACTATATGGAGGGTTCGCTCTACATCGAGTTCTGTCCGGACTGTCAGATTGTTTCCATGCAGCATCAACAAACATAAGGAGTTCCACAATGAAAAAAATTGGCCGAAATAACGCTGCGCATAAAAAGAAAGCCCCGATGCCAACGGAGGTCTATACCGAGGAAGAACTGGACATCGTCGAGAGTCACATCGAAAAGCACTTCGGCGCATACGCGAACGTCTTTCACGAGATCGTCTCGCCGGACATCCATCTGGACATCTGCATCGTCGATCCGACCGAGGAGCGCAACTACTATATGCTCGTCACCCTTGGGATGGGCGCGCACCGCATGAACGTCCCCGAAGAGCTCGCCGAATACAAGCTCGAACGCGCAGAGCTCATGATTGCACTGCCGCCCGACTGGAAGATTCACGAAAATGACGAGGAACACTACTGGCCGATCCGTCTGCTGAAGAGCCTCGCGCGTCTGCCGATCGAGGACGATACATGGCTCGGCTGGGGACACACGATCAGCAACCGGGCTCCCTATGCCGAAAACACCAAGCTGACGGCAGCGCTCCTCGTCAGTCCGCAGCGCTGCGGGCAGGACGGCGATGTCTGCGTCCTGCCGGGCGGCGACGATGTCAATTTCTATCAGATCATCCCGCTCTATCGGGACGAACTCAACTACAAGTGCGACCGCAGCGCCAAAGAGCTGCTGAACATCTTTGGCGAGCGGCACGTGGGCTTTGTCGTCGATCCACAGAGGCGCAGTGCGCTCGCGGGCGAGGACTTCGACGATCTCGTGATGGACAATGCAGAGTGGCACCTCGACAGTCTGCGCAAAAAGAAGCTCCCCGTCGATGAGATCGAGGCGTACAGCCACATGGCGGTCTACCTGCGGTGGTGCATCCTGCATGATCTGATGGCGGACTGGTTCGTCCGTCAGTATGCGGCAACCATCTCTGCCGTAAAGGAGCATCCTGCCGAGACGGATCTGCGCCCCTTCCTCCGCGACGAGCTGCACGGTATTCTGATGCGCGGCTTCTTTAACGAGGAGGGCACGGCATTCGCGCGCTACTATTACGACGGCGATGCCCCCTCCTTTCCCTCGGACATCGACGATCATGCCCTCTCCTACTTCGGCGCAACGCAGTATTACTCCGAAGAATTTGACGACGAGGCATATCTCTTTGTCCCGTTTGACGAACGGCTCTATCGCGAGATGGCGGCGATCATCGAGCGGCGATGGGACGCGTGGAAGCGCAATGGCTGCAAAACGAAAGGAAATGCGGAAATGAACGAAAATGAGGAACCAAGCGACGTTACTGTGGCGATCATGCAGTATCTGAACTGCGGCAGGGCGGACTGCTCCCTGACGTACTTCCCGCCGATGGAGGACGACGATCCGATCACGGCGGCATACGGCTATGCCGTACGGCGCGGCGTGTGCGATGGATTCGTCCCCGTGCTCATTGTACCGAGCGATACGCTCTGGGAGATTCTGACGATGAATGCGGGGGCAGAGAAGGGGGATTTCGAGGACTACGATTTTGATGCGGAAGCGGTGAAAAAATACCGCGAAAAAATTCTGTCGGAATCTCTGCCGGACGGCAAGGCGACTCTGACGGAGCGGCTCGGTGAGCGGTTTGAACAGAACCGCGCGGAAACATCCGATGAAGAGGAATCTGCCGCCGACTGCTTTATCAGCTACTGGGACTACGAAACGCAGGAGACGCAGCCGCTCATTCTCGCCAAGATTCCCGTCAAGAATCCGTGGGAGGTCTTTGCCTATCTGCCGTTCGGCGGGTGGAACGACTGCCCCGATACCGCCGCGCTGATGGCGGTGTCGAAATACTGGCACGAGCAGCACGGTGCGATGCCCGCCGTCCTCACCTATGACACGCTTGAGTACAGCGTACCCGCGCCCATTGCGCCCGCGCACGCCAAAGAACTCGCAGTGGAACAGTATGCGTTCTGCGCCGACATCGTCGAGCAGGGCGCACCTGGTACAACCGTCGGCAAGCTCGCAGAGCGTCTGAAAAAATCAAACATCTGGTATTTCTGGTGGGATTAATTATGACACTACTTGAACAGTGCCAACGCTGGCACGAGAACGAAGAATATCAAAAGATCATCACAGAGATCGAGGCTCTGCCAAGCGAGGAGCGCACACCGGAGCTCGACAGCGAGCTTGCCCGCGCCTACAACAACGCGGCGGGCGCAGAGGATCGCGCCTATTTTGAAAAGGCGATCGGTCTCCTCGCGCCGCACGCAGACTATTTCAAGGGGGATCATCTCTGGAACTTCCGCATGGGCTATTCCTACTACTATCTCGACCGTGAGGACTGCGCCCTCCCCCATTTTGAGGCGGCGCTCGCCGCGCTCCCGGACGATGCGGACACCGAGCGTATGATCGAGAGTTGTCACAAGGGGCTTTCCCTGCCGTTCTTTCAGCGACCGTTCCGCATCCGCGTGCAGGAGGCGTGGGCGGCGTTCGAGAACATAGAGGCGGATCTGCGCGCGCTGATGGACGCGGAGGAGGATCGCGGTGAGGAGCTCATCGCGCGGTGCGAAGCTGTCCTGCGCATCGCCCTCTCCGATGCAGCCTTCGAGATGGGATGCGGCGGGGAAAAATACGAGCTGATCCTAACGCCCGAAGGTACGCGTGTGAAACTCTTTCCGCTCGTCTATTTCGCGCGCCATGCCCCCGCCTCCGTGCGCGAGCACTGGGACATCCACGTCGGTCGCACCGCCTCTCTTGGTGCCCTGCGTACGGGCGACTACAGCATCGAGAGGAAGGATGTCACGACCTATTTTACGCGGGAGGACAAGGGGATCGCCCTCATGGTCTACTGCGAAAAGCTCCTGCCGCTCCTGAAGGAGGACGAGAATCGCGCATGGTGGATGCTCTCCACGCTCGTCGATCAGGCGCTCGGCGAGATTGCCTCCATCCGCCTCATCCATGATTTCGAAGTCCTCGATGCGCCGCGGGAAGAGCCGTCGATTCTACTGGCGGATTTGCCAAAAGCACTGGAGGAGGCAGGGTTCTCCCTCGCGGGCGATGCCGAGGACTATCTGGAGCACTCCTATCTCGCCTACGAACGCGAGCCGCAGAACAGTTCCGATACGGACTGGCGGTTCGATGTCTACACGGGCAGTACCCGTCTGCCCGCCATCCTCAGCGCCTATACGGAAAACGATCCGGCGCTCGCGGATATGTACCATGCGGACGGGATTGCGGCGGGCTTTCTCGCCTATCCGCTGACGGATGAACTGCGCGCGGATGCGGAAGCTCCCCTCGCGTTTCGCGATGCGCTCATGACGGCAATCGAGAGGGATACCAAGGAATTGGATGCCGTGACCTTCCTCGGCGGCGCGACGGGTACGGACTGCGGCTATCTGGACTTTCTCGCGTGGGATCTGCACGCCGTCCTCTGCGCCGCCGACGACTTCCTCCAAAAGACAAATCTGCCGTGGGCGGTGTTCCACTCCTTCCGACGGGACGCCAATTCCGTCAGCATCTTGGATCGCACAGAGGAGGAGAACAGCGCGGAGCAGGAAAGCCCCGCCGCCGCGAAATCCTCCCTGCTCTCCCCTGCGGCGGTCAAGAAGATGGAGGCGATGGACGACGGCTCGGAGGGCTATTTCTACAAGATGCTGTACTATCTGGAGCAGTATATCAAGAACGGTGTCATCAAGGGGAATTTCACACGCGAGGAGGCACGCGCCGATCTCGGCATCGCGCTCTGGTATGCGTATGCGTGCAACAACATTGATGACTACGAATACTACTATCGCACGACGCAGTGGATGCCGCACGCCGAGAAAAATGCCGGCGGCTGCGGGACGTTCTACTACCGCTATGCCGTCGCGCTCATGTACTGCGGGCGGCTTGAGGACGCACTCCGCGCGGCGGAGAAGGGCGCGTGCGAGGAGCCGGACTATCCGTGGACGTATTTGCAGCTCGGCAAGCTGCGTGCGCATTTCGGCGACCGTAGTGGAGCGCTCGATGCCGTGGCGAAAGGGCTTGCGCTCGTGCCGGACGATCATGAATTTTTGACGCTAAAGCGCGAGATTCATGCGGGCGCGACGATTGAGCAGATGTCCTACCACTGGATTGATCCGGACTTTGACCGCGAACTTCAGGAGGCGGCTGAAACAGGGACAGAGATGGGCGAGGATATGTACGAAAAGCAGCGTGCTATCTCCTGCATGACGGTCAGCGAGGAGGGGCTTGCGTATTTCCGGCAGCTCTTCCGCCCTGATCCGAAGAACTACAAGAAGGATGCGCCCTATTGCAGCTTCGACTATCCCGTGGGCGATACATCCGTACGGCTCGTCTTTCACATGAACGAGGCGGGTCTGTCGAAGCGCAGTCCCGCATGGCTGCGCACGCAGAAGGAGCGGCTCGATGGCGGCGCTTGGCTCAGTCACACGGATGAGGCGGGCACGGGCACACTCACCGCCGTGCATTTCGAGCTCGACAATCAGGTCACACTCGAATATCAGTACCCGTGGCAGGAGAAGAGTGTCTACATCCCATTGGACGAGGACGGCAATCCGAGGGATGAGGAGTAGAGCATACAAAAAAGGAGGCGCACGCCTCCTTTTTTGATGTCAGCTATCGTATGGAGTGGGGTCTGCCGTAATCTCAAACGGAATACGCCGGTCTTGTACGACCTTTACCGCAAACATCGTGAACGCATCAGCCATAGTCAGCCCCATCTTGCTGCAGGTCTCCTCCATGTTTCGCTTGAGATCCGCGTCCATTGAAAAACAAAGCATTTCTTCTGCCATATAAAATCTCCCCCTTCTTCATAATCCCAGTTCTTCCTCAATCAGTACCAGTTCCATCGGGCGGTAACTCATCTTCTTGTAGTGAATGGTGAGGGCGTTGCAGATGCGCTCCAGTGCAGCGCAGTCATAACAGCGCGTGCCATCCTTCGCGCAGGGCGTTTTCTTGCCCTTGCGGTGCGCGTTGCGCGGGGCGGCGATGCGGTGGATGCGCTCGATCCCCGCCTCGATGTCGGGGACAAGCTTGTTGATGCCGACGACGAAGTAGGTCTTTTCATGTCCGAAGAGCGAGCCAGCGACACGGTTGCCCGCGCCGTCCATGTTGAGAATCTGCCCCTGCTCGGTGATGGCATTTGCCGAGAGCAGGAACACATCTGTCATCAATGCCTCGCGCCCTGCGGCGAGAAATGCCTCGATGCCGCCGACGTGCCCCGCACGCGGCGGGTCGATCACCTCGTTGTGCTCGCTCAGACGCTCGTAGAGCGAGAGCGCACGCAGCGTCTCGGAGTCGCCGAAGCCGACACGCTTGCCGCGAATCTCAGCGGCGAGGTAGTCCGCCGCCGCTGTGCGCCCCTCGAACCGCGAAACGTCGTAGCGATTCCGTCGGAACGCCTCCATCGTGCGCACAATGCGCTCCTCATAAACTGTGTCGGACATTGTTCCCACCTCCTTTGTAACTCCATATCCCCTGATGCCAATGTGTCACGAAGCGAACCCGCTCCCGCTCAATACACCTCGATGATATTAAAGTTCGAGTCGCACGCGGCGGGTGTGCGTCCGATCTCACGGATCACGCGGATGATGTGATCCTCCGAGAGGGCGCGGGGACTCTTCGCGCCCGCGTCGTGGAGAATCGTCTCCTTGTGCACCGTGCCGTCGATGTCGTTCGCACCGAAGCAGAGCGCGACCTGCGCCACAGGCACGGTCAGCATCACCCAGTACGCCTTGATGTTGCGGAAGTTGTCGAGCATCAGACGCGAGATCGCAATCGTCCTGAGATCGTCCCACATCGTCGTCTGCCGCACCGTCCGCCCCAGTTCCGTATGCGACGGCAGGAACGGGAACGGAATGAACGTCTGGAAGCCGCCCGTCTCATCCTGGAGATCGCGCAGCCGCATCATGTGCTCCACGCGCTCCTCGATGGTCTCGATGTGGCCGTAGAGCATGGACGCATTCGTCTTGATGCCGAGCGCGTGCGCCGTGCGGTGCGTTTCGAGCCATTCGTCCGCCGTCGCCTTGTTCGGACAGAGCTCGCCGCGCACGCGGTCAGAGAGGATCTCCGCGCCGCCGCCCGCGATGGACTGAAGCCCCGCCGCACGCAGACGCAGGAGCACCTCGCGCACCGTGAGCCCCGAACTCTTTGCAAAATGCGTGATCTCAACGCCCGTAAAGCCCTTCAGATAGAGCGTAGGGAACGCCTCGTGCAGGGCGTTCAGCCGCTGCAAATAGTCCTCGAACGTCCACGAAGGATGCAGCCCGCTCACGACGTGCAGCCCCGCCAGATGCGGATCGCGCATCGCATCCGCAACGTGCGCCACCGCTTCCTCCACGCTCATCTCGTATGCGCCATTGTCCTCTGCGTCGCGCCCGAACGCGCAGAACTTGCAGTGTGCGAGGCAGATGTTCGTGAGGTTCACATGACAGTTCACATTGTAGTAGACAATATCGCCGCACTTCTCCTGCCGCACGCGGTCGGCGAGCATCCCGATCCATGCGATGTCACGGCACGCAAAGAGCCGCAGCCCGTCCTCCCGCGTCAGCCGCTCACCGCGCTCAATCTTCTTCTCAATCTCTAGGTATGCACCGGTCAATCTGCTCTCTCCCAAAGAATCGCTGATAAAATGTGGTCTGTCCGATTGGTACAGATTTTCGTCCTGTCAAACATCCGCCGCCCACCAAATGCTCTGCGACGGATCGGCGGAAGCCGGACGCTCATTCGCTTTCCGTCTGCGCCGCCCCGGTCTGCTGTGCGATTGCATCGCAGACGCAGCCGCCCGCCGCTTTTACTGCGCCGCGCTTGCGTGCCTTGTGCGCCTCGTAGCGGCGTTTGCCCTCCTCAAATGCGGCGCGCGCCGCCTCGGTGTCAAGCGTCAGTGGCGGCACGGCCTTCGGACGCGCGTTGCGGTCAAGCGCGACCATGGTAAAGTACGCCGAAAGCCCGAGCTGCGGATCGCCGCCGTCGTCCAGATCCTCGACAATGACGTTCACCGCGACCTCCATCGAGCTGTGCCCGACATAGACGATGTCCGCCGTCACAACGACGAGATCACCGATGCGGATCGGCAGGTGGAACTCCAGCTCGTCCACGCGTGCCGTCACGACGTTCGCGCGTGCATAGCGCCGCGCCGCCGCGTACGCCGCCGAATCCATCAGCTTCATGATCTCGCCGCCGTGCACATTCCCGTTCGGGTTCGCCTGACTCGGCATCATCACCTCACTGATGACGATGCGGCTGTCCTTCATCTTACATTCCCTCATTTATATTCCTCCATTGAATTGTACATTGTTATGAGGTACTACTGTAGCACGCCATTCTGAAAATAATCCGTTGCCTTTGCCACACACTCTTGACATTTTCGTGCATTTCGGTGATATAATTCGCTTAGGGAAATGTGGATCATCCGACAAAGGGGGATTTTACTTGTATTTGGAGCACATCACATCGCCGGCGGACATCAAGAGCTTTACGGCGGAGCAGCGCAGAGCGCTCGCACAGGAAATGCGCGACGCACTTCTGAGACGCGCGAGCATACACGGTGGGCATTTCGGTCCTGACTTTGGCATCATCGAGACGATCATCGCCCTGCACACCGTCTTTGACTCGCCGACGGACAAGATCGTCTACGACGTATCCCACCAGTCCTACCCGCACAAGATGCTCACGGGTCGCGTGGGGGCGTACCTCAACGAGCAGCACTACGACGATGTCTCGGGCTACACGAACCCGAAGGAAAGTCCGCACGACTTCTTTAACATCGGTCACACCTCCACCTCGATCAGTCTCGCCTCGGGGCTGGCGAAGGCGCGTGACCTCGCGGGGAGAACAGAAAATGTGATCGCCCTGATCGGCGACGGCTCGATGTCGGGCGGCGAGGCACTTGAGGGGCTGAACGTCGTCGGCGAGATGAATACAAACTTCATCATCGTGTTCAACGACAACGGGCAGTCCATCGCCGAGAACCACGGCGGGATGTACCGCAAGTTCAAGGAGCTGCGCGAGACGGGCGGCACGGCGGAGGACAACCTGTTCCGTGCGATGGGGCTCGCCTACCGCTATGTCGCGGACGGCAACGACTGCGAGGCACTGATCGCCGCATTCTCCGAGGTCAAGGACAGCAAAAAGCCTGTCGTCGTCCACATCCACACGAAAAAGGGCAAGGGCTACAAGTTCGCCGAGGAAGATCCTGAGACGTGGCACTATCGGTCGGCTTTCGACATTGCGACGGGCGCGCTGAAACATCCGTACACCGACCCGTACCAAGAGGCGACGAAGGACTTCCTCAAGGAGCAGGCAGAGACGAATCCGAACTTCGTCTTTCTCGCGGCGGGCACGATGGGCGGCATCGTCCTCAGCCCCGCCGAACGCGCAGCACTTGGCAGTCACTATGTCGATGTGGGCATCGCCGAGGAGCACGCCGTGGCGATGGCATCGGGACTCGCACGCAGCGGCGCACGTCCGATCTTCGGCACGTACAGCACCTTTTTTCAGCGCGTCTACGACCAGATGGCGCAGGATGTCTGCATCAACAACAACGCGGCGGTATTCCTCTCCGTCGGCGCGTCCATGTACTACATGAACGACGTGACACACCTCGGCTTCTATGACATCCCCATCTTCTCCAACATCCCGAACCTCGTTTTTCTCGCGCCCGCCGGGCTCGACGAGTACAGGGCTGTGCTGCGCTGGGCGGTCGCGCAAACACGGCATCCCGTCATGATCCGTATGCCGGTCGGCGGCTATGACGAGAGCCCGTACCCCGTGCGCACGGACTACAGCGACCTCAACACATATCAGGTTGTCACAGAGGGTGCGGAGGTCGCCATCATCGGCGCGGGGAATTTCGCGCAGCTCGCCTCGGCAGCTGCGGCGGAACTGGAAAAGGAAGGCATTCGGGCAACCGTCATCAATCCGATCTTCCTCTCGGGGCTCGACACGGCGCTCCTCGAACGCCTCAAGGAAAAGCACCGCCTCATCCTCACCATCGAGGACGGCATCCTCGACGGCGGTTTCGGACAGAAGATCGCCGCGTACTACGGCATGGACACGCAGATCCGTGTCCGTAACTACGGACTTACAAAGGTATTCCACGACCGCTACGATGCCGCAGAACTCGCGCGGGCGCATCATCTCACCGCCGCGCAGATCGCAGCGGATACGTTGACGGCATGGAAGGGCTGATTGCGCTATGGTGATGCTCCTAAGCACACCCTAGTAGAGCAAATGAGTAAAGGGAGCGAAACGCCCCCTGCGGACTTCTTTCGGAGGGGTGCAGCGCGTTTAGTCCGCAGGTATTTAGACGAATAAGCACACGGTCACTTGCGCAACGAGGTGTTTGCGTGGAGCGTCACAATGCACAAAGGATAATAATAGGAGATTTTATGAAAAACGTTTTGATTATTGCAGGACATCCCGAACTGCGGGACAACTCATTTGCGAACAAGATCATCCTAGAGGATCTGGAAAGGATGCTGCCCGCCGCGACAGTTGACCGCCTCGGCGACCTCTATCCCGACTATCGGATCGACGTGGAGGCGGAGCAGAAAAAACTTGTCGCCGCGAACATCATCGTCCTTCAGTTCCCGATCTTTTGGTACAGTATGCCCGCCCTCCTCGCAAAGTGGATGGAGGATGTATTCGTCCACGGGTTCTCGCACGGCGCGACGGGCAAGGCGCTCACCCACAAAAAACTCCTCCTCTCCTTCACCACAGGCGCGCCCGCGAGCGCATACGACGCCTCGTTCCCCGTGGAGGCGATGGCGGAACGCTTTGTCCGCACGGCGGGGCTCACCGGCATGGACTACGTCGGTTTCATCTACACGGGCGGGGTATCGTACAGTCTGCGTGCAGACGAGGAAAAGCGCACGGAGATGGCGGCTGCATCGCACGCCCATGCCAAGCGTCTGGTTGAAAAGCTCCAATCGCTCGCCTGAATCCACAACTTCATCACGGACTGCCGTCACGTGCGGCAGTCCTTTTTGCTGCCTTTCTCTTTATTTTTTCCTTAATGATGATATTTTCTTAGAATTTATGCTATAATAATGTCAACTACCACACAGTAATGGAGGGCTTTTCCCTTGTATCTTGAGAACATCAATGAGCCTGCGGACATACGGGGCTATACGGCGGAGCAGCGCCGCATCCTCGCGCGCGAAATGCGCGAGGCACTCATCAAACGCACAAGCCTCATCGGCGGGCACATCGGGCCGAACCTCGGGATCATCGAAGCGACCATCGCACTCCACACGGTGTTCGATGCACCGCGCGACAGGATCGTATTCGATGTCTCCCATCAGTGCTACCCGCACAAGATGCTCACGGGGCGTGTCGGCGCATACGTCAACGAGGCGGAGTACCACGATGTTTCCGGGTTTACCAACACCGACGAGAGCGCACACGACCTCTTTAACATCGGGCACACCGCGACGGGCATCAGCCTCGCCTCGGGGCTGGCCAAGGCGCGCGACCTCGCGGGCGGCACAGAGAACATCGTTGTCGTCATCGGCGACGGTGCGCTCTCGGGCGGCGAGGCACTGGAGGGGCTGAACGTCGTCGGCGAGATGGGCACGAACTTCATCATCGTCTTGAACGACAACGACCAGTCCATCTCCGAGAACCACGGCGGTATGTACCGCAAATTCAAAGAGCTGCGTGAGACGGGCGGCACGGCGGAGGACAACATCTTCCGCGCGATGGGGCTCGCCTATCGCTACGTCGCGGACGGCAATGACACGGAAGAACTGATCCGCGTGTTTTCCGAGGAAAAGGACACGGATCGCCCCATCGTCATCCACATCCACACGCAGAAGGGCAAGGGGCTCTCCTTTGCCGAACGCGATCCCGAGGGCTGGCATCGCCATGCGCCCTTTCACATCGAGACCGGCATGGCGAAAAAGGAAAGCACACCTGATCCGTACGCCGTCGCGACCGTGGATTTCGTCCTCGAAACGGCGCGGCAGAATCCGAACTTCGTCTACCTCTCGGCGGGCATCGTCGGCGGCATCAACCTCAGCCCCGCCGAACGTGCACAGCTCGGCAGCCAGTACCTCGATGTCGGCATCGCCGAGGAACACGCCGTGGCGATGGCATCGGGGCTTGCACGCGGCGGCGCACGTCCGATCTTCGGCACATACAGCAGCTTTTTTCAGCGCACCTATGATCAGATGGCGCAGGATGTCTGCATCAACCGGAATCCCGCCGTTTTTCTCGCGACGGGTACATCGCTCTACCGCTCAACGGACGTGACCCACCTCGGCTTCTACGACATCTCGATTTTCTCCAACATCCCGAACCTCGTCTACCTCGCACCGACCAGTGTGGAGGAGCACATCGCTGTCCTGCGCTGGGCTGTGGAGCAGACCACACATCCCGTCATGATCCGTATGCCGTTTACAGGCTATGCGGAGAGCCCGTACCCCGTACGCATGGACTACAGTGAGCTGAACCGCTCCATCGTCGTCACCGAGGGCAGGGATGTCGCACTCATCGGTGTCGGCAACTTCGCCGCACTCGCATCCGAGGCGGCGGACGAACTCGCGCACGAGGGCATCCGTGCGACCGTTGTCAATCCGCTCTACCTCTCGGGACTGGATGCGGATCTGCTCACATCCCTCGCCGCGAACCACCGCCTCATCCTCACCATCGAGGACGGGATTTTGGAGGGCGGCTTTGGGCAGAAGGTCGCGGCGTTCTACGCAGACAAGCCCGGCATCCGCGTCAAGAACTACGGGCTGCCGAAGGCGTTCTTCAACCGCTACGACCCCAATGCACTCGCACGCGAGTACCACCTCACCGCGCCCCAGATTGCGGCGGACGTACTGCGGGAGCTGCGGTAAAGGAAGCCGCTCAAAAAACACTTGCATTTTTCTCCGCGGTGCAGTATAATGTCCCTTGTCAGTCACGGGGACGTAGCTCAGCTGGGAGAGCACCAGGTTCGCAATCTGGGGGTCGAGAGTTCAATCCTCTTCGTCTCCACCATCATTGACATTCTCAGGAGGTATCCGATGGATGCCTCCGTTTTTTGATAGGGAGGCATCGCCATGTTTCACAAAATGCGCCGCACGGCGCAACAGCTGACCTACGAGGAGGCGGAGGCGGTGCTCCTGCGCGGCTCGGCGGGCGTGCTTGCACTCACAGGCGACAAGGCGTTCCCCTACGCCGTCCCCCTCAGCTACGTCTACGACGGCGCGCACATCTATTTCCACAGTGCGACCGAGGGGCACAAGATCGACGCGATCCAACGGAATCCGAACGCCTCCTTTGCCGTCATCGATCAGGACGAGGTCATTCCCGAGAAGTACACGACCGCCTACCGCAGCGTCGTCGTCTTTGGCAGCGTCCGCATCATCGAGGACGAGGGAGAAAAACGCAGTGCCGTCCGCAAGCTCGCCGTGAAATATGCACCCGAACAGACGAACGCACAGCACGATGCCGCCATCGACAGTGCATGGGATCGATTCTGCATCCTCGAAATGAGCGTCGCCCACATGACGGGCAAGGTCGGGAGCGCACTGGTTGCGAAAAAGTAAAAGACATATGAAAAAGCAGTCACATCGAACGTGACTGCTTTTTAAACGAGTGCCGTCCCGATCGTCATGATCCATGCGGGTACGGCTCTCTGACACTTACCCATCAGTTCCCGCGCCTGTGCACGCAGCACAGGCGCGCGTTTTCCCGTCCCCTTTCCTATTCTCTTTATTCCCTCGGGTAAGTTTTTGAAGTTTGCCCCCCTGCCAGTTGGTCGACTTTCCATTGAGCGAAAAATCACTGAACGTTGTCGGAAATCAAGCGGCTTCCAGAACGGAAAATCTCTGAAAGCTCTTGTAGATTTGGCTTTCACAGTGTATAGAAACAATCCCCTTTGATCATTTTCACGCATTAGTCATCGGGATCCTCCCCGCCCAGTGCGGCAAGCCGCTCCTCCGCACTCTGCGCCGGACATTCCTCAAACATGCGTTTCTCATGCAGCCCCGCAATCGTCCACAGCGGTGCGGCACATATCCCGTCGCATCCGTATGGTCAAGCATGCCATCGGCGAACTTTGCCAGACCGTCCACGCGCCTGCGCATAAAAAGGACGGGACTCGTCTGCACAAACAGACGCTCCCTGCTGCTTTTGGGCGGACATTGCCCGTCGAGCAGAAACATACTCGTAGGAGAGAGCAGACGAATATCTGCTCCGTTTTGTGCTTCCCCACGACGAATCTATGTGCTATAATGAATTCGACGACTGGTGAATGTCGGTTTACTCCCTTTCGGGGGGTGATGTGCGTGACGCTTTTTGAAAAGCTATCGCTTCTGATTGCGGCGGCAACGCTCGTGGTCAACATCATATTTCTGATTACTAAGTAGGCAGAAAAAAGAACCGCACGTGCGGTTCACGTCGGCTCCTCTTTCAAGAAATCTAATTTCGCAGGAGAGACCGGCGGTACCAATCACCGGTCGTCCTTTTGTATTCTCATTATACCCGCCCGCATAAAAATTGTCAAGAAATCGCTGAGAAAAGGAAGTCCGTCGGATTGGTGCAGATTTTTCATTCGGTCAAGGAGACCAATCAGACGCATCGCAAAGGCTATGTGGAGGATTTGCCGACAAAAAGCGAGCAAAAAAGATACGCTAAGATGGTGCGGCTGAATTTATCAATGCTTTCCTGTGAAGAAACGATGTGCTATAATGTTCGTAAGTGGCTGGTAAAAAGCTGGTTTTCTCTCTGGTTCGCAGGGAGGTGATGTGCATGAGTTTATATGAAAAACTATCGCTCGTGCTAGCGGCGGCAACGCTCGTGGTCAACATCATATTTCTGATTACGAAGTAAACAGAAAAAAGAACCGTGCGTGCGGTTCACGTCGGCTCCTCTTTCAAGAACATAAAATTCTGCGGAGAGACCGGCGGATCCAATCACCAGTCACCCTTTTGTATTCTCATTATACCCATCCGCATAAAAATTGTCAAGCAAGGAGGTACACGATGAAGGAGATCGAACGTCTCAGAGAAATCCTCACAGAGAGCCGCCGCGCGGTGTTCTTCGGCGGGGCGGGGATGTCCACCGAGTCGGGGATTCCCGACTTTCGCAGCGCGGGCGGCATCTACAGCGAGACGCTACATCAGGAGTTCAGTCCAGAGCAGATGGCATCACACACATTTCTCATGGCGCATCCCGCCGAGTTCTTCGACTTCTATCGGCGGCGGTTCGTCTATCTCTCCGCTGCGCCGAATGCGGGACACTACGCGCTCGCGGAGCTGGAGCGGCAGGGACACCTCGCCGCCGTGGTGACGCAGAACATCGACGGGCTGCATCAGGCGGCGGGGTCGCAGACGGTCTACGAGCTGCACGGCTCGATCCGCCGCGCCCACTGCATGGACTGCGGCGCACATTACGCACTCGACTACATCATGGAGCACACGCCCATCCCCTCCTGCAAATGTGGCGGCATCGTCCGCCCCGATGTCGTTCTCTATGAGGAACGTCTCGACAACGACACCATCGCGGGCGCAGTCGCCGCCATCCGCGCGGCGGACACGCTCATCATCGGCGGCACCTCGCTCATCGTCTACCCTGCGGCGGGGCTCATCGACTACTTCCGCGGCGAACATCTCGTGCTCATCAATCGGAGCGCGACGAGCGCGGACGCACGCGCGGAGCTTGTCATCCGCGACCCGATCGGAACGGCGCTGCACGCGGCACTGCCGCCCGCATAACCGTATCCGAGCCCGTTCCACCGCTCCGGCAGCCGACTGACGAGCGGCACTCGACCTCCTCCATGCAAAAAAAGACTTCCGATCTCTCGGAAGTCTCCTGTTTCAAATGGAGCTGATTATAGGACTTGAACCTACGACCTGCTCATTACGAATGAGCTGCTCTACCAACTGAGCTAAATCAGCATTGCCTTAAGGCGATAGTGGTATTATATCCAAGGACAGTGCTTCTGTCAACCCCGAAAACAAAAATTTTTCCACACGCGCAGACGGAGTAAAACGCGCCGCCCTCCGCAACAAATCAAAGCCCCCTCTCATTCCCTTTTTACCGTTCCTTAACCCACGTTTGGAACAATACAGGCAGGAGTGAACATCATGCTGAAAAATATTCTGTGCGCGGCGGTCTGCGTGCTCACGCTTGCCGCCCCGCCGTCCATCGCCGCAGCCGCCCCCGAGATCATCGAGACGGAGGGCGTATACACGATGGGCGACAACGATACGCCGAAATCCGCACGCGACGCTGCCCGCGCCGAGGCACTGCGGACAGCCTCGGAGCGCGCAGGGCTCTACATCGAAAGTGCGAGCGAGGTGGAGGGCTCCGCGCTGACCCGGGACGAGATCCGCACCGTCGCCGCCGCCGTTCTGCGCGTCGTAGAGGAGGATGTGACCCCCGCACTCGTCGGGGATGTCTGGCGTTATCACGTCCGGCTCGTCTGCTCCGTCGACACCGAGGGAATCGACCTCAAAGCCCTCGCGGAAAACAAGGCGGAGCTGGATCGTCTGCGGCAGGAGCGCGATATGCTCCGCAGTGCGAACGCCGCCCTGCAGAGCCGCGCCGAGCAGCGCACACAGCCGCCGACGGTACTCTACGTTTACGGAGATGCTGCACGCGACGGACAGCCGCCGCAGTCCCCCGCCTTTCAAGTCTACGGAGAGGCTGCGCAGCGCAGCACGCGCACCGCAAACGGGGACAGAACCGTCGCCGTCTTTGCCGATGCCGAGGATATGATTCTGCGCGGCGAAACGGAGCACGCCGTCGCCGACCTCTCCTTCCTCCTCGGCGATCCCTCCGTCACAGGGGAGGAGCGGGCATACGCCTACCTCCTGCGCGGGTGCGCCTACTACGCACAGCGCATGAACCGCCTCGCGCGGGCGGACTTCGACGCGGCGGAGCGCACCCCGCATACAGGTGGACGCTATCCCATCTGGCGGCTGCACGAATACCGCGGCAGGATCGCCTACGCCGAGCAGCGTTATGACGAGGCGGCGGACGAAGTCGCGGCCGCATGGGACGCCTCGGACAAGACAGACGAGGAGCTGCGGTCGCTCGTGCGCCGCTACGAGCGCCGTGCCGCACAGCAGCAGCGTCACCGCACGCACGGGAACGGTGGCACATACAGCGATACTCTCTGAGAAACAGCGACTTCTTTCCTCTGTACGCACGCCGAAATTTGTGGTATGATAAAAATGCAGAAAACACGCGCATCTTTTCACCGAAGAAAGGAGAACGCATCCCTATGAAGAAAATTCTCATGGCGCTCATCCTCTGCCTGGCACTCACGCAGACCGCGCTCGCCCAGACCGTCACCGTCGACGGCGTGGGCGTTGACCGCGACTCCGCCATGCGCGACGCGGCACGCACGGCAGTCGAGCAGGTCGCCGGCATGTACATCGACGCGAATACCGTCGTTTCGGGTTCATCCGTCGAGTTGGACGAGATTCTCTCGCACGCACAGGGCTACGTCCAAAACATCAGCGTCCTCAGCGAGTCCGTCAGCGGCGGCGAGTACCGCATCCGCGCAAGCGTTGACGTCAACACCGACCCGAACTCGGCGTTCATGAAACGCATGGATGCCGTCATGCGCCTCTCCGATCCGCGCATCGGCGTCGTCATCCTCACGGACGATACGGACAGCCACGACTTCTACGAAGCACCCGCAACGCGCGGGCATGACACCATCCTCGAAACCGCGCTCAACGAGCGGCTTCTCACCGTCGGTTTTAAACACGTCGTCGACGTGAGCCTCCTCTCACAGTTGCAGGACTCGTCCATCCTCAACGCCGTTTACCGCGGCGACAGCCGTCTCCCCTATGACGGCGATGCCTCCGCACGCCCGATCGACTACCTCGTCATCGGACGCAGCCACGCCGACGGCTATCACGTAAAGCTCCCGAACAATCGCGGCGGCTACGTCGAGACACAGATGTCCTCGGCACGCACCCTGCTCGACCTCAAGATCATCTCCTTTGGTACGGGGACGATCATCGGCACCTACTCCGTCGAGGGGCAGGGCGTTGAGAACACGCCCGAACTCGCCCGGCGCAAGTCGCGTCAGGCAGCCGCCGTCAAGGCAGCGGAGAAGCTTGAGCAGCAGTTCCTGCGGGCGGCGGCGAGCGCATTCTCCGGCGTCCAGCTCACCGTCCGCGCCAATGACTACGCCCTCGTCGAGCAGCTCGTACGCGAGCTCAAGGGAATGCGCGGCGTACAGGACGTCTATGTCCGCAGCACGAACGCGGGCAAGACGATGATCGACATCGCCTCATCCCAGCAGCCGTTCACCATCCTCCAGATGCTCCAGCGCGAGACCAACCTTTCCATATTCGTGGAGAGTGTCAGCAGCAGTGAGCTCAAGATCACCCTGCGCTGAAAACGTTTCTGTAAAAAGCCGCACGATTTCATCATCGTGCGGCTTTTTTTGAAAAAAAATTCTGCCCCGCCCATGAGCAGTTCCATTCCCAAAACCCGCATAAATCCCGCCATTACGCCAAACAATTCAGAAAACAGGACGTTTGAACCTGTTGCATCCTACAGTTCCTATTTCCCCGTATTTGTGTTAGAATAATAGACGACATCTACGATGGCGACAACCATGCACCTGCGGCGGCCTGCATCCGTGTTTTCTGCGCATTGTCCTTCCGTCCGGCCGTGCAGCGCATCCGGGAAGTCACGGGATCTGTATAAGGAGGAATTCTATGTTTAAGAAAATGCTGGGCATCCTCGTCCTCATCGGCGGACTGATGACGGGTTCCGTCTGCCATGCGGGACTCTATGACAATCCGACCGTGGCGATCATGCCGTTCCAGAACAAAGTGCCGTACAGCTGGGACGGTTTCGGCGACCGCTCCGGCGTTGCGACCGAGGCGCTCATCAACCTCATCACCGACCGTCCCGACGTCTTTCAGGTGATCGAGCGCATCGAGCTGCAGGATCTCGTGGATGAGCAGAGCCTCGGCATGACCGGACTCGTCTCCCCCGACACCGCCGCCATGGTCGGCAACATCAGCGGCGCGGAGTACAAGATCTTCGGCGCGGTCACCAACCTCTCGGCAAAGAATAACACGATGGGGCTCGGCGACCTCCTCGGCGGCTTTATCGGCAGTCAGGCGAGCGTCACCGCGAACGTCACCATCCGCGTCGTCGAGGTCGCAACGGGACGCATCGTCCTCGTCGGACAGGGCAAGGGCAGCTCGAAACGCGTGTCCGGCGGTGCGGCAACGGAGGACGGCATCATCATGATCGGCTCCACGGGAGTCAGTGAGGAAATGGCATTCAACGCCATCGTCAAGGCGACCAAGGATGCCGTCAACGGCAAAGAGGGCATCTTTACCAAGATGGGCGTCAACGACAAAAAGAGCCGACGCTAATCATCCTGCGGAACGATAAAGGAGCGACAACAATGAAGAACCTGAAGAAAAAAGCAATGGTCAGCGCCATGGCAGGCGTATTCGCACTGAGCGCGGGCTATGCCGCGACACCGGACACACTCCTCCCCTCCATTTCCCTGATGCAGAGCGTCGAGGCGGCTGCGCAGTGGAACGAGGGCAGAATCACGGCAGAGGGCTTTGGCACACCGCCGGCAAACGCCTACGGCGCAAAGGCAAACATCATGGCACGCCGCGCCGCCATCGTGGATGCACAGCGCAACCTCGCCGAGCAGGTGAACGGTGTGCAGGTAGATGCCGAAACCACCGTTGAGAACTTCGTCATCAACAGCGACATCGTCAAGACCAAGGTCAGCGCACTCATCAAGGGTGCCGTCGTCGTCGAGGAACACGCCATGCCGGACGGCAGCTATCGCGTCGTCATGTCTATGCCGCTCTACGGCGCACAGGGACTTGCCTCCGCCGTCATGCCCGCCATCCGCGACATGAACCCGCCCATGCCGCCCCCGCCGGTCATCTCCGCTACCATCACCACACAGATCCAAATGAGCGGCACCTACACCGGTGTCATCATCGACGCAGAGGGCATGGGCTTAAAGCCCAGCTTCTCCCCCGTCATCTATGACACGAGCGGCCGCGCCATCTACGGTGTCAGCAACATCAACTACGATCGGGCCATCGAACGCGGCATGGTCGGCTACGCGGGCAGCCTCTACGACGCACAGACGCTCCCGCGCATCGGCGGCAGCCCGCTCGTCGTGAAGGCAGTGCAGGTGCGCGGCGGCAACAACTCCGCCAACCCCGTGAACGTTGTCGTTTCCGTTGACGACGGCGACCGCATCCTCGCAGCGAACCAGCAGAGTCAGATGCTCGCAAACGGCGCAGTCGTGTTTGTGCGCTGACAGCGGCAAGCAATACAAAGAACGCATACAAAACCCCCGAGGGAATGTCCCTCGGGGTTTTGTATGCAGTTTTATGAGATCAGGGTCTCCGCTTTTTCTTCGGATAGGGAAGCTCCTCGTACATGGCTTCCACGAGCTTTTTCAAAAGGTCTTTGTTCTCGACATCATCGACGAGCAGCATCTCCTTCGCCCCCGGATAGGGCAGCTCATGCGCGGCCTCCGGCAGAAGCTTCACCGCAGCAGCAGTCGGCTTCACGAGAAAGCGGTCGTCGTAGATGCCGCCGAACACTTTGCCGCGGAAGTAAAGGATATACTGGCGCATCATGGCACGATAGGCAATGTCCTCCTGCGGGAGCTGCGCAAGGATAAAGTCCAGATAGTCTCTGCTGGATGCCATAGCAAACACTCCCCTCAATAGCTCGGATACAGGCCGTCCCAGACGACGCGGCGGTAGTTCGTGCGGTCGGTGTCGCCCTCGGTGGAGATGCAGAGGATACGGGAGTCCTTCGTGAGGCCGATGGCATCGCGCAGGTAGTCGAGGCTGCGGTTCTGCATGAGTTCGGCGACGAGACCCGTGGTGACGGCACCGCTCTCGCCCGAAACGACGCGCGGATCATCGTCGAGCGGGTTGCCGAGGATGCGCATTCCCTTTGCCGCGACCCACTCGGGCACGGAGATGAAGTGATCGGCGTGATCCCGCAGGATCTCCCACGCGATCGGGTTCGGCTCGCCGCAGGAGAGCCCCGCCATGATGGAGCTGATCTCCCCCGTCACGATGTGGCGCTCGCCGTCGCTGGCCGCCGCGGTGCGATAGATGCAGTCCGCGCGGTTCGGCTCAACGATGGTGATGATCGGACGGTTCTCACCGTAGCGCGCGGTAAAGTATCCCGTGATCGCCCCCGGCAGCGACCCGACACCCGCCTGCAAAAAGATATGCGTCGGCATCTCATCGTACTGCTCCATCGCCTCATGCGCAAGGGTCGTATAGCCCTGCATGATCCAACGCGGGATCTCCGTATAGCCGTCGAACGCCGTGTCCTGCACGAGCACCCAGCCCCGCTCCTTCGCGAGGTTCGCCGCATGACGCACGGTATCGTCGTAGTTGTACGTCGTAAATGCCGCCTCCGCGCCGAGCCCGCGGATGTTCGCCAGACGCTCGGTCGAGCCGCCCTTGGGCATAAAGACGTGGGCAAACAGCCCGAAGATCTTCGCCGCCCACGCGATGCCGCGCCCGTGGTTGCCGTCCGTCGCCGTCACGAGCGTGACCTTGCGCAGCTGTTCACGGTACTCCGGCTTCGTGAGGTTCTCATAGGTCGTCGCGCTCTCAGAGAGCCCCAGATACTGCGCGAGATAGCGCGCAACGGCATAGCTCGCCCCGAGCCCCTTGAACGCGTTCAGCCCGAACCGCCCGCTCTCATCCTTGACCGCGAGCCGTCCGAGCCCGAGCCCCGCCGCAAGCCGTTTGAGGTCGGCAAGCGGCGTCGGCGCATAGTCCGGCAGCCCTTGATGAAACGCGACTGCACGCGCCGTCACGTCCGCGCCGAATGCGGAGACATCCGAGAGCGTGCCGCCCGTATGCGCGAGATGTACCGCCTTGATGGATTCATTCATCGTAGATTCCTCCCTGCCATCATCGTCCCAAATTTACTTTTATTATAACACACGCACACATCGTTGGTAAGGGAATCGCAACAGACATTTTTAGATATTCATTTATTTTTCTGAAATTTCTGCTTGACAATTTTTCTCACCCCCCCGTATAATAGGATTTAATCTCAATAGTGAGATGGGCAGGACGAACGGTTGCAGACACAATGCACACATTGGAAACACAGGCAGTCCGTCCTCCCGCAGTTGCAAAAGGAGGAATTTCCCATGAAGAAAACGTTGGTATCCGCGCTCAGTGCGGCACTCGTCGTCGGCGCAGCATCGACGACGTTCGCGGCGGCAAATCCGTTCAGCGATGTGCCGCGCGACCACTGGGCGTACGATGCGGTGACGCAGCTCGCCGCCGACGGTGTGGTCGAGGGCTACGGCGACGGCACGTACCGCGGCGACCGCAGCATCACGCGCTATGAGATGGCGCAGATGACGGCAAAGGCGATGGCAAAGGAGAATATGCCCGTCTCGGATCGTGCGCTCGTCGACCGCCTCGCTGCGGAGTTCGCGGATGAGCTCAACAACCTCGGCGTACGCGTCGCGAACCTCGAAAAGCACGCGGATATGGTGAAGTGGGAGGGCGTGCTCGAATACACCTACACGAGTTCCCGCTTTGAGAACTCTGCACGGGACATGAAAAGTGGAAAAAATCGCAAGAAGGTCAACGCGGACAACCTGCTCTTCCGGCTTGAGCCGACGGCAGAGGTCAACGACCACTGGTCGGTACACGCGCGTCTTGAGGCCGAGACCAAGATGAACAAGGATGCCGCATGGGATGTCAATGAGGACAAAGCCTCCTCGGACGACAGGGTGTCGCTCAAACGCGCATGGGCAGAGGGCGACTACACGAACTTCAACGTGAAGTTCGGTAAGCTGGAAATGCTCTCGGCAGAGGCGTATGCAAAGCCGGGTGCGCTCATCTTTGACCGCGAGTTCTCGGGCGCGGAGGTCTCCTTCGGCAAGGATCTGCAGGTCAAGCTGCAGGCGGGGCGCATGAACGGCGGCGATGAGCTCGGGAACGATCCGGCGGCAAACTATCAGGGCGCAGAGCTCCAGTACAACGGACGCTTTACCGCGGGGGTCGGCTACTATCGGATGAATTCCGAGGGCTTCGCCCCGATGCTCAAAGACCGAAAGCACACGATGCAGATCTGGGGGCTGAACGCCGCCTACCGCTTCGACAAGAACAGCTTCCTCTCGGCGGCATATGCACACAGCAAGGACTTCCGGATGGTCATGGCGGATTCCATGCCCAACAAGTCCTATCAGGTCACCTACGAGTACAAGGGTGCGGAGCCGGACGACAAGGGCTCGTGGGGCGCATACGTCTCCTATCGTCAGCTCGCCGGCGCATCCGTTGCACCGACGGGAGACGGAGCCATGGAGGGAACGCGCGGCATCGAGATCGGCACGGAGTACACGCTGATGCCGAACGTCGTCCTCTCGGCGAAGTATTTCCGCGGCAAAGACCTGTACGCAAAATACCTCGGGATAAATCAGGACAAGGCATCGAGGATCTTCGGCCGCGTCGAGTTCTTCTTCTGATTGCACCGCTTCACACACAAAAAACCGCAGTCCTCGGGCTGCGGTTTTTTGCTGTGCAGATTTTCATAGATTCCCTAAATCCCCTGCGGCGCCGAAATCCCCTCCTCG
Organism: Selenomonas dianae; assembly: GCF_030644225.1. Lineage (NCBI taxonomy): Bacteria > Bacillati > Bacillota > Negativicutes > Selenomonadales > Selenomonadaceae > Centipeda > Centipeda dianae. The sequence continues at coordinate 129,080 of NZ_CP128650.1, read as the reverse complement.
GGATAGAGTGCATGACCGATGATTTTGAGTGCATCTCCCGTCCGCACCTCGGGGGAATATACATATTCCAAGAGAAGCGGGCAGATGCGTTTGGTCTTGACCACCTTCAGGCTGTTCAGCGAGCGGTCGCTTTGAATCCGCGAAACAACGCGCGCGGCATCCTCCGGGCCATAGCAGACGACAAAGAGGACATCCGGATCAATGGCGATTAATGTCTCTCGATCAATCATGGGAGCCGTTGCAGGAATCTCGCCGCCAAGGCGGGTGACCATATCACCCGCCAGCCGCGTTGCATCATAGGAAGCAATCTCCTTTCCCATAAATTCGATCACGAGCACCTTTTGCTTCGGATGGCGGACACTCAACGCCCGGATCTCATCCATCGTCCGATAGACATCTGCGATCATCTGCGCGGCTCTGGCTTCCTCCTGCAAAATCTGTCCCAACCCATACAGGAATCGCATTTCGCTTTCGACGCTTTCCTGCGAATGCACACGTCCTGCCGGATCATTGGTATTCCACGGAACAAAGGTGACGACGCCGCGCCGATTCCAAAACTCTGTGCTGATGAAGCGTTTGTCCGTAAACATGCACTGCTGCGCAACCAACAGATCAGGCTCCAGCGATATAAGATATTCCGGACTGATTTGTCCATACGGAACCGTCGGGAGGTCTTTGGCAAGCGGTCGATATTCCGGCCGCAAGAATTTCTCCAACGGATACCACGACTCTGCCGCAACGATCCGATCCGCCGCACCGAACGCCAGGAGTGTCTCAATCTCACCGGATCCGACCACCGCAATGCGCTGCGGCACGTCAGGAACATACTGGACGTTCTCCCCCACCGTCAAATAATTTTTAACGCTGATATTGACGACCGTGCGTCCGGTTTCACATACCTCCTCCCCCATCCGAGCCGAAGGCAATCCCGCGCGGATCGCATCCCCCATCGGGAGAAAACGCCCGATGAGCCACACCAAAATGCCCAGAGATACGCCCCATAAAAAGAGTTTCCTAGAAATCATATCCAATGCTTAAAACGAGGCTGCGCGGGCCGTCCAAGGCGACGGTATCACTGCCGCGCGCACACCAATATTTCCGGTTGAGTGCATTGAACACATGCAGTCCGACACGCATGGCGTTCCCGTCCGCAAGCAGTTTTTCATACTGTACGCCCAGATCCAGACGGTACCATTCCGGCACCTTCGCTTTGTTGGCGGAGGTCAGATAGGATGCCCCCGTGTAGGTCAGCCGGCCAAACGCAGACCAATGCGGATCGGCGTTGTACTCCGCCGTCAGCGTCGCGTTCCACTGCGGAGCGGCAGGAACTGTCCTGCCGTCGTTGACCCCGCCTTTCTGCTTTGCCTGCAGGTACATCAGACCTCCGATGAGGTTCCATTTGGGCGATACCTCGCCAAATACGGTTACCTGCGTGCCGTGGTTCTGTCTGCGCCCATGATAGCGATAGATCTTGCTCGCATCGGCATACGCATTTTCCTGTTCCAGTGAAAAAACACTGAAACTGCCGGCAATTTTTTTCGTATCCCATTTGACGCCGGCCTCATATTGTTTGGTCATCTGCGGCTTTAGATATTCCCCGCCGTTTTTGTATCTCCTCGGAACGAAATAACCTCGACCAAGCCCCTCAATATAGTTTGCATAGACTTTTGTCGCGGGGTTGAGCGCATACATCACGCCGAAATTCGGACTGACTGCCGAGGTGGAACAGGACTCTGTATAGTCCTTGCCATTATGTGCACGGAAAATTTTTTCATTCTGGTACCGCAGCCCAAGCAAAAACGTCCATTTGTCATCATCTGTAACCAGACGATCGGTCACCGTGACCCCGCTGAGGATCGTCGCTCCGCTGTAATACCATGGTTCCAAAATCGGATCCAACGGTGTCGTATGGCCGGTGATGGAATTGTCGTAAATATTGCCCCGATACGTTCGGTACACGCCATGGGCATCCTCACCGTACCAATCCTGCCCGCCGCCATTCTCCGACATGCGATCCACCCGGAGTGCGAGATGATGCGTGAGCGCCCCTGTGTTCACCTTGCCGCGCACACCGGCATCGAAACTCATCCGCCAAAAGGCGATGGGAACCTCCTCCATCCCCGCCTCAAAATTCCCCTGATCGTCGATCAGCGACGGATAATACGACTCATAACAGGAATTCCAATCCTCATCATGGTACCCGGCATGGAAGAATGCCGACCAGTCTTTGGACATCTCATGATCGACGGCGAGCGTGAGGATGTTATTGTTATAGCGGTAGCGCGACCACGGCAGCTGAAAGTTCGCATCTCCCGACGGCGGCGCCGGCAGATCGTATCCGTTCAGATCCAAAGAAAAGGTCGGCGCATTCTGATTGACATAGCGATAGCCGTAGAGCAGCTGCGCCTTCGTCTTGTTCCCGCGATAGTCAAGATTCATGAAGATATTGTGATACGCCATCTTCTCATGATGAAACTCCGTATTGCCATCCGCTGCATCCACATTGACGCGGACACCCCACTGTTTCTCCCGCCCGAAACGTGCGCCGAGATCCAGCGCGTGTTCGTAGTGGCTCTTGCCGGAAAATGTCTCGGTAAAGGAAATCCGCGGCTTATCCTCTGCGACCTTCGGAACGAGATTGATCGAGCCGCCGACGCTGCCGTTCATCGAAGATCCATGCAGAAGCGTGTCCGGACCTGAGACGATCTCCACGCGCTCGACAAAATTCATCGGTATGGACGACTGCGACAGCATCCCCGAAACGCCGTTCAAATAGTAATCGTGCGGACTGATATAAAAGCCACGGATGCGCACATCATTATAGGTTTTGTTGCCGGCCATTGTCACCGTCGGATCCATGGTCGCAAGCTGCACCAATGTATTCCCCGGCTGTTTTACCTGAGAAATGGATTTCTGCGTCAACGTGAGCGTATTGAACGGAACATCCATAAAATCCGTATTCCCCATCGCCCCCAGACTATTTTCCCGCGCAGTATAACCGCCCGCATAGACATCCACGTTTCGCTTGCCGTGAATCGTAATCGCAGGAAGCACATATTCATCCATCTTCTTTTCCTCCTGCGGATCGGCATATGCCTTGCCGACGCTGAGGAAAAAACTCCCTGCCGCACAGAGCGCCAAGGATTTTTTGAACAGGTTCCGATAATTTTTCATGCAAACACCATGCTTTCCTAAAAACACATACTTCGTTCATAAAAATACACGGATGCTGCCCATTGCGATTCATTTCTCTTTTATTTTTCTATTATTTTCAAGGATATTATAACATATCACTATTCTGAGTAAAGCAATATTATGCATGATTCTTTTTTATGATCCGCCAAACTAAAATGCATAGCTTCATGAGCATACGTGTATTTGATCCGTAATGTGCAAAATACACATAAATCATTTCGAAGCTGCCGACCATGCCAAAGGTTTTTGCATATTCCTGCAAACGGAAACAATTCTTGACAGGAATGTTATACTGTAAAAAAATCTTTTGTTTTATAGAAAGAATCTCGATGCAAAAAGAATCATTCAATGTCACGGGCATGACCTGCTCGGCGTGTTCGGCGCGGGTGGAACGCGCCGTAAAGAAGATGGAGGGGACGGCGGATGTCTCCGTCAACCTCCTCACAAATACGATGACGCTCGCCTACGATGCAGCCGTCACAAACCCCGCCGCGATCATCGCCGCCGTCGAGGACGCGGGCTACGGCGCGAGCGTGAAGGGTGCGGGGGCACAGGGAAACGCGGAGCGCGGAGGAAGCACATCGCCGACCGGTACGGAGGCGGCGGAGAAGGAAGTCCGCGCCATGCGGTCGCGGCTTCTCACATCCATCCTCTTCCTCCTGCCGACGATGTATCTTGCGATGAGCCCGATGCTCGCGATGTGGGGCATACCGTATCCAGCCGGCTTCAAAGAGGTGTTCTGGGGCGCGGAGAATGCGCTGACATTCGCACTGGTGCAGTTTCTGCTCATCCTGCCCATCATGTATGTGAATCGCCCATACTACGTCAACGGATTCCGCAATCTCCTCCATGGTGCGCCGAATATGGATACGCTCGTCGGGATCGGCTCGATGGCATCGGCGCTCTTCGGTGCGTTCGCGATGCTGCGCATGAGCTGGGGGCTGGGACACGGCGATCTCGCGCTCGTGACGGCGTACAGTACGAACCTCTATTTCGAGTCGGCGGGCATGATCGTCACCCTGATCACGGTTGGCAAATTCCTTGAGGCGCGGGCAAAGGGGCAGACGACGGGCGCACTCCGCGCGCTCATGCAGCTTGCGCCCGCCGAGGCGACGGTCGTGCGCGGCGGTGTGGAAATGACCGTCCCTGTAGCAACACTTGTCTGCGGGGAGCTGTTCATTGTACGCCCCGGCGCACGCATTCCCGTCGATGGAACGGTCACAGAGGGCGCGACAAGCGTCAACGAATCCGCCGTGACGGGAGAATCCATGCCCGTTCCGAAAACGGTGGGCGATGCCGTAACCTCGGGCACGCTGAACGTCGAGGGGACGATCCGATGCACCGCGACGCGCGTCGGCGAAGATACGACGATCCGTCAGCTCATCCGTCTGGTGGACGAGGCGAGCGGGTCAAAGGCACCGATCGCCCGCCTCGCCGACCGCGTCTCGGCGGTCTTTGTCCCCGTCGTGATTGCGATTGCCCTCACGGCGGGCGCGATCTGGCTCATGATGGGCGCGACCGTGGAGTTCGCATTCTCCATCACGATCTCGATTCTCGTCATCTCCTGCCCGTGTGCGCTCGGGCTCGCCACGCCCGTCGCGATCATGGTCGGCACGGGGCGCGGCGCGGCGCACGGCATCCTCATCAAGTCAGGCGCGGCACTGGAGACGGCGGGCAATATTGATACCGTCCTCATGGACAAGACGGGCACGCTCACCGAGGGGCACCCGCAGCTTGTGCGAATCCGCCCCGTCGGGATGGATGCCGATGCGCTTGCCGCACTTGCGGCGGCACTTGAGCAGGGCAGCGAGCACCCGATTGCAGCAGCGATTACGGGCTATGCTGCGGAGAGGGGGCTGACCGTCCCCGCCGCTGCGGATTTTGCGGCGGTATTCGGCAAGGGTGTGCGTGCGCGTGTGGCGGGCGTGGACTGTGCGGCGGGCAATGCGGCGCTCCTCGCCGAGCTCGGCATCCCGCTCGCGGACGCAGTCGAAACGGCGCGTGCGGAGATGGCGGAGCGCGGCGAGACGGCACTCATCGTCGTACGCGCGGGGCGCATCGCCGGCCTCCTCGGCGTGCGCGATGCCGAGAAGCCGACGAGCGCGGCGGCGGTCGCGCAGATGAAGGCGATGAACCTTACGCCTATCATGCTGACGGGCGACGACGAGCGCACGGCACGGGCGATTGCCGCACGGCTCGGCATCACGGAGGTGATTGCGGGCGTTCTCCCGGCGGACAAACGCGCTCATGTGGAGCGTCTGCAGCGCGAGGGACACCGCGTCGCCATGATCGGCGATGGCGTGAACGATGCGCCCGCACTCGCGGCGGCGGATCTCGGCATTGCCATCGGCGCGGGCACGGATGTCGCCATTGAGAGTGCGGATGCTGTGCTCGTCCGCAGCGACCTCCTCGATGCGGTGCGTGCAATCCGCCTCTCGCGCAGCGTCATGCGGAACATCAAGGAGAACCTCTTTTGGGCGTTCTTCTACAACGTCATCGGCATCCCGCTCGCGGCGGGCGTACTCTACCCCGCCTTTGGCATCAAGCTCTCGCCCATGATCGGGGCGGCGGCGATGAGCCTGTCAAGCGTCTGCGTCGTGCTGAACGCCCTGCGTCTGCGCCTGTTCGCCATCGCGCACGAGCCCGTGGCGGAGACGGCACACACGCGCCATGAGATAACGGTAAGCCCCATCGCCTCCGCGATGGATGAGATACATGAAGAAACGGCGGACACTGCCGCCGCACAGGGAAAGGAAGATTTTACCATGGAAAAGACCATCAATGTCAAGGGCATGACCTGCCCGCACTGCGTCAAGCACGTCACGAAAGCGCTCAGCGGCATGGACGGCATCTCGGATGTCGTCGTCAACCTCGAAGCGGGTACGGCGACCTTCACCGCCGCCCGCGACATCCCCGACATGGAGCTCGCCGCCGTCCTCGATGATGCGGGCTACGAGATGGGCTGACCTTTTCAGCGCAAACAAAACGGTCATGCGGGAACACTCCTGCATGACTGTTTATTTATTTTATGATGTTTTCGATGTCCCTGCCTGCGTAAAAAATACGGAGAATCGTGATCGTCGCCCGATCCTCATCCACGCGATAGAACACATAGTAATTGTCCACAGGCATTTTACGAAGCCCCATCGACATCCACGGCTCCCAATCGAGCGTCGGGTGCCGACGAGGAAAGCTGTCCAGTGTGCGGACAGCACGACGAATCCGCGCCGTCTGATTCTGCGCCGTCGCTTCCGCCTGTAACTCCCATGCAATATAGCGATAGATTGCCCGCAAGTCCTCATAGGCGGCGGGAGAATACTGCACACGATAACGGCTCATCTGCCAAATTCCCGTGCCAGTGCCGCATCCACCTCATCCGGTGTCATTCCATTGCCGTCATGCAGGGAATCCATGCCTTTTGCAAGCTCGCAGTCCAACGCTGCGCGGGGCATCCCGCCAATGGCGACGGGTCTTTTCGTGGGTGGCATCACGTTCCATACCTCTGTAGATTCCGTCCGATGATCAAGTGCGGCTGCATTCCACATATCCGTCACCATCCTTTCGTTTCTATTCTAGCATCTTTGATGCACACTGACAACCACTCTTAAAAATCACACGCGAACGGAGGAAAATACATACATCTGTCGAACGTAATGTGTAAAACATCGCATGAGGAAAGGTGATGCCCTATGAAAAAAATGATTCCGCTCGTTCTCGCCGCATTTGCCCTCATCGTCTGCACGCCGCCGAGCGCGGCTCTGGCAAAGCCGTTCCCGATCTACGACTATTTGCAGAAGATCGAAAATACGGATTGGATCGTCGCCGAGACGCTGCGCTGGACACCCGAGTCTGGCGCGAACCTCAAGGGATACTATGTGTTTCGCGATGCGGATGTCCGCGTCGTCACCGTGGGCGGACGCAGGATCATCCAGCTGCCCGTCCACATCCTGCGCGGGAAGAATCTGAAGCATTTCAGCAGATTCCTCTTTTCGGTCGATCCCAAAAATCAGCTTTGGGGTACGGACAACCCGATCAAATGGGAGAAAATCAATGATTTTGCGCCGCAGCACAAGCCCTTTGATCCCGTAACGCAGAAATGGGCGGTGGACTTCTCCGGCATGGCACAGATGATCATGCAGCACGTCAAGTTCGACCGTCCCGATCTCTATAAGCAGCTTAATGTGACGTGGTGAATACATACATATCCTCTGTCCCGAAATGCCCATACACGCACATGGGCGTTTTTTATGGAGATTCCCAAAGTATACTGGATATATTTGATTTACAAAATGACAGATTTATTCTACAATAAGAAAATCAATCTGTGAGGTGACGATGATGGAGGAAAAATTTGGCGCGTCGCGACGCTCGGTGTTCATGGCGGGCATACATGACGGCGTGCCGATTGCGCTCGGGTATTTCGTCGTGGCGTTCACGCTCGGCATTCTCGCCAAGACGGCGGGACTGACCCCGTGGCAGGGCTTCGTGACGAGTGCGGTCAACATCGCCTCAGCGGGCGAGTATGCGGGCTTTACCGTGATTGCGGCACAGGCACCCTACCTTGAGATCGCCGTGCTGACGCTCGTTGCGAATGCACGCTACTTCCTCATGGCGGCGGCGCTGACGCAGCGGTTCGCGCCCGAGACCCCGCTCCTCCATCGGCTTGCCGTGAGCTTCGGCGTGACGGATGAGATCTTCGGCATCACGGTCGCGCGCGGCGGTGCGCTGAACCCGTACTACAACTACGGGGCAATGGCGATCTCCGTCCCCGCGTGGGCGGCGGGTACGTCGGCGGGCATCCTCGCGGGCGGCATCCTCCCCGCTGCTGCAGTTTCCGCACTCTCGGTCGCACTCTACGGGATGTTCGTCTGGGTCGTCCTCCCCGCCGCGAAGAAGAGCCGTCCCATCGGCGGCATGGTGCTCGTGAGCTGCGTGCTCTCGCTCGCCGCGACCTATGCGCCCGTGACGTGTGCGCTCTCGGGCGGCACGCGCACGATCCTCCTCACACTGCTCGTTGCAGGGGTCGGCGCACGGCTGTTCCCCGTGAACGAGGAACAGGAGGACGCGCATGACTGATACATGGATCTACATCGCCGTCATGAGCGCGGTGACCCTCGCGATCCGCCTCGTTCCTCCGCTCCTCCTGCGACGCGAGATCAAGAATGTGTTCGTGCGCTCCTTCCTGTTCTATGTTCCCTATGTGACCCTCGCCGTCATGACCTTTCCCGCGATTGTAGAGGCGACCCGTACCCCCATCGCGGGCGCGGCGGCATTCGCATTTGTCCTCTACCTCGCATGGAACGGCGCGAGCCTTTTCCGCTGCGCGGCGGGGGCATCCGTCATGGTACTGATCGTGGAGTTTTTTCTGTTGTAAATGATGGCGGACGCACATTTTTGTGCGCCCTTATCTTTTTGTAAAACAACACGTATATACTGACCCCAGAAAAGGAGGTGCGTGCATGGAGTTCCGCTGCTGGATGGGCGTGACGATCGAGGGGAAATCCTACATCATCGCCGAGAAGATCCGCTACAAGGAGAAAACATCGGACGATGTATGGACGGAGTACGGTCTTGTTACACGTGAAAGCAACGACCGCACATGGCTGAGCATTGCAGACAACGGGCTTTCGTGCAGTCTTTCCGCTCCTGTGGGGAAAAAGATTCCGAAGGGCTACCGCCTCCGCGACAGGGGAACGGAGGTGGTCACCGCTGTCTGGGGCGATACGGATGCGGCAGTCGGCGACGAGGCGGCATACGAGCAATACGAAACAGCGGACGGGAAGTTCACGTTCTTTATCGAAAACTGGAGCGGGAAGAAAAGTGCCTCGATGGGACGGAAAATCGCCGCCGCCGATATTGCCCCCGAAGCACCGCCGCCCGCCGATCGCCTACGGGCGATGACGCGGGCAAAGCGGGCAAGGATGCTGAACGGCATCTGTATCGGCATGGTCAGCGTGCTCATCTATGTAGGTGTCACGGTAGGTGGCACGGCTCTTTTCTTTGATTCGATCGGAGACGGCGATTTCAGCGCACGCGACTGGCACGATTTCCGCAGTATCGTGAACCTCCCCTATGCCATGCACGAACGCCTCAGCGATGCGCCCTACTACACGGAGCAGCAGGAGGAGGACGGCGCACGGGTTTACACGGCGCAGGTCGATGCAGGCATCGCCGCTCTGGATCTCATCGAGGGCGTGGACGGCAGGGTGAAGGACGCGTACGAGGATCTCGGCGATGCGGAGCACCCGATCATCATTCGCACACAGGAGGAGACCGCACGCATTACGAGCGCGGCGGACGGCACGGCGTACATCGTTGTGACGGGAGCAAGCCCCGACCGCGCCCCCGCCGCCGACCAGCTCCAACGAAATCATACGCTCGTCCGCTACGCCGAACGCGTCCGCACGGGCGACACGCACGGACGGGCGATGGTGGTGCAGTAGTCCGCGCACCACCACTTGACCGCACATTAAGGGAAGCACTGATAAATTCAGCACTGCCATCTTGGCGTATCTTTTTCGCCCTCTCATCGTCGACAAATCCTCCACATAGCCCTTGCTATGCGTCCGGTTTGTCTCCTTGACAGGACAAAAAATCTGCACCAATCTGAGAGTCTATTTTATCAGCGATTCCCATTTCCGCTAGGAGGTGATGCCGTGGATTTTGACTGTTGGACCGGCATCAAAATCGGAACGAAACCATGTACCATTGTGGGAAAGATCCGATACAAGGAGAAAACATCGGATGATGTATGGACAGAGTATAAGCTTATCACGAATGACACCAATGCACACATCTGGCTGAGCATCACAGACGATGGACTCTCATGCATCATCTCCTCCTCTGCGGGAAACAATGTGCCAAAGGGCTACCGTCTCCATGACAGCGGCACGGAGGTTGTAACAGGGGTCTGGGGCGATACGGATGCAGCGGTCGGCGATGAGGCGAGGTATGAGCAATACGAGAGCGCAGACGGCAGGAACACCTTCTTTGTCGAGTATTGGAACGGCAGTCGCAGCAGTTCGCAGGGAGGAAAGATCTCCGCTTCCACAATCATCGCGGACACGGACACGGATACGAGTAAGCGGCAGAAAGCACGGGCGATGTATCGGCGATCGAGGCTGCGCAACTCCCTCATCGAGCCGGTTGCAGGTCTTGCCGGAGCCTGCATCATCCTGCTCCTATCCGTCGCTCCCGACTTCGACACGCGGGACTACTGGCACGCGTTCCGCGATTTCGTGAATCTCCCCTATGTCATGCACGAACGCCTCAGCGATGCCCCCTACCACACGGAGCAGCAGGAGGAGGACGGCACTCCGGTTTACACGGCGCAGGTCGATGCAGGCATTGCCGCTCTCGATCTCATCGAGGGTGTGGACGGCAGGGTGGAGGATGCGTATGAAATGCTCGGTGATGCGGAGCATCCGATCATCATTCGCACGCGGGAGGAGACCGCACGCATTACGAGCGCGGCGGATGGCACAGCGCACATTGTCGTGACGCAGGCAAGCCCCGACCGCGCACCTGACGCCGACCGGCTTCAGCGCAGTCATACCCTCCTCCGCTACGCCACGCTCGTTCGCACGGGCGATACACGCGGACGGGTGGAGGTGGTAACAGAAACGCCGTAACAAGAGGTGCTTTGCCGACATTTTTTCTTTGAGGTGTATCGCACGCGAAACACAGCTGCATAAAGGAGAACCCACATGATTGATCTGTCCGTACTGATGCTTACCGTATTCTATGCCGGATTCGGCGTCCTGCTCATGATCGTGTCCAACATCGTGATCGACTGCTTCATCCCCGGCGACTTCGCCGAGGAGATTCGACGCGGCAACCGCGCGGTCGCGTGGCTGTCGGCGGGCTCGTTCATCGGCATCGGCGAGATTCTGCGCGCCGTCATTATGTCCTCCGCGTGCGAGACCATGCCGGCGGACTTTGTGCAGGGCGTTGTCGCGAGTGCGGTCTACGCTGCCGTCGGCATCCTCTGCTTCATCGCCGGTTTCTTCGTCATCAACGCGTGGCACCGCAAATACAAGCTTACCGCCGAGATCCAGCGCGGCAACACGGCGGCGGGCATCTTCGTGTTCGGGGTCTTCGTCGGGCTGTCGCTTGTCATCAGCGGCGCGGTTCACTAAATCAATTGTCAGCACATATCGTGGAGCATCATACAAATACAATCCATCTTAGAAAGGATGTGAACGATGGAAAACATGGGACGCAAAGCCGCCATCCTCGCCGCCGCATTTGCCTCGGTCGGCGCACTCGGCGCAGCGTATTTCTATCGTCATGACATCGCATTTTCCATATGCGATGTCGTGCATCCCGAGTGGAACGCAGGCGAGGCGCGGCTCGCCGACGCCTATGACCGCCGCTACACCCTGCTCAACAACGGCGACGGCACGGAGACCGCGCTCTATGACGACAGCACTGCCGTCACCTTTCGCCACGACGGCGCGGGCGACCTCGTCTGGCTGTTCGGTACGGCGAGCCTCCTCGCCCCCCTCGCACCGAACTATTTCGCCTTCCACGGATTTTCCTATGCGGGCGGCACGATGGATCTCGCGCAGATGACCTACCGCACAAACGCGCCGCTCTCACCGCTGCCCGAAAAATACACCGTATCCGGCACGGGCACTCATGCGCACGGATCAGGTCACGTCTTTGCGGGGCGCAGCTACAACGAAAAGAAAAGCGAAAAGTCGCGCGAGGTCAGCCGCAGATCCGGCTTCGGGCAGGCAGGGCTCCGCTCCTCGGGAGGTTCGTAACGTGAACAGCACGCACAAAGAAACCTACATCGACGCACTTGACCCGACCATCTTCACCTATATCCAATACGGCGACTATGCCGACCGCTACCCAACACATACCGTGCAGGAGTTTCCGCAGAGATTCTATGACGAACTGCGGACGGCATCAGCGGGGCTCTTTCACATCTTCTGCAAGGCGGCGCAGGTGCTGCAAAACGCCCCCGACGATTTCGCGCGTGCCATGGATCTGCCGCGCGAACTCCTCCCCTATCTGCGCGTCCCGAATGCGTTCGGACTGCCGACATGGCTCTCCCGCTTCGACTTCGTCCTCGATGCGAAAGGGCGTATCCGCATGGTCGAGATCAATGCGGATACGCCCTGTTTTATTGTGGAGTCCTTCTATGCAAACGGCATCGCGGCAGCGTATCACGGACGGTGCGACCCGAACGCGGGGATGCGGGCGCAGCTGCGGGACTTCCTCGCGCAGCTGCACGCGCGGCTCTGTGCGCCCGCCGTTGATCTCTCCCGACGGACGATCCAAGATCGCCCCTTCGTTTTTTCCTGCTTTGACGACTACCCCGAAGATCTCGCGACGACGCTGTTCCTCATGCGCCTGATGCAGGAGGGCGTGCCGCACGGCGACATCCGCTTCCTCTCGTTCTACGAGATGGAGATCGACGAGCGGGGCATCCCTCTCGCAGACAATGCATATACATCTGCGCTCTATCGACTGCATCCGATGGAGATATTGATTGATGAGCGCACGCCGGACGGAGAACCGCTCGGCGCACTGTTTCTCGATTTGTATAAGGAAGGAAAATTTGCACTGATGAATCCGCCCGAGGCGATTCTCCTGCAAAACAAATCTTTTATGGCACTCGTCTATGCGCTCGCCCAAACAGAGCAGTTCCTGACCGCCAAGGAGTGTGCTCTCATCCGCCGCTATCTCGCCCCCTCGTATTTCGAGGAGGATTTCGCCGCGCTCATGGACGGCACATACATCCGCAAGGAAATCTGGGGACGCGAGGGGAAGAACGTCCGTCTGGTCGAAAAACGGGACGGACACGCAGAAACAATCCACGAGAAGCAGCCCGACAACGTGGACGAAATCATCTGCCGCCCAAGCCGCGCGGCGATGTATCAGAACTTTGTCCGTCAGCCGCGCTTTGTCCATACCGTCGATGCGGGAACCATCGAGGGGTATCTTACACTTTCGTGTTTCATGCTCTTTGGCACGCCCTCCGCCGTCGGCGCACGCTTCTCCCCCGCCGCGATCGCGGGCACGGAGGCGTACTTTCTGCCGCTTGTCGTGGAACCATAGGCAAGAAAAAAGACGGAAAGGCAACGTGCCTATTCCGTCAATCGAAACTTTGTGCTATACTGAATATGTGGCTGACGATCGTAGGTTTTCTCCCGCAAGGGAGGTGATGTGCATGAGCCTGTATGAAATACTTTCGCTCGTGCTAGCGGCGGCAACGCTCGCGGTCAACATCATATTCTTGTTCTCTAGGTAGACAAGAAAAAAGAACCTGTCGTAAACAGGTAACGAAGGCTCTTTCTTCAAACACAAAGATTCTAGGGAGAGACCGACGGAACCACTCGTCAGTCACTCTTTTTGTGTCTTTATTATACCCGCATCAAAAAAAACTGTCAAGCCTCTCTGCGCCGCCCCCACCAGCTTCCCGCGAGGAAGAGGACGAGCGAGGCGGTGATGCCGACGGCGATGGGGTGCAGCCCGAGCGGTTTGAATCCCGCCGCCATCGCGACGCAGTAGATGAGCGTGCCGCCGCCCATCGCGGCGAGTGCGCCCGTACGGTTCGCCCATGTGGTAAAGAGCCCGAACACGAGCACCCAGAAAAACGCCGTCTCCAGCCCGCCGAACGCAAACATATTGATGAGCCAGATCAGCGACGGCGGCGCAATGGCAAGCACGAACACGATGATGCCGAGCGCGGCGGTGACCCCCATCGAGAGGCGGCGCAACGTCCGCTCGGGGACGAACCTGCCGCGCTGCTGCTGATGGTGGAGATAGACATCCTTTACCACCGCCGACGAGGCGACGATGAGCACGCCCGAGATGGTGGAGATCGACGCTGCCAAGGGGCCGATGATGGCAAAGCCGAGCAGCTCGGGCGGCATGACCTGCGCCATCAGCTGCGGGATAACACTGTCCACGCCGCCAAGTGCCTTTGCATCGACACCGAGCACGCCGCGCCCGAGCACGCCGACGAGGTTCACAGCGATGTTCATAAAGGCGATGACGACCGTGCCAATGATCATCGCGCGGTGCATATCGCGGCTGCTCCGATAGCTGATACCGCGCACCACCGACTGCGGCAGGGCAATCGTGAGCGCACCGACGAGCAGCCACTGCGAGATATAAAGGGAAACGGGCATACGTCCCGCCGCCGTCGGCGTCAGCATCTCGGGATGTGCGCTGCGCAGATGCGCGAGAATCGCCGCAAGCCCCCCGCCCGCTTCGAGCACATAGTAGAAAAGGAGGACGATGCCGAGCATCATAACAATCGCGCAGCAGGTATCTGTCAGTGCAACGGCACGGAAGCCACCGATCGACGTATAGACGACGACCACGATGCCGAACAGCACCAGACCGAGCTCGTAGCTGTAGCCCGTGACGGCGGCAAAGAGCTGCGCCCCGCCGACGAACTGTGCGACCATGGACGCGGCGAAGAAGATCACAATGGCAAACGCCGCAAGTGCGGCGAGCACATCCGACTGATAACGATGTCGGATGATGTCAACGATGGTGACGGCGTGGATGCGCCGCGCGAGCCGCGCGACCTTCTTGCCGAAGATGCCGAGCACGAGAAAGATGGTCATGGTCTGAATGACCGCCATGTAGATCCAACCGAAGCCGATCTCGTACGCCATGCCGGGACCGCCGACAAACGAACTGACCGAGCTGTACGTCGCGACCATCGTCATCGCGAGCACGAACGCGCCGAGCGTCTGCCCGCCGACGAAGTAGCCCGCGAGGAATCCGCCCGCATGGCTCTGCCGCCGCACATAGACACCGAGCGCGAGCATCCCCGCCATAAACGCCAGCAGCGGCAGGAGTACCATGAGATTGCCGTTCATCGTGCCGCCCCCTCTCCGCGCTCATCGAGGGGAACATCCTCCGCCGCACACGCCAGATACACGGCGAGCACCGCCCCCACGGCGAGCACCCCGACACTCGACGTGATCGCCCAGAGCGGGAAGCCCGCAACCGTCACATCCACCTCGGCGAGACCGAAGCCGAGCGCCGTCCAAAGTACGGCAAAAAGCACACCTGCGGCAGCGGTCCGCCTCGCCTCACGGGCGATGGCGGCCGCCGCCTTTTTTTCATCCTGCATGATGAAACCTCCTATGAAATTAGACTTCCGCCGTCAAAGGCACAGGGCTCTTTGCGGCATATTAAGGAAGCACTGACAAATTCAGCACCGCATTGGTACATCCTTTCCGCGCCCTCTTGATCGACAAATCCTCCACACAGCCCTTGCTATGCATCCGGCTTGTCCTCTCGAACGAACGAAAAATCTGCACCCGTCTGAGGGTCTGTTTGATCAGCGATTCCATAAACATAACTCCGCCCTATCCTATCATATCCTGCACATCCATGCAACATGGCCAACGATTCGATGCTTTTTCTGATCAATTCTTCCCATTTTATAAAAAAACGATAAAACAACTTGATTCTTTTCTTGCGATGATATAAAGTTTAATTATCCGTGCGTGAACAGGATTTATAGGAAGGAAATGGGTACATTGAGTATCAAACAAAAGCTTCTCCTCGTGGGCACCCTGATGGCACTGCTCGTTGCGGCGATCTGCGGCATCGGCTACTACAAGGCGCAGGATGCCCTGTTGGAGAGCACCTCAAACGAGATCGAGGCGACACTGGACAAGGAAGCCGCCACCGTCGAGGGATGGCTGATCGACAAACAGAAACAGGTGCAGAGCGGCGCCAACCTCATCGCCCTCATGGGGGATAACCCGGTCACCCTGCAACAGGAGATCATGCAGTACCCCCTGCACGACAAGGACATCCTCAGCTTTTACTATGGCGGGGAGGACGCCCGATTCATCAGCGGACTGGCGGGCAACGTCACAGGACAGCGCGACCCGCGCGAACGCCCGTGGTACAAGAACGCCCGCGCAGCGGGCAAGCCGATCTTCACCGAGGTCTACGAGGACGCACGCACGAAAAAGATGGTCGTCTCCGTCGCAGCCCCCTACGAGGCCGGCGTTGTCGCGGCGGACATCAGTCTCGACACACTCTCTGAACGCATCGCTCATCTGAAATACCACGGCGAGGGACAGGGCATCGTCGTTTCTCCGAGCGGGCTCATCATCGCTTCGACCGAGAATCTGACCATGAAAAAAGCGGATGACAATCCCATCCTCAAAGCGAATCTGTCCACAATGATACAGAACCAAAACGGCTACTTCGCCGCGGAAAAGGACGGCGAGCAGCAAATCATCGCCTATGCGACCGTCCCCGCGACGGGGTGGATCATCGTCATCTCCGTCCCCGAGAGCGTCGCCTTTGCACAGCTCGCAAGCCTCAAGATGACCTATGCAGGCATGAGCCTGCTCGGCATCCTGCTCGTCGTAGGGCTGATCCTCGCCCTCCTGCGCTTTGCCGCGACCATCACGGACACAACCGACCGCCTCATGCACCACGTCGGTGCACTCGCCAAGGGCGACCTCAGTCAGCCCGATCTGCCCGTCGCCTCACAGGATGAGCTTGGACAGCTCAGTGCGAACTTCAACACCATGATGAAGAACATCCGTGGTGTCATCCGACAGGTCGCGGAGACCGCAGAACAGCTTGCCGCCGCCTCCGAACAGCTCACAGCGGGCGCACACCAGATGGCGGAGTCCGCGACCGAGATCGCGGGTACCGTCGCAACCGTCGCCGACGGCACGGGGCGCCAGCGCGAGAGCATCGCCGACGCAAAGCAGAACATCGGCAGCGTTTCCGGCGACATCGAGCGCGTCACAGAAAAGGCGGCACGCGTCGCCGACAACTCTGTGGCGACGGCGGGTGCGGCAGAGAAGGGCGAAGCCCTCATGAACGACGCCATGCAGAAAATGACAGGCATCGAGCAGAGCGTCCTGCGCTCCGCCGAAGTCGTCGAAAAGCTCGGCGAGAGTTCCAAGCAGATCGGCGAAATCGTCGAGACCATCTCCGCCATCGCCGAGCAGACCAACCTCCTCGCCCTCAACGCCGCCATCGAGGCGGCACGCGCGGGGGAGACGGGACGCGGCTTCGCTGTCGTCGCCGAGGAGGTTCGCAAGCTCGCCGAGCAGTCCCGCGAGGCAGCCGAGCAGATCAAGGAGCGTATCCAGAGCGTTCAGCATGACACCGCACAAGCGGTGACCGCAATGCACAGCGGCACGACCGAGGTGCAGGAGGGAACGTCCGCCATTCACGAGGTCGGTGCGCAGTTCGAACACATCATGCGCATGGTCGACGAAATCAAGGAACAGATTGCGGACATCAGCAGCTCCATGCAGACCGTCACCGAGGGAACGGAACGGATCATCCAGTCTGCGACCATGGTCGATGAGCTCACGGAAAAGACGGCAGACCACATGCAGAACATCTCCTCCTCGTCCCAGTCGCAGTCCGCTTCCAGCGAGGAGATCGCCTCCGCCTCCCAGTCCCTCGCGACCCTTGCGACCGACCTGCAGAACGCCACACACAAATTCAAACTCTGAAAACAGCAGACACTGCCGCACGGAGAGAGATCCCGTGCGGCAATTTTGTTTTCATAAAGAATATTTGCAGATATGCTTATATTGTGTTAAGATAATGTAAATATAAGAAAACTCTCATAAAGTTATCGTTGCAGCATCGGGAAGTGCAGCGATTTCTATAAGAATGGCAATTTGGGCGGGTATGATCCCGCCTATATGCGTTTGATACATCTCATTTTGGGAAGGGAGCTGAGGGTATGAGTATCAAACAGAAGCTGGTTCTCATGGGCACACTCATGGCGCTGCTCGTAGTATCCATCTGCGGAATCGGGTACTATACGGCACAGACGTCGCTGATGGCGAGCATCTCCGAGGAGCTTGAGGCAAGCCTATCCGTGCAGGCGGCGAAGGTGGACGGCTGGCTCGCCAAGCGCGGACAGATCGCCGAGAGCACGGCGACACTGCTCTCCATGTATGCGGATCGGCCGGAACTCTATGAGCAGAACATGCTGAGTCTCGCCGCAAATGACAAGGACGTACTCGACATCTGCCATGGTACGGAGGACAGCCGCTTCATCCGTTGGGCGGAGGGCGACGTGAGCGCGCTCGTCAACCCGCATCAGCGCAAGTGGTACAACGATGCCAAGGCAAAGGGAAAACTCTTCTACACCGAGGCATATGAGGACATCTCCAATCATCAGACAGTCGTCTCCGCCGCCGTCCCGTACAACGGAAATAACGGCGCGGTGCGCGGTGCGGTCTGCGTCGATATATCCCTCGCGACCCTCGACACGCGCGTCAAGAATCTGAAATACCACGGCGAGGGCGAGGGCATCATCATCGAGCCCTCGGGACTCATCATCGCATCCAGTGAGGGCATGGCGATGCACAACGTCGAGGAGAACCCCGTCCTAAAGGAAAACTTCTCCGCGATGTTGCAGAACAAGAACGGCTATTTTGCCACGGAAAAGGACGGCGAGCAGCAGATCATCGCCTACACGACCGTCCCATCCTCCGGCTGGATTGTCGCCATTGCCGTGCCCGAGCGCGTCGTCTTTGCACAGCTCGCAAATCTCAAGATGACCTATACAGGCATGAGCGTGCTCGGCATCCTGCTCGTGGCGGGCATCATCATCGCCCTCCTGCGCTTTGCCGCGACCATCACAGGTGCGACCGAACGCCTCATGAATCACG
Source organism: Selenomonas dianae (assembly GCF_030644225.1). Lineage (NCBI taxonomy): Bacteria > Bacillati > Bacillota > Negativicutes > Selenomonadales > Selenomonadaceae > Centipeda > Centipeda dianae. The sequence goes on along the minus strand of NZ_CP128650.1, from coordinate 110,235 downwards.
TCGATGCACTCGCCAAGGGCGACCTCAGTCAGCCCGATCTGCCCGTCGCCTCACAGGATGAACTCGGGCAGCTCGCCGCGAACTTCAACACGATGATGAAGAACATACGCGGCGTCATCCGTCAGGTCGCGGAGACCGCAGAACAGCTCGCCGCCGCCTCCGAACAGCTCACGGCGGGCGCACACCAGATGGCGGAGTCCGCGACCGAGATCGCGGGTACCGTCTCCCATGTCGCGGACGGCACGGGTCGCCAGCGCGAGAGCATCGCCGACGCAAAGCAGAATATCGGCAGCGTCTCGGACGATGTCGGACGCGTCACGGACAAGGCGGCACGCGTCGCCGCCGGCTCGGCATCCACCGCCGAGGCCGCCGAAAAGGGCGAAGCCCTCATGAACGATGCCATGCAGAAAATGACGGGCATCGAGCAGAGCGTCCTGCGCTCCGCCGAAGTCGTCGAGAAACTCGGCGAGAGCTCCAAGCAGATCGGCGAAATCGTCGAGACCATCTCCGCCATCGCCGACCAGACCAACCTCCTCGCCCTCAACGCCGCTATCGAGGCAGCGCGCGCGGGCGAGACGGGACGCGGCTTCGCCGTCGTCGCCGAGGAGGTCCGCAAGCTCGCCGAGCAGTCCCGCGAGGCGGCGGATCAGATCAAGGAACGCATTACAGGCGTGCAGCACGACACCGCACAGGCAGTCGCCGCCATGCAGAGCGGGACAAGCGAGGTACAGGAAGGTACGGCCGCCATCCGCGCCGTCGGCACACAGTTCGAGAACATCACGCGCATGGTCGACGAGATGAAGGAGCAGATCGCAAACATCAGCAGCTCCATGCAGACCGTCGCCGAGGGAACGGAGCGGATCATCCAATCCGCGACCATGGTCGATACGATCACGGAGGAAACAGCGGAGAATATGCAGAACATCTCCTCCTCCTCCGAGTCCCAGTCCGCCTCAAGCGAGGAGATCGCCTCCGCCTCCCAGTCCCTCGCAACCCTTGCGACCGACCTGCAGAACGCCACACACAAATTCAAACTCTGAGAAATCACCACGAAGAAACCGTCAAAAACACCCCGCAGCGGCGCTGCGGGGTGTTTTTATGTGGCATAGCACGAATAAATTATTTTGTATTTTATCCTATTTTATTATTATTTGTTTCTATTTATTGTTATTTATCAAAAAAAACCCACAACGCTGTTGCAAAAGTCACAAGTTATCTAAAAAATCGCAAAAAAATAGGGGGCATATGCCCCCATACCGCAGGTCATCCGTTTTCCCCGTCGCTCCACGTCGTGTCCGTAAAGAGGTCGAGCGACTCACCCGGCAGCGCACGCTGCGCGGAGATCTCGAACGGGACGCGCTGCTCGCGCACACACGCGATGGCAAACATATTGATCGCCGTAGACATATTCATACCGACGGCACCGCAGAAATTTTCAAAATTCTTCTTGAGTTCAGCGTCCATGCGAATACTGATGCTGGTCTGTGCCATGTAGGACATCTCCTTTACAATTCCATTACCTTTACTAAGAATAGCATATTTCGCACGGAGTTGCAACCCCCACGCACGCCCGCAGTTTCCGCAGCAGGTTCGCCTTGCTCTTGCTGATCGCACTCGCCGATGTTCCGAGGAGGACGGCGATGCGGCGAAGCGTGAGGTCGCGGAAGTAATGCAGGGAGAGGATCTTCTTCTCGCGCTCCGTGAGCCGGTGCATGGCATTCTCCAGCAGCCCGCGCACGAGGAGGCGCAGATCCGCACGCTGTGTCATGTCCTCCGTACCGCCACAGCGTTCCCATGCGTCGCGTGCGTCCGCGCTCTGCTCGGGGTGACAGGTGCGCTCCCAGAGCCGCCGCTCGCGGCGGAACTCCGTATACAGCGCGTTGTGGACGCGTGCCCGCACGAACCCTGCGAACGGTGCGCCGTGCTTCGGATCGTAGTCGTGCAGTGCCTCGATGAAGGCAAGCACGGCGATGTTCTCCGCATCTGCCGCAAGGGCGGCGTTTCTGAGATACGAGATATGCGATTCGTTCACGATCAGCCCGCGATAGCGTGCGAGCATTTCACTCATCGCCTGCGCCTCACCGCGCACCGCACGCCGGATGAGCACATCCTCCTCCGCCTTCGTCAGCGGCTCGTACTGCGTGCGCTGCACCGTCATATCGTTCTGCCCGTTCTTCATATGATATTCCTCCTTCAAACATTCGTTTCGTTCAAAGGAATTATAGCAAAAAGAAACATACGATGCAAAACGCACATCAGTGTGATGGACAGAGAATCATACATCCGAAAAGGAGCACGGATGTTGTGTTCGGGCAAGGTACAGCGCGGTGTTCTGCGGAACATCGGGCGGGTGTTGTGCGGGGAAACACAGCGTCAAGACTGCGATGCTGCAAAAAGGCATACATCCATAAAAAAACTGCTGCACGAGCAAAGACCCATGCAGCAGGAATGAACCATTCTCATTCGTTCTCGTCAGCGGACAGCGATGCAATCGCCGCATTGATGAGCTTTTCATTGATCGCCTGAATGCAGGAGATGACGAAATCGCGCTGCCCGAGGCGGAACGGCACGAGATGATGCAGCCGCAGCATATGCGACCCGTCCGGCATCTCCTTGTTGAACAGCACCGCAACCTCCTCCCGCGCCATCTTATCCTCAAGAACGGCATGCAGGTGTTTGTCGCTGTAAAACGTCCGGAACAGCTTGCGCTCGGGCGGGATCACGCACTCCTCGGCGTAGTGCTCGACCACTTCCTCAAAATGTGTGTACTCCTTGATCAGCGGCGGTTCCGTCACCGCGCGATAGAGCTGTCGGATCTTCTTGCTGGCGAGATCAAAGAGATCCACACGGTCGTAGAGGCCGACGATCTGATTGAGCGCCTCCTGCACAGAGCCCGCCGCCGGGGAAAAGCGCGAAACGTTCACGGTCGCCATGAGGAATACCGCGCGTGTATCGTCCGCATCGCGCGTCACGAGGCGCAGACGCACGGAGTTGAAGGAGTTGCGCGTGATGAAGTCGGTATAGACCTCGCGCCCCGTGCGATCCGCCTCCGCCATCATGCGTGCGATCATGCGGCGGTTCTGGCGCATACGGCGCTCGTAGTGCGGCGTATGCGCACTCTCCTCGTCCAGCTCGATGCTGCGAAGGAACGCCTTGAACATCCGGCTCTGGTAGAGATAGCGGATCTCGCCGTTCTCCTCCTCCAGAATCGCCAGCGAGAGCGCGTCCCCGATCTCTGGCGACCCGCGCCGCTCGAACGCCTCCCCCGAGAGCACATTGATCGATCCGATCTCCGAGTAGTAGCCGGCGAGGCGGAAGGGTTCCACCGTCGTCTTTGCTGCCGGACCGTGACAGTAGGCAATCGCCTGATCGAGCGGCATGGGCGGGCTGAACAGATACCCCTGCAGCTTTTCGCAGCCGATCTCGCGCAGGAATTCGAGCTGTTCCTCCGTCTCAACGCCCTCGGCGAGGGTGTGCATCCCGAGCTCCTTTGCCATGTTGACGATGGAGCGGATGACAATCGCGGATTTCGGATTCGTTTCGAACGAGCGCAGGAAGTTCATATCGATCTTGAGCACGTCGAACACATAGTCCTTGACGTTGTTCAGCGAGGAGTAGCCGCTGCCGAAGTCGTCCATCCAGACCTCGTAGCCCGTCGCACGGAATCGTGCGATCTCCCCCTGGAGGAACTTCTCATCATCGTTCATCGCCCCTTCTGTGACCTCGATGTTGAGCAGGGAGCGCGCCACATCGTAGCGCAGACGGACATCCTCGACCGCCTGCACCATGTCCATCAGACGGAAGTCCGCACGCGAGAGGTTCACCGAAACGCGCAGGAGCTCCCACCCCGGCACCTCGCGGCGCATCCGATCAATCGACTGACAGACCTTCTCGATGATGTAGAGATCCAGCTGCGGCGAGAGGTGCGCGTCCTCCAAAACGGGGACGAATACCCCCGGTGAGATCATGCCGTGTACGGGATCCTTCCAGCGTGCGAGCGCCTCGAACCCGCAGATCTCGCGTGTCATCGCACGGATCTCCGGCTGATAGTAGACCTCGATGTAGCCCTCGATCAGCGCCTCCTGGAAGCAGCGGATGATGTGGCTGCGGAAATTCAGCGCCTCCTCCATCGCGGGGTTGAACTCCGCCCACGTCATATCGTAGGTGTTCTTGATGCTGTTGCAGGCGATCTTCGCGCGATCCATGATGAGCGCGACATCCTTCACATCCTTCGGCGGGCGGTAGATGCCCGCCTTGACCTCCATCGGCAGCCCCAGATCGTAGACGCGGATCCGCTCGTGAATGAACTGGATGCAGTCGCCGGGGTTCTCGCTCTGCGTCGCCACGGCAAAGTGGTCGTCGTTGAAGCGTGCAACGAGGTTCCCCTCGAACGTCTCGCGCAGGAGATCGGCGACGTAGCGCAGCAGACGATTGCCCTGCTGGAAGCTGTACCGCTGGTTAAAACTCTTGAAATTCTCAATGTCAAAATAGATAAAAATCAGCGGTTCCGCCAATTCATCCTGCAAATGTACCGACGCATGGCGCATAAACTGCATCATGTTGAGGAGTCCGGTTACCTGGCAGAGATCATTCTCTCCATACTTTTCCAACAAAATGAGTCCCCCCATTCCTTGCACGGTTCCCCTCAGAAGGAGATCCGTGCAAACTCCTCAACCACATCGCGCAGGCTCATGCCGCTCGTTCCGCTAAGAAGCCCGCCGCGCTGACCGGGTGCCGACTTCATCCGTGCGGTAATGGCCTCATAGAGATCATCCTCGATCGAGCCGGGTACCAGCTGCTCCCAGTTCTTCGGGTCGTAGACACGCTCCTTGACGGCGTTCTCCGGCCGTCCCGAGACCTCCAGTTCCGCGAGGAACATGATCTGGCGGCGCTGTGGACTGATGTAGTAATGCTCCAGAAAATATTTTGCCGGGCGGATCTTCCCATCCTCCGCCACAGTCTCCCCGGCGGTATTCTCCACGAGGCGCACCCACGCGTCGATCATATACTCGTCGCTGCTGTAGGGGCGCGGCACCCAACGCGTGTTGCGGACATCGAGAGCGTAGATGAACCCGTTGTCCGAAAAGAGGGTCTTGTAGCGCGATCCCCGATCACGCCGCTGCCGCTCCTTCTTCTCCGAACGTGCCGCCAAGGCGGCGGCACGTTTCTCCGCCTTGGCAGCGGCGACCGCTTGCCTGCGCTCCTGTACAGCGGCGGCGCGTGCCGCCTTTTTCTCGGCGCGTGCCTGCTGACGCTCCGCCCGTGCCGCCGCGCGTGCCGAAACCGCAGGTGCGGCGGGCGCAGGAGTGCTTTCCACAGCACTTCCGTGCGCCGTCACGTCCTCCGCCGCAGGTTTGATCTGCACAGCGGGCGCGGCGGGCGGCGCCTGTTCCTGTGCTGCCGCCGCTTGCGCCTTCTCCTGTGCACGCGCATTCATCCGCTCTGCCCGCGCCGCCGCACGCTCCGCCTGACGCTGTGCGCGTGCAGCCGCCTTGGCGGCACGCTCGGCATCCCGCGCCGCCTGTATCTGTGCCTCATCCGTCTGTGCCGCAGACACCGCATGGGGTGCCGCCGCCTCCGCGAACGGTGCAGCTGCAAGCAGCAGTGCCAATGCGCCGAGGGTCAGTCCTTTCCATCGCTTCATTCCGTCATCCCCTTGTCGAACAAACTCCCTGTATCATCAAGCAATGTATTCCGCAGATCGTTTCCCTTTCCACTGTCGTCGTTATGAAAAACCGCATAGGAAATATACCGATACCTATACTCACCCCATATTTTCGACACAAATCATATAAATCCTCTAAAGAAGTCACTGATAAAACGGCTCTTTTCCTATGGCAGCGGTTTTTGTTCCGCCCGCCCCGGCCGACGCGGATATGCCTTCGGTGTCGGACGCTCCTTGCGTACGGAAAGAATCGCACGGACATCCGTCCGCCCCGGCAGCTGCACGGGACGCGCGGCAATTGCGCCGCCGCCAAGGATCGCCGCAGCGCGTTCCCCCTCCGCCATCTCCTCAGCATATGCGCGCCCCTTGAGCGCGAGCACCGTCCCGCCCGTGCGCACCAGCGGCATGGTATACTCAAGCAGGACGGGCAAACGCGCCACCGCGCGGCTCACGGCAATATCATAGCGCCCACGGTGTTCCTTCTGCCGTGCCGCCTCCTCCGCGCGTGCGTGAATGCAGCGCGTATTCGTGAGCCCCATCGCCGCCGTAACGTCGGTGAGGAACCGAACCCGCTTTTGCAGCGCATCCATGAGCGTCACGCGCAGGTGCGGCGCATAGACCGCGAGCGGGATGCCGGGCAGCCCCGCCCCCGTGCCAACGTCGATGAGCGTGTGCGCCGCGCCAAAGAGCGACGCGTCGTACGCCGTCAGACTGTCAATGATGTGCTTGACCGCAACGTCCTCGGGCGCGGTGAGCGCCGTGAGATTGACGTGTGCATTCCGCTCGACGAGCATTTCATTGTAGCGGGCAAACTGCGCGATCTGTTCCGCTGTCAGCACAATCCCCGCCGCAGCGGCACACTCCTCCAGGATGTCCGCAAAAGAAGCCATTGAAATCACCTCTTATCTTTTTCTCATTATAGAGTATCTGCGCGCATTGGTCAATGGATTCGCGCTCTTTTTTCTACAACTTTTGTCCCAAACAGAAAATATATCTGTCCATGGAATCGGTGGAAGGACACAGAAATGCCCGCCCCCACGTCATGCGGAGGCGGACACAGGTCTTTCATCCCATGTTTATTCATTGTTCACGAGAGGATCGCCCCCGAATCAGCACGAGCGCAACATCGTTTACATTCGTCCCTGTAGGGCCTGTTATGATGAGGCCGCCGACCGCGTTCAGCGCAGGATAGGCATCGTTCTCCGCAAGTGCCGCCGCCGCACTCCTGCCCTCGCGGGTGAGTGCCGCCGCCGTCCCGCCGTCCACGTAACCGCCCGCCGCATCCGTCGGGCCGTCCGTGCCGTCGCTGCCGACACTGAACACCGCAACATTGTCAAGCCCTGCGATGCCGTCCGCCGCCGCGAGGGCGAGCTCCTGATTGCGTCCGCCGCGCCCCTTGCCCATGAGGCGCACGATGGTCTCGCCCCCCGCAATGTATGCCGTCGAAACACAGTCCGCCGCGTGCGTCCGCGCGATGCACGCGAGGAACTGTCCCGCCGCACGAGCCTCCAGATCGAGCCGATCGGTGAGAAGGACGGGCGCATAGCCGCGCCGCTCTGCCGCCGCCGCAGCCGCCGCGCACAGTTCGCGCACGCTGCCCGTGATGTGCGCCTCCACATTCGGCAGGGAGAACGGCAGGGGCGTGTCGAGAAGTGCGCGTGCCGCAGGAGAGAGCCGCAGCCCGTATTTTCGTGCAATGGCGTGCGCATCTGCCGCCGTCGATGCATCGGGGTGCGCAGGGCCTGAGGCGATCATGTTCAGGGGATCGCCGAGGATGTCGCTGAGCACGATGGAAAAGACGTGTGCGGGGGCGCAGTGCGCCGCGAACCTGCCGCCCTTGACCGCACTCATGCGCTTGCGGATCGTGTTCATCTCCACGATGTCCGCGCCCGAGGCAAGCAGCTGCTCCGTGAGATCCATGAGCTCTGCGGCGGGAATCAGCGGTTTTTCAAAGAGTGCGCTGCCGCCGCCCGACAGCAGAAAGAGCACCGTATCCTCCGCCGTGAGATGCTCCGTCAGCCGCAGAGCCTCCTCCGTCGCCGCAAACGAATTCTCATCGGGTACGGGATGCCCTGCCTCCATGCAGGTGACGCGCGGAATCGCCTCCATGACATGATCGTATTTTGTAATCACAATGCCGCAGTCGATGCGCTCCCCGAGCGTGTCCGCCGCCGCACGCGCCATCTGCCACGCCGCCTTGCCCACCGCGACGAGGACGATGCGCCCGCCGCCAAACGTGTGCCCCGCGAGTGCACGCCGCACCGCCGCATCGGGCAGAATCGCAGCGAAACTTTCCTTTATCATACCGTCCGCATCCGCACGCAGATTCATGATGATCTCTCCTTTCCCGGAATCGTTTTTCCTATCATAGCATATGCACACTTGTCAAGAAAGCGCGCGCCTGTTATAATAGACACAGAAAGAAACGTCCTATGACGGCATCTTTCCGAAATTACGTTTTGTTTTTCAACAACCGCTCACTCCGTCAAAAGCTGGGCGGTTATTTCTTTTTGTTTATCGCGCGTATATAAAAAGACGAACCACATCCGGATTGTGGTTCGTCTTTTCATTCGGCATGTGCCAGCTTTCTAACATCAACGAGTGGAAGAACCATAGGTCCAACGCCGGCCGTCATTGTGATATTGGATATGGCGGCACGTAAGAAGGGAAACATCACTGCTACACCATTTACTTCCAATAGTTTTTTTGCTTGGTCTTCGGGCGTATTCGGGGAAATATGAAATTCTCCATGCATCGTCGCTGATACCATCGGAAATTGTTCATTATTTTCCGCATTCACTTCGCAAGATAGTCTGATATCCCCTTTCAAAGTTGAATCGTCTTCTTTATTCAACGCAATTGCTATTCGAAATTTTGTTGAAACAGATCCTACCGCTTCACCCTCATCTTCATTGCCATTATTTCCATGATAGGAAAAGGACAACTTCTCGAACATATATCCCTGAAACTGTATTGCCGCATGGCACGATGTAAGCGATTTTTCACTCATGCCGCGTCCCCCCATTGCGGAAGTACATCACCCATCTTTGGAAGATCAAATTGATAACGTGGTTGTTTTTTCATGATAATTTGTTGCTCGATAACCGGCGTGATCTCTTCTGCTGTAGAAAAATGAAAACGCGGCGGTTTCGGTAGAGCGATACTGATAGAGACCGTATTTTCTTGGACAGAACCTATTTTTTTTAAAACTCTAATGAGTTCCTCCGCAGACATCTCTTCCAAAGCATGCAGAGCATCCTCTTTGAATTTCTGCGATAACATATCAATCACCTCTCTGTGGAGCCACATGACACCTTATGGTATCTTTCATAATACAAGATGGTTGTTTTACACAAACTTGGATATGTACTTGCGCATAGCCAAATCCTTCTGTACGGTTTCTTTTCGGAATATCATAGGCTGCGCGGACGAGTGCATATGGACGATTTTCAAATAAGAAATCCAAAGCATATCCTTCTTTGTGTGTCCAGTATATGTTGTTGGGGGAGAGGGTACTTGTAATTTTCTCTCGTATCCTTCTCTCATATTCTTCAAGGAAATTTCGATCTTCATCGATCGTTAAATCTACCGTATGCATATTTTCCATAACACATATCTTTGTAAATAAAACTTGAATGGTTTCGTCCGATAGTTTTTTATATGCCTTTACAAATTTATGTGCTTGGATTGGATCGTTTTCAAAGAAATATACGCCCCGCCCCAACCATTCATCCGATCCTGATGCTTTATAGGTACGTGTCGATAATATTTTCTCAGCACTTTCTTTTGAAGTGCCATGGTAACACGCTAAGAACTTATCCATAAAGTAATTCACCAATACCGATACACTTTTACGATTACTTTACACGACTATTATTATATTTTGATTATAAAATGCTTTCTTGTAGTAGCCAAAGTGCGACCATTCCCCCCCCTTTTCGGGGGGGAATGGCATCGCCACGAGCTTGCTCCTACCCAAAGACGTTTCAGGTACAGGATACGATAAGCAGCCAATAAACACAAACAAATTTTCGCCCGTGGACGCGTTGCATCCACGGGCTTTTTTATACCGAATGTCCCCTCAGTTCACAACATTCGTCGGCTTGCCTTCCATAAACGCACGCACGTTGTCCGCCGTCATCTGCATGATGCGCTCACGCGCCTCCTTGGTCGCCCACGAGATATGCGGCGTGATGATGCAGTTCGGTGCATGGAGGAGCGGATTGTCTGCCGCAATCGGCTCGGACGAGGCAACGTCAACCGCCGCATAGGCGACCTTGCCGCTCGTGAGTGCCGCCGCGAGATCCTCCTCCACGATGAGCTGTCCGCGCCCATTGTTGACGATGATGACACCGTCCTTCATCTTTGCGATGTTCGCGGCGTTGATGATGCCATCGGTCTCGGGTGTGAGCGGGCAGTGCAGGAAGATAACATCCGATTTCTGAAACAATGTGTCAAGCGGCACATAGTCCGCGAGCGCCCGCCCCTCCGCGCGTTCGGAGCGGCTGTAGGCGAGGACATGAACGTTCATCGCGGAGAGGATACGTGCGACCGCCTGACCGATGCGCCCAAATCCGATGATACCCGCCGTCTTGCCGCTCACCTCGATGAGAGGTTTTTGCCAGTAGCAAAAGTCAATGCTCCGCGTCCATTCACCCGCGTGTACGGAGCGGTCATGATGCCCCACCTGCGAGCACGCCTCAAGGAGCAGGGCGATTGCATACTGCGCGACGTTGTCCGTTCCGTAGACAGGCACGTTCATGACAGGGATGTCCTTCTCACGTGCATACGCCGTGTCCACAACGTTATACCCTGTCGCGAGTACGGCAATGGCTCGGAGGTTCGGGCACGCGTCGATGACGGCACGTGTGAGCGGCGTCTTGTTCGTGACGGCAATCTCCGCGTCGCCGATGCGCTCGGCGATCAGCGGCGACTCCGTGAGTGCGGTGCGGTCATAGACCGTCAGCTCTCCAAGCGCCTCAAGGGGTGCCCAGCTGATGTCCCCCGGATTCTCCGTAAAGCCATCGAGTACCACTATTTTCATCGTATTTCCTCCTACCTGCGAACAACAAACTTGCATACGTCTGCACGTGCCACGCAAACGCCTCGTTGCGCAAGCGATCACGCGCTTGTATGCTCAAATACCGGCGGACTTCTTAAACGCGCTACGCTTGAACGAAAGAAATCCGCCGGGGCATACCGCGCGTTTTACTCGCTTGCTCCACTAGGGTTTGCTTTGGCACTTTGCAGACGTTTTCCCTCCATAGAAAGATACCGTCGTCATCCTATTCAATATGCAGCGGCTCTTTCTGCGTCGGCGGCGGGAATGCGCGGTCAATCGCGGCGCAGTCCTCCTCCGTCAGATCAAACGCATCCGCGCCCGCGTTACTGACGGCGTGTTCCCGCCGCCCCGTACGCGGAATGGCAATCGTATTCCCGTCACGTATTGCCCACGCGAGTGCGATCTGCGCCGGTGTCGCGCCGTACTTCGCCGCAATTTCAGCGAGCACACTGCTCCAGAGGAGGTCACAGCCGAGCCGCCCCACCTGTGCGAGCGGGCAGTACGCCATGAGGGCGACGTGGTGCTCCCGCATCCACGGGAGGAGGCTGTAGTCGATGCCGCGCGAACCCATGTGGTAGAGCACCTGATTCACCGCACAGTTCGTGCCGCCATCAATCCGCCACAGCTCCTCCATATCCGCCGTATCGAGGTTCGACACGCCCCACGCGCGGATCTTGCCCGCTGCACGCGCCTCCTCCATCGCCGCGACCATCTCCGCAAGCGGCCGCTCGCCGCGCCAGTGATAGAGGTAGAGATCGAGATAGTCCGTCCCGAGGTGGGAGAGACTGTGGTCGAGCGACTGCATGAGCCGCGTGCCGTACGCGTTCGACGGCATGACCTTCGACACGAGAAAGAGCTTCGCGCGGTCATACGGACGGATCGCCTCGCCGACAAGCATCTCCGAGCGGCCGTCGCCGTAGTTCTCCGCCGTATCAATGAGAATCATCCCCGCCTCGATCCCCGCACGCAGCGCGTCAATCTCGCGTGCCCGTGTGCCCTCCGCATCGCCAAGATACCAAGTCCCCTGTCCGAGCGCGGGAACAGTCCCCCCGTTTGACAGTGTTACCGTATGTTTCATCGCGGTATCCTCCTTACCCGTCAGAACGGCATATAGGAAATATGTCCGCTCCATTCTTCTTTTTTCAATTTTACACGAATTTCGCCGATGAGGAAAGACGTTGCAGGATTTTCTTTGACATACACAAATACCCCGACAGCACGCAGCCATCGGGGTATTTTCACGTCCAAAGGAACGAATCAGAACATATAGTTCACGCCAACGAGGAAGGAGCGTCCGACGGTGTAATAGTTGCCGCTGTTCGTATAGTCACGGCGATTGAAGAGATTGTCCACATCGAATGTCCCGGTGAGGTCAGGGGTGAAGCGATAGGCGACATGAAGATTCGAGGCAAGCAGATTGCCCGAAATTGGCATAAAGCGTACGCGCTCATTACTCGTACTGTTGTAGCCGCGGTCGCCCCAGTAGCTGAGACTGAGCGCCGCCGAGAGGTCGCGGTTCTCGTAGTTTACGCCGGCAGTCAGCTGATAGCGGCCGAGCGCGCGCACGAAGGGCTGCCCATCCTTGTACTTGCGCTCGGGATTGCCGACGGTAAAACCGGTGTTGAACGTGACGTGTGCATCGGCATCCTGTGCATAGGACACCTCCAGTCCTGTATTCTGATAGGATGCTGCGTTCGTCTGGTAACTCCTGCCGTCGCTGCCCTTCACACTGACAATCTGATCGCACACATCTGTATGGAACACAGTCGCTGTAAAGCGGCGGCCTTTGCCGTCATACTTGTACCCCACCTCATAGTTCCACCCGGACTCCGGTTTCAGATTCGGATTGGGAACCATGACAACGCTCGCATAGTACAGGTTGCGGAAATTCGGCATACGGAAAAATTTGCCCACACTCGCATAGACGGCGCTGTCACGACTGAGGCGCGTGGTCACCTGCAGCTGCGGAAGAAAGGCGTCATAGTCGCCCGCCGAGGACTTCACCCAATCCTGACGCATGCTGACAATCGCCGCCGTCACGGGGCTGAGGTCACGATCATACGAGGCAACGAGCGAGTATTCATTCATGCCGTAGCCGCCGAACTTTGCATAGGGTTTTAGCGTACTGTCGCTCTCTGAATACTTTCGATACTTCTGATTCTGATTGACGTAGGTCTGCCGCTTCGCCGAAATACCGACGAGCGTCGTACTCACATCGTCCTTCCAGACCTTCTTCACCTCCGCGCCGTACTGGCGGTGATGGCTCTTCTCCCACTCTACGGTGCTCGGATTCACGATAAACCAATCGGGGTTCGAGATCGAGCGGAAATTGTAGTACGCACTGCCTGACCACCCCTTTTTATCCTGATAGCCGAAATTCGCAAAATGCTCATCGTCGTCGTACTTGAAATACTTGAGGAGATTCCCTGCAGCGTCGTTGTAATGAATGGAGTGATTCTTGCCGCTGTACATATAGGAGAGGCGCATCTCGTCATTGATCTTGTACGTGAGGTTGACGTGATCCTTGCGGCTCTTGCCAAATCCGACCATATAGGGGGTCTGTGTCCCGTTGATCTTCAGCTTCCCCATCGTATCCGTCAGATTCCCCGTCGCACCGTAGTACGAACGGCTGACGGCGATGCCAACCTTGCCGAGGTCGATGGTCGCCGCATAGTCGCGCTGCCCGCGATCCCCCGCCGCCACACGCACCGAGTTCTTATAGGTCTCCTTCGTGATGACATTCACAACACCGCCAAACGCCTCCGAGCCGTAGAGTACGGAGCCGCCCCCCTTCACGATCTCCACACGCTCCACAGCGTCGAGGCTCATCATGTCGAGATGGCTCACGTTATTGAACGAAGCGGGCACACCGTCGATTAGGACAAGTGTCCCGTTCTCAACACCACGCAGGTTTACGCCCGCGTTGCCCGTGATCCACGTCTGTCCGTCGGGGCCCATATTGGTAAAGTGCACGCCATTCTTGAATTTCAGTGCGGAGATCACATCGCGCGCGCCCGTCTTTTTCAACTCTTCTGCCGTATAGACCACCGTATCGGCAGGCGTGTCGAGTGTCGGCTTCTCATAGCCCTGTGCTGTCACGTTGACCGCAGTCGTCTCATAGCTCTGCGTCTCCCCCTCTGCCGCCTGCGCCGCAAGCGGAAACGCACAGAGTACGCATGTCATTCCTGCCATCCATCGTTTCTTTCCCATAAGGTCCTCCTAAAGGAATCGCTGATAAAATGAAGTTCGTCAGATTGGCGTAGGTTTTTTCGTCCGATTGAGAAGGCAAACCGGACGCATAGCCAAAGCTATGTGGAGGATTTGCCGACAAAAAGCGGGCAAAAAAGATGCGCTAAGATGGCGTGGCTGAATTTATCAGTGCTTCCTAAAATATATTCCTATTGTTCCGCGACCGTCAAATGCCGCCCCACGGGCGGCTCGATCAAATCCCCATAGGCGAGGTGCGCGATGTCCTGTGCCCCGAACACCATATCCTGCGAGGCGTTATAGATGTAGCCCTCACGCGGGCGCACAATCCGCTGCGTACGGATCGCCTTCACCGTTTGGAGCGCAGGATCGTCCAGATATTCGCGGTTGAACTTCTCGATGTCGTAGCTGCCGTGGTCGTTCCAGACCGGCACGATCAGGACATCGGGATTCACCGCGAGAATGTGCTCCTTCGTCAGCGACTGCCCCGCCGTGAGTCCGATCTCTGCCGCGCCGTTCGTAACGCCCGCCATCGTGCAGAGCGTATCGAACAGCCCACCGCGATTCCCAAACGTCGGCGACATGGAGATGACGAGCACCTTTTTTCGCCGATCGGTTGGAATCCCTGCAACACGCTCCATGAGTTCTGAACACGCCGTGTCATAGGCGGCGAGGAGGGCAGCGCCCTTTGCCTCCTCACCAAGCGCGGCTGCGACAAGCTGCACTGCCGCATGAACCTCCTCCGGCGTGCGCGGCTTCCGGCACGCGACGACGCGGATGCCGAGATCGCGCAGGGTATCCCCCACAGCCGCATCTTTCCCCGCATCCAGAAACACAACATCGGGATGCAGGGCAACAACCTGTTCCGCCGACGGCTGATTCAGCTTCACAGGAATCGTCTCCGCGATGGAGACGATGTTCGAGCTGTTCGGGTCATCCGCGAGATGGTCGATCCCAACAAGATGTTCCGACGGCAGCATCCCCAATACAATATCATCAAGCCAGAGCCCATAGTTCAGAACGCGCACAGGCTTTTGATCAAAAGCGACCGTCCTTCCCTCAGCATCCGTCACCGTATAGCCGCCCGCACGCTCATTCTGCACGCCCCCACAGCCGAGCGCAGAGAACAGCAACGCACACGAGAGCATCAAAACGAATATGCGCATGAACCCCTCCTATCCATCCTTCAACAGCCGCACGTGCTTCGCCCCGTCCTCGACGGTGACACGCGTATGCACGCCGTACATTGCCGCGATATGCTCCTCGGTCAGCACCTCCTGCGCCCGCCCGTATGCGAATACATGAGCGTCCTTCAGCATGAGGATGGTGTCGCAAAAGAGCGAGGCGAGGTTGAGGTCGTGGATGGTCATGAGGACGGCGATACCGTCCCGCCGCGCGATCTCCGTGATGAGGCGCAGGATAAAGAGCTGGTGATAGAGGTCGAGGCTCGCCGTCGGTTCATCGAGGATGATGAGCCCTGTTTCCTGCGCGAGTGCGCGCGCGATAAAGACGCGCTGCCGTTCGCCCCCGCTCATCTCCCGAATGCTGCGAAAGGCGAAGTCCGAAAGTCCCATGCGCTCCATCACGCGAAACGCAATCTGCTCATCCTCCGCGCGGTAACGATAGCCCGCATACGGCAGCCGCCCCATGAGCACCGCTTGCAGTGCCGTCATGCCGAATGCGGCATTCGTATACTGCGGCACATAGGCGACCCGCTGCGCGATCTCTCCTGCGGAAAGCGCGGCGAGATCCGCGCCGTCCACCTGCACTGTCCCCGCAGAAGGATGCAGGAGCCGGGCAATGCACTTGATGAGCGTCGTCTTGCCCGTGCCGTTCGGGCCGAGCAGCCCGAGCACCTCGCCCGACGCGATGCCGAGAGACACATCGTCCAAGATACGCCGCTCCGGGCGATAGCCGAAGGTGAGATGCACCGCACAAAGACGCATTGCTGCACTCATGTCGATGGCCTCCCCCCGCGCAGGATCAGATGGATGAAGAGCGGCACGCCGAGGAAGGAGATGACGATGCCCACGGGGATCGTCACGGGGTAGAGGATGAGCCTCCCGACCGTATCCGACACGAGGAGAAGCGCCGCCCCGAGCACCGCCGTAAACGGCAGATAGAAGCGGTGATCCGTTCCGATGAGGAACCGCGCCATATGCGGCGCGATCAGCCCCACGAAGCCGATCACGCCCGTAAAGCTGATGATCGTCGCCGTCATAAAGACTGCGACCAGACCCGCAATCGTACGCAGACGCACGGGGTTCACTCCGAGACTGCGTGCCGTCTCATCGTCGCTCACCGCCATCACATTGAGCGGCAGGGCATAAAACAGAGCGACGACGCCCCCCAACAAGACGATGGGGCTACCCATGGCGACATACTCCCACGAGGCGCGATGCAGCGAGCCAAACGTCCACTGAATGACTGCCGCGAGCTTGTGCTCCTGTGCGAAGAACTCGAGCGTCGCCGTGAGCGCGCTGAAGAAATAGTTCAGCGCGATGCCGACGAGCACAATCGTGGTCGGACTGAGCCCCGAGCGCTGTGCAATCCCGTAGACGATGACGCCGCACGCGCACGAGAGCAAGAACGCCGCCCCGATGATGCCGAGGTCGCTGTCGAGCGCCGTCCCCGCCGCGAGCACGATGCAGAGCGAGGCGCCGAGCGCCGCCGCCGAGGAGATACCAAGCGTGAAGGGGCTGACGAGATAGTTGCGCGTCACGGACTGCATGAGCGCCCCCGCGAGTGCGAGCCCCGCGCCTGCGATCAGGGCGAGCAGGACGCGCGGCAGACGCAGCAACAGGATGATCTTGTTCATCGCCGCGTCTGCGCCCATCGCAATCGTTCCGTCAAAATACTGCGCAATCGCGTCCACGGTCTGAAACGGCCCTGCCTCCTTCATCCCAAGCGTTGTAAACACATAGGCAGCGATGAGTGTCAAGACAGCGCCCGCCGCAATCATGAGATATTTGCGCCGCCCGCGCGCGTGATATTCCTGTGCCAGCATCGCCTACTCCCCCGTCAGCGGAAACGCGGGGTAGGTATGCCCCTCGACATACGGGAGGTGCTGATATTTCTCCACCCAGACCTTGAATACCTCCTCGGGATGGAGGTCGGGCAGCAGCTCGGGGTAGAGGAATTTCGCAATATACATCGTCCCGACGAGCTTTGATGCGCCGCCGTGCGCATAGTGCGAAAGCAGCAGAATGCGCTGATTCTTCACCGCGTCGATCGTGTCCCATCCCACGCGGCTCTCGAGCTCGTGCAGGATACGCGCATGATCCTCGGGGCTCGGCGGAAGGTAGGAAGCGCGCACCTTTGGCTCGGACACCTTCACGATGTAGGCGGGGTTCCGCTCGATCACCGCCTCGGGGTTCACCTGCGGATTCTTCGCGTCGCCAAAGATATTGTCCGCGCCCGAATACGCCACCATGTCGTAGAAATAATCCCCGGGCACAGTCGTATTGCCCTCCGTGCGGTACTCAAAATAGAGCCGCTTCTTCGGCACGTTCGCCGTTCTCTGGCGGATATAGTCCAGCTGTTCCGTAAAGAACGCCGCAAGCTCCGCCGCCTCCGCCTCCTTGCCGAAGAGCCGCCCGATCAGTGCGCAATTCTCCTGAAATGCGCCGGTATAGTAGGCATCCACAACGATCACAGCGATTCCAAACGGCGAGAGTTTCTTCTCCGCGTCCTCCCAGCTGCCGTTGCCCGTCAGAATGAGCGCCTGCGGCTGCAGCTCGATGATCTTTTCATAGTTGAGATTGGTCTGATTCGCGCCGATCACCTGATCCTGCGTGAACCGCCCGGGGAAGGCGGAGGGGTTTTGAAAGATATAGCTATCGACGCCGACCACCGTGTCGATCGCCCCGACCGCATTGATGAACTCGACGTTGTAGGCATTCGACACGACAACGCGCGTCAGCGGATAGGGTATCGTCACCTCCCGCCCGATACTGTCCGTGACGGTGATCGTCTCCACGCCCTGTGCCGCCTGCTCTTCCCCCTTGCCGCAGCCCACGAGGACGAGCAGCAGGCAGAGTGCGATGCCGCATAAAAATATTTGTATCCTCATCTTCATCTCCTTCCACCGTATCAATAAACAAACGAAATAATACAAAAGCCCCACGTCATCGTATGCCAAAACGACGTGGGGCCACCCTCTTACAGGCTGACCGAAGCCGAGAACATGAGGGTGCGCGGCATCGAGAGACCGAACGTCGTCGAACCGCCCCTGCCCATCCAGTAGTTCCTGTCAAGTGCATTATAGCACATAAAGCTCAGTTCGAGCGGCATGCCGTCGAGCTTCGTGTGATACTTCATGCCGAGATCCAGCGTCACATAGGAGGGGATCTCCGTGCGGCCGTTCGGGCCGGCGCTGTCGAGGTGCGCATTCCCCACCCAGTTGAGGCGTCCCTGCACGCTCACCTTCTCATCTGCCTGATAGGTGAAGCCGAGGACGCTGCTCCACTTTGCCGTGCCGTTGACAAACCAACCATCCTTCGTCCCACGCTGCGTTTTGTCGCGCGTGGCATCGAGATAGAGGAATCCGCCCGTGACTGTCCACTTCGGCGCAACCTGCCCGTTTGCCGTCATTTCGACACCGCGATAGACATTTTTCCCATCCGCAGAGAAATACTTATTGGCACCGACCCACGTATCAAAACGGTTCGGCTCGTCGATCTCAAAGAGTGCGAGCGTCGTCATCAGCCCTTTGTTCGCATACTTCACGCCAATCTCGTTCTGCTTGCTGCGCACCGGAGCGAGCACGGCGCCGACGTTTGCATAGCTCGCGTCCGTTACAACGTAGCCGCGCGAGAAGCTCTCCGTATGCCCGTAGTAGACCGCCGTATTTGCCGTCGGCTTGTAGGTCAGCCCCCACGTTGGGAGGACATTGTCGTTGCGGATGATCTTCTTGTTCGTCAGGTTTTCAAAATGCTCGTGCTTGCGCGTCGCTGCCAGCATGACATTCCACTTGCCGAAGGACATCGTGTCCATTATGGAGACACCCGTATTGACTTCGTTCCACTGGGCGACCTCCGGCATCATCTGCGGCAGGGGGTAGAAGCCCGGGCGGAAGATGATCCCGTCGTAGAGATTGCCACCATACAGCCCTGTTTTGCCCGTATTTCCCTTGTTCCAGTAGTCTGCCTTGGAGCGATCCACCGAGACTGCCCACTGATGCTGCACCGTGCCTGTCCTGAATTTGCCCGAGAATCCGAGCTGCAGATAGGAATTATTCGCGGATTCGTTCTGTGCATTGGAGCGGTTGCGGCTCGTGAAATTACCCGCTGTGTCGAAGTTCAAATTCGCGCCCGAGTTCATCTTGTCCCCGTCACGCCACGTGTATCCCGCATTGAAGAAGACCTTCAAATGATCGTTCAGCTTGTGCTCGTGGTTGAGCGTTGCAATCTGACCGTACATCCATTTCCACGTCTCGGGGAAATCATAGCTCATCTTCGACTCGGGTGCGGAGGGCAGGCTGCGCCCGTTTCCACTGTAGGTGAACCAGCGCTGCGCGCCAAAGACCTTATAGTCCCAGTTCCCGAGGAAGATGTTCGTCGTGCTGTTCTTCCCCTGATGGTCGATGTTGAGGAAGACATCCTGCCAGCGGATCTTCGACCCCGGCAGCGACAGCCCGCCGTCGAGCATCTCCGCGTTCACGCGCACGCCCCACGCGTTGTTCTTGCCGAAGCGGCGCGCAATATCGAGATACTCGCCGGCGGTCGAGCGCCCCGAGATCACCTGCGTATACTTCGTCACGGGTTCGCTGCCCGCGCGCTTCGTCACGACGTTGATCGTCCCCGGCGCAGGTGTCGCGCCACCGTTCGTTCCGTTGTTCGACATGCTGACGCCGTTAACCGCCGCATTCGGCCCCGAGGTGATGTCCATGCGCTCGATGATGTGCGCGGGCGGCATTGTGTACTGGGAGAACATGCTGGGCACGCCGTTCAGCAGGAAATGATTGCCGTTCATATTGATCCCGCGCATCGAGAAGTCCGAGTACATCGGCGAACTCGTACTGGTGCGGATGGACGGATTGTTCAGTAGCACATTTGCCAGCGGCTGACTCGGATCGCTGTACGTCTTGATCGCTTTCTCCGTCATGCTCTGCATGGAGTAGGGAATGTCGAGCACATCCACATCTCCCATAATGCCCATGCGCGCGGTCTTGCTGACGAGTCCGCCCCCGATCTCCGCCTCCTCCGTCTGCGCCCCCTCAACGGTAACAGGCGCGAGCTCATAGGAGTCCATCGCCTCCGTCCTCTCTGCGGCACTTGCTGCGCCCATCCACATCGAGCCGACGGCCGCAAGTGCGACCGCAAGCGCCAGCTTTCGTTTCGTCATGTCCATTTCCTCCTTGATTCTTCTCTTACAGGCGGATCGTCGCGGACAGCATATAGGTTCTGCCCGGATTCAGCATGAGGCCGCCCTCGCTCCACTTTACGGTCGTGGTTGACCAGTACATCTTGTTGAATACATTGTAGACCATGAAATTCAGCGCCATCGGACACCCGAACGCCTCGGTCTTGTACTGTGCGCCGAGGTCAAACCGCGTCCATGCGGGTACTTCGATGCGGTTCAGACTGTCCGCATAGGATGTGCCGAAATGGTGCATACGCCCGTAGATGTTCAGCCCCTTCGCCTTGGTCTCCCAGTCGAGCGCGAGGGTCGCATTGAACTGCGGCGTCCCAAAGACCTGATTGCCGTCCTTCCGTCCCCCCTGCGTACGCTCATACTCCGCATTGAGGATCATGAAGCCGCCCATGATATTGAGGCGCGGCGCTACGTGTCCGAACACGTTCCACTCGATGCCCTGACTGCGTGTCATGCCGTCCATCACATAGTAGTTGCTCGCGTTCACGATTGCGGTCGGCTGATTGATGCGGAAGAGGCTGAGGGTCGATGCCCAGCTGCCCATATCCCATTTTGCACCGAGCTCATACTGCTTCGTCTTGACCGGCGGCATGACATCATCCTTGTTGATGACGGTGCTCGGCGGCGAGGACACCGTACCGAGGGACTCGGCATAGTTCGCATAGATCGCCGTGCGCGGGGAGAGTTTGTAGAGCGCACCGAAGGTCGGCGTATTCGCACATTTCTCATAGGACTTGGTCTCCGCGCCTGTGGTGCGGCTGAGTGAGCGCGTATGGATGGTCTGGTGGCGCACGCCCGCAACGAATTTCAAACGCCCGTCCTTCGTTGCAATGCTGTCCGTAAAGACGAAGCTGCGGTAGTTTGCCTTGCTGCCGACATACCACTGCCCCTCGGGCGCACGCGGCGCTCCGGGGTCGGTGATCAGCCCCTGATAGATATTGCCCGTCAGATGCGAGGTCGTTCCCGGCGCATAGTTCGACCGGCTGTGCTGCGAGAGATAGTCATAGCCGACGGTGAGTGTGTGATCCAGGATGCCGCTCGTAACGTCGTATTTCAGCCCCGTCATAAAGGCACGGCGATCCGTCTTGCCCATCGTGGAGCTGCCGGATATGTCGAGCGTGTAGTCGCCCGCGTCGTTCTGCAGGAACGGCTTCGCCGTGATGTAGCCCGGCCAGTCACGGTGCATGATGCCCGCCTTCGCGTAGGCGGTCAGATGTCTGCCGAGCTTCTGCTCGTGCTGCAACAGATAGACGCGGTGCGTATGCGAGAGCAGCGCCCAACGTGGCATAAAGTTTTTCACAACGGAGTTCGCCGCGGGCAGACGCGTGACACTCGTCCCCCAGTTCGCGTCCTTGATGCGCAGCACCTCGGGCATCCCGTGGTTCACCTCGGTGTCATAACCATAGAGGAAGGAGCTTTTGCTCTTTGCATCCTCGTGATCGATGTTCACGTAGAGATCCCTGCCGTGCAGATCCTCGCCGCTCATGGTCGTGCGCCCGTTGTGCGTCTCGGCATTGATGCGGATCCCCCACTCCTGATTCTTCCCGAAGCGCTGCCCCCAGTCGATGCCGTGGGAAAAATACCGGCTGCTCGCATACGATGTTGTGATGTCGAGATTCGGCTTCGCCTCCGCTTTCTTCGGCACAAAGTTGATAAAGCCCGAGGCGGACTGTTGGAGACCGATGCCGCTGACAACGGCGTTCGGCCCCGCGATGATCTCCATGCGGCCGATGTAGTTCGTCGGCTGGTTCTGCATCATAATCATGCCCGGTACACCATCGAGCAGGATGTCATGTGTGTTGAACGGGATGCCGCGGATCTGCAGCTCGACATTGTTGTTCGTCGAGGCGCCGCCCACCATGACGGACGGGTTGTTCGTCGCCGCATTGAGGAAAGCACGCGTCGGGACGAAGCTCTTCTTCAGCGTTTCGTCCGTATAGGAGACGACGTTCACGGGCGCCTCAAGCACATCCCCGCTCCCGAGCGCACCGAGCGATGCGGTCTCCGCCGTCATGGCATCGGTCTCTGCGGCACGTTCCCCCTCCACCTCGACGGGCGCGAGCTCATAGCTGTCGAGCGTCCCATCCGCGTGGGCAGTTGTCTGCTCTGCGGCGTAGGCAGAGGCACTGACGGTCATGAGCGCCGTCATAATTGCTGCGGTCAGCTGTTTCTTTCTCATATGTTCCAATTCCTTCCTTGCCCCCGGCGGCGCAGTGCATTTCACAGCACCTTCCCCACCTCCAAAACATAGATCTCATCGGCAAAGTATCTGAGCAGCGGGCGATCGTGCGAGATGAGCAGCATCCCGAGCTGCCGTTCCTCCCGCAGCCGCATGAGCAGTTCCATGATCTGTGCCTGAATGGAGACATCGAGCATGGTGGTCGGCTCGTCGAGCAGCAGGATCTGCGGCTCTGTGGAAAGTGCCCGCGCGATCGCCGCACGCTGGAGTTCCCCGCCCGAGAGTTCGTGCGGCTGCCGCGCAAGCACGCGCTCCGTCAGCTCCACCGCCGCAAGCCCGTCCGCAATACGCTCCCGCACGGTGCGTCCCTCCGCGCACAGCGCAGGATGAATCGCAAAGACCTCCGCGAGACTTGCACCGATGGTCAGGCGCGGATCAAATGCCTGCTCCGGGTTCTGTGCAACGAGCTGCACGCGCCGCCGAAAGGAGCGCATATCGGCGCGTGCAAGCGTCCATAGATCGCGCCCGTTCCATTGAACCGTACCGCCGTCGGGGCGGATGAGACCGAGCAGCGCCCGCACGAGCGTACTCTTGCCCGCGCCGCTCTTCCCCTCAAGCCCGACGGCACGCCCCTCCGCAACGGAAAGGGTGCATCCATCCAGAATCCGCATCATTTGCCCCGTCGCACGGTCCCGCATGAACTTCGTCACGCCCTCTGCGGTAAGCACGGCGGAAGTATGCCGGGCGGCGGCAGACGGTTCGCCCACACGTACAGGCACAGTGTCCGCATTCTTCTTCGCCGCAAGGAGCTCCGGCTGCGCTGCAAAGTACGCAAGCGTATACGGATGCGAGGGATGTTCCCACACATTCGTACCCTGCTCCACAATCCGCCCTTCCTGCATAACGACAACGTATGCGGCAAGCTGCCGTGCGAGCGGAATATCGTGGGTGATGAGCAGGAGGGAGGCATCCGCACGCGCCGCGAGGAACTTCAGATTGTCCGCGACCATCTGTCGGACGGCGGGGTCGAGCCCCTTCGACGGCTCATCCGCGAGGATCCACTCCGGCTCGCCCACGTCCGCCATCGCGCACAGGACGCGCTGCAGCATCCCGCCCGAGAGTTCGTACGGATATGAGGCGAGGACACGCGCAGGATCGTCGAAGCCGAACCGCGCGAGGAGCGCCTCATACTGCGCCGCCGTCCACGCGCTCCGCCCCGCGCCGCGCCGCACATCCGCCATCTGGCGTGCGATGCGGTGTACGGGGCTGAGTGCCGCACGCGGCAGCTGGGGAACGATGCCCCAACGCTTCCCCCAGTATCGGGTACGCAGCTCCCGCGAGCCGAGCGCGGTCACATCCACCCCATCATAGAATACCCGCCCCGCCGTCTCAGCGTCTGCGGGCAGTGCGCTGAAGAGCGCCCGTCCGAGCGTGGACTTGCCGCTGCCGCTCTCGCCGATGATCGCCGTCACGCCGCCGGCGGGAAGGGCAGCGCTGACATGATCGAGCGCGGCAGAGGATGCAGTACCGCCCTTATAACGCACAGTCAAATCATGGACAACAAAGCCTTTTTGCTGCATCATCGTCATCCGCGCACCTCCTGCCGTACGTCAAAGCGGCGGCGCAGCAGCTGTCCGACCATGTTGAGCGAGCTGACGAGCAGAATGATCGCGCCGCCCGGTACAATGATGAGGTGCGGTGCCTGCCGATAGTAGAGCATGGCATCGCTGATCATCGTGCTCCAGTCCGGTGTCGGCGGCTGCACGCCGAGCCCGAGGAAACTCAGCCCCGCGATGGCGAGCACGCCGCGCCCGAGGCGCAGGAAGCCGAGTACGAGCAGCGTCCCGCCGAGCGCGGGCAGAATGTGATGCAGGATCATCCGCCCGTCGCCGCAGCCGAGCACGCGCAGATGCTCCACATACGGCTCTGCCGCAAGACGCATAACCTCCGCGCGCACAATGCGCGAAAACCCCGCCCACGAGCCGACGACGAGTGCGAGCAGCAGTCCCGTGACACCCGGCCCCACGAAGCCCGCAACCGCCACCATGAAGCTGATGCCGGGGATGCCTTGAAAGACATTGCTGACCATCGTCAGTACGTCATCCGTCCGCCCGCCGAAATAGCCCGCGAGAACGCCCACGAGCGTTCCGATGCCAAGCGCCAGTACCGTCGAGACGAGCGAGAGCAGGAGCGCACTGCGCCCACCGTAGAGCATACGGCTGAGGAGATCGCGCCCGAGTGCATCCGTCCCGAGAAGATGCGCCGCAGACGGCGGCTGCAGACGGATCGCCATATCCGGCTCGAACGGATTCATCGGCGCGAGCTGCGGAGCGAAGATCCCGGAGAGGATCATCCCCGCAAGGACAAGGAGGGCTGCACAGCCCGTCAATCGCTCCATTACTCCCTCCCTCCGAGTACAATGCGCGGATCCATGCGGGCAAGCACGAGATCCACCGCGATGGTCACGAGCACATAGATCCCCCCGAGGAGGAGCACGTACCCCTGCAGCAGCGGATAGTCGCGGTAGTGAATCGCCTCAAGTGCGAGCGAGCCGATCCCCGGCAGTGCAAAAACAGTCTCCACGATGATCGCCCCGCCGAGCACCGCCGCAAAGAAGTTCCCGAGCATCGCCGCCACGGGAACGAGGGCGTTCGGCAGCGCGTATGTGAGCAGCACGCGCGCCTCAGAGAGCCCCCGCAGCCGCGCCGTCTGCGCATAGAACGAGGCAAGGGCATCGCGCAGCTGACTGTCGAGGAGCTGCGCCGCCATCGCCAACGTCACAAGCGCGAGCGCAAGCGACGGCAGGATGTAGCCCTGCGCCGTATCCACGCCGTTCGTCGGCAGGACGTGCAGCCATACGCCAAAGACGAGGATCAGCAGAACCGCCATGAGAAAGGACGGTGCCGCGAGCATCACCTGCGTCACACCGCGCACCAGAGCCTCAACAACCGTGCCGCGCATACGCGCCATGAGCAGCCCGAGCCCGATGCCACCCGCAACCGCCCAGCCGAGCGCTGCGGCGGCAAGCGCGGCGGTCACGGGCAGACGCGCGAGAAGTGCATCAAAGACGGGCATCCCCAGATGAAAGGACATACCGCCGTCCCCCTGTAGGATACGCCAAAGCCAAATGCCGTACTGCACATAGGGCGGCGCATCGAGACCGAGATAGGCGTGCAGAGATGCAACCTCCTCTGCCGACGGGATCCCCATCCCCGCTCCTTCCAGCATGATCTCGGCGGGATCTCCCGGGGAGAGCTGCGCGAGGAGGAATGCGAGGAGACTGATGCCGAGGAGCACGGGCACGCCGCCGAGGAGGCGCCGCACGATATAGCGCTGCAATGCGTTCATCTCCATGCCACCTCCGCAAGGGACACCCCGTAGCGCAGCGCACGGTAGCCCGTGAGCCGCGCCGCGTTGTAGACCACGATATTTTCGTCATAGTAGAGCGGAACGAGCGGCTGTTCCTCCACACTGATCGCCTGTATGCGGTCAAAGACCGCCCGCCGTTTCCCCTCGTCCGGCTCGGTGCGCAGCGCGGTGAGGAGGCGGTTCACCTCCGCATTGTCGTAGCCGAGCGAGAGCGCCTTGTTGCGCGGCCCCTGCGGGGAGAAAAACCCGTCGAACACATAGAGCGGGTCGCCGTTCGGCAGCCCCTGCTGAGAGCGGGCAATATCATAGTCTCCGCGCCGCATACGCACCGTCATCATCGGCGACTCAAGCGCCTCAATGCGCACATCAAGTCCCAGATCCGCAAGCCAGTAAGCGATGAGTTCCGCCTCCCCCTTTGCAATCGGATCCGCTCCGTTCACACAGTAGACAATCTCCCGCCGCCCGTCCCCAAGCACTTCATGCGCGAGGCGTTTTGCCTCCTCCACATCCTGCACAACAGGGAACTCCTTGTAGAACGGGCTCGCAATGCTCAGGAGATTCATCGTCGGCGTCGCATAGCCGAGGTAGAGCGCATCCACGAGGAGGCGGCGGTCGAGCAGCAGGCTCACCGCGCGGCGCATACGTACATCGTCGAACGGCGGACGCGTCCCGTTCATCGCGAGATAGCGCACCATGATCGAGCGGCTCGTCGAAATGGCAAACCGCTCATCCTGCGCCAGCTCGTCCGCGAGCACGGGCGGCATCGCACCGAGATCGAGCACCCCCATGATCTCCTCCGCCTTGAGCGCGGCAAAGCGCACATCGGGGCTGGGGATGCTGCGCACCATGATGCGGTGCGCACGCGCCTTCTCCCCGTAGTAATCCTCGTTGCGCTCCAAGAGGACATAGCGATCCTTCACATTTTCGACAATGCGGAACGGGCCTGTCCCAATCGCCACCCCCGCAAAATTTCCATCGTCCGCCAGACACGAGGGCGCATAGACGGGGCTGCCGAAGTTCATCATGTTGTAGAGTTGGTTGATGTTCGGCTGCGCAAAGGTCAGTCGGAGCGTAAGCGTATCCAGCGGCTCCGCGCTGACGAGCCCCGGATAGTAGTTCTTGCGGCTGCGCGAATAAAACGCCGTCGAGCGCGGCTCCTTCTCCATCCATGCGAGGTTGTCCGCGACCACCTGCGCGGTCAGTGGCGTGCCGTCGTGAAACCGCACCCCCTCGCGCAGATGAAACACCCACACGCGCCCCTCGTCCAACATCTCCCACGATGCGGCAAGGCAGGGGGCGGGCGCACCCGTCTCCTCATCCGCCGTGACGAGCGGCTCCCAGACACCGAGGATCTTGCTACAGTAGTAGCCGTCGTTCACGCCCGGCGCGAGCTGGCGGTATGCCGCGAGCACGATGGTATCGTCCGACGCGTCCCCCGCCGACGCTCCGCCCCGCTCCTGTGCGCCCTGTCCGCAGCCTGCAAGCGAGAGCAGAACCACGAGCAGCATGAATATGCGCAGACAGCGCATAACGCCCCTCCCTTCCTTTTAAGAACAACAAGAAGAGCAGAAATATTTCTGCCCTTCCTGTTCATGCTATGTCCTTAAAGATCCATCGACATCGTGAGCGCAATCGTGCGCGGCGTGGAGAGATAGAGGCTCTCCGCCGCACGCGAGGCGATCCAGTACTCCCGATCAAGCGCGTTGTAGAGCGTCAGCCCGAACGTCGTCGGGGTCGTGCCGATCTGTGTCCGATACGTCATGCCGAGATCGAGCACAGCCGTGGACGGCACCTTGAACTTCTCATTGCACGTCCACGCGCTGCCCGCATACGAGAGGCGCCCGAACGCGCTGAACTTCTCGTCCGCCGCATAGCGCACCATGAGCGCCCCGTTCCAGTTCGGCTGTCCGTCGAGCGTCCTGCCGTTGTTCTTGCCGTCCTTCGTCTTTTCGGAGGTCGCACGCAGATAGGAAAGCCCTGCCGCGAGCGACCATTTCGGCGCAATCTTGCCCGTCACGCCAAACTCGATGCCGCGATGGCGCTCCTCGCCGTCCTGCAGCTGATACTTGTCCGCCCCGCGCATGACATCGATGTTGTTCGCCTGTGTGATGTCAAAGAACGCGAGGGTATACAGCATATCCCGGTTCGCATACTTCACGCCGATCTCGTTCTGCTTCGTCTTGGCGGGCGGCAGAACCTCGCCGCTGTTCTTATATTTGCTGCTGACCACCGAGCCGACGTCGAAGTACTCCGCATGACTGACATAGACGGATGTATCCTTCGTCGGGCGGTAGGTGAGGGCATAGGTCGGCGTGGTCGCACTCGAATCCACGCTCGTCTTTACCTGCCCCGTATTCAAATCGTATGCCTTCACATTCGCCGCATGGTGATGCACGCCGAGCAGCACATCCCACTTGTTGATCGTGATCGTATCGACGAGCGAGATGCCCTTGATCGAGGTCTTGTTGTTCATCGCCTCCTCGTATGCCGTCGTCGGAGCCGTATGCTGATTCAGAACGCCCGTATAGATATTGCCCGTACCGAGTTTATAGACGGTACCGCCCTTCTTTGCCGCCTCGCGTTCCCGCCATGCGCGATCCACCGCAAGGGTCAGATCGTGCTCCGTCTTTCCCGCGCGGAGTTTTCCGTTCACCCCCATCTGGATGTAGTTCGCGCGCTGCGGGGTCGTCGTCGTCTGCTCCTCAAGATCGAAATCGCCCGCGTCATTCTTGATGACGAGCGCACTGTAGCGGTACATGACATTCTTGTTCAGCTTGTTCTTGAGGTAGCCTGCGTTGACGAAGCCCTTCCACGCCTCCGAGAATTTCTGCTCGTGGTTGAGAATCGCCATCCAGCCGTAGCTCTCCTTGTCCATGCCGTCAAACGCATAGTTGCGCGATGCCTTCGGCACGGCGGGGAGATGTGTGACACCACTGCCAATCTTGAACCAGCGCTGACCGCCGGCCACCTGATTCTGACGGTAGCCCGTGAAGAAGTTCGTCTTGCTCTTTGCGTCCTCGTGGTCGATATTGACGTAGATGCTCGCGGACTTCACCTTCTGCCCGTCAACCGCCGTCTCGCCGTCCACCTTCTCCGCCATGAGGCGTGCGCCCCAGTCCTTGTTCCCGCCGAAGCGGCGTGCGAGGTCAAAATACGCCCCCGCCATGCTCTGCCCAGAGTGCGTCAGCGTCAGACGCGTGATCGGCTCCTCGCCCGCACGCTTCGTCGTAAAGTTGATGATGCCGCCCGCCGCATTCGTTTCATAATGCGTTCCCGTAGACGCAATGCCGCTGTTCGGACCGGAGATCACATCCGCCTTCTCCACGGCATACATCGGCGCGTTGAACTGCGTGAACATCCCCGGCACGCCGTTGACAAAGGTATTCGTCCCGTTCGAGCGGAATCCGCGGTGCTGGAAATCGTTGTGCAGAACGCTGCCCACGGGGCGGATCGACGGCGAGACCGCAAGCACGCTGTCGAGCGGCTGGCTCGGATCGCCGAACGACTTGATCGTCTCCTGTGTGATGTTCGTCGTCGTGAACGGCGTCTCCATCGTGTCCTTGCTGCCGAGGAAGCCGACACTGCCCTCACGCGCGACAAAAACGCCCTCCGGCCCATCCTCCTCCACCGCTGCCTCGCGCTCCCCCGCGACCTCGACGGGCGCGAGCTCATAGGTGTCGAGCGTCCCCCCGTGGGCATCCGTCCTCTCTGCGGCGCTTGCCGCACCCATCCACATCGAGCCGACAGCCGCAAGCGCGACCGCAAGCGCCAGCTTTCGTTTCGTCATGTCCATTTCCTCCCTGCTGCGCGGGTATCTCCGCCCGTGCGCTCCTCCATGCACATCCCCATCTTCATCGTGCGCTCATATACAAAAGCCCCGTCCACGGCAGACGGGGCTTTCCCACACGAAAAAAGCCTGCCGTCCTGTCCATCGCAGGATGCAGAGGAGAGCGACGCTCCCCCACGGGGCGCAGCACTCCGGCGCACGAGATTCGGTAGGTCTTCCGGCTCTGCATCATCGTCCGCCTCACCTTCCCGGTTTCCCAGTGGTCGAAGCGCGCACACACGGCTTCCTGAGGTTTTCTCTGCATTACGGCGGCGGGACCGCATCGGCTTATGAAGTCACGGCATTGCCGCGCTTCCCGATTTCCCTGTTACACTCTTTCGAGTACCGAACCTGCTTATGAAGTTTGGATTTCAGTATAAGTGAATGCCGCTCTGTTTGTCAATCGTTTTTCGTTCCACATAAATGGTATGATATATATACGAAAGGAAAACATAACCGCTATTTATGTTTTTAATGTCAAAGTTTCATAGGTCGTTCGTCCGTTTTTGGCAGGAAAAACCAAAAGAGAGAGAGAATTATAAGAATTCGTCAAAAGAAAGTCTCTGAAATTTCCAAGGGAGACTAATCGGATCACCGCGATCCGCAACGAACTGTATGAAGGAGATGTATTCATGGATGCAGCAATGCTCACACTTGGGGTTCTCGGCGTGGCGGCGTTCCTCTTCGCCACCGAGATCATCCCGCTTGCCGTGACGGCGATGGGCGCGGCGATCGCGCTCGGACTCTTGGGGGTGCTCACCCCCGCACAGGTTTTCTCCGGGCTCTCGAACTCCACCGTCGTCCTGTTCGCCGGTATGTTCATCATCGGTGCGGCGATGTTCCAGACGGGGCTCGCGCAAAAAATCGGCATCGCCGTCGTCAAAAAATCGGGCAATGACGAACGTGCATTGATGGCGGCACTGATGCTCATAACGATCATCCTCTCGTCCGTGTCCTCGAACACGGCGACGGTCGCCTGCCTCATGCCCGTCGTCATCCAGATCTGCGCCGCCGCGCGGCTGCCCGTCTCACCGCAGCTGATGGCGCTCGCCGTCGCGGCGAACGTCGGCGGTACGATCACGATGATCGGCACGCCGCCGAACATCCTCATGAGCGCGACGCTCGGCGCGAGCGGGCTCACGCCGTTCGGCTTCTTCGAGTTCGCATGGATCGGCGTCCCGCTCTCGATCATCGGCATGATCTATATGCTGACCATCGGGCGCAAACTCTGCCCGCGCCGGCTCGTGGACAGCGAGGCCGTTACGGGTGAGGAGGAGGAGGCAAAGGATCCGCGCAAGATGATGATCTGCGCCGCGATCCTCGTCGGTGTCGTCATCGCCATGGTGCTCGAAAAGCAGATCAACGTCCCCATGCAGACCTCCGCCATCATCGGCGGTCTCCTCTGCGTCCTCACAGGCTGCCTCACGGAGAAACAGGCGTATCAGGGCGTGGACTGGACGACCATCTTCCTCTTTGCGGGGATGCTCCCGCTCGCCAGCGCCATGGATCACAGCGGCGCAGGCAAGCTCATCGCGGACTTCGTCGTCGGGCTCATCGGCAGCAGTCCCGCGCCCATGGTCATCGTCACGGCAATGTTCATCCTCTCCTGCGGCCTGACGCAGTTCATGTCGAACACAGCGGCATCCGCGCTCCTCGCGCCGATCGCGATCTCCATCGCCCAGACCATCGGTGTCTCGCCGTACCCTGTCGTCATGGCAATCGGCATCGCAGCATCCTGCGCATTCACCACACCGGTCGCAACCCCGCCGAACACGCTCGTCCTTGGTCCCGGCCAGTTCCGCTTCATGGACTACGTCAAGGTTGGTCTCCCACTGGTCTTTGTTTCGCTGATCACCTGCCTTGTCATCATCCCGCTCGTCTGGCCGTTCTGATCGGAAACACCGACAGACGCCCCCTACATATAAACGGCGGCAGGCGCATTGCTCCGCATCGTGCACGACCGTGAACCATAGGAACTGAAAAACAGTACTGTTCATCAATGACAGGTGTATCCGTCCGATATGCCTGTCATTTCATTGTGCATCCATGAGGAGAGATCTACCATGAAAAAAGAAGAAATGCTTCAACATCTGAAGGCACTCGATCCCGCCATCTTTACCCTGCTGCAGGACGAGATCTGCCGCCAACGCTGCACGCTCTCACTGATCCCGACCGAGAGCGCCATCTCTCCGCTTGCCGCCTTCCTTGAGGGAAGCGCACTCGCCAACAGCACACTTGATACATACGGCGCAGCGCATACCTCCTCCATCGAGGAGCTGGTACGCACACGCGCACAGGATCTGTTCGGCAGCGAGCACGCCGTCGTGCGCCTCGGGGGCATCGCCGCCGCCTCGCGTGTCGCATTTCTCGCACTGCTGCACCCGGGGGATACCGTCCTCTCCTTTAACCGCAGGAAGGAGGAACACTGCGCGGGACTGAACTATCATTTTGAGAGCTTCGGCATCGACCCCGTCGCACAGCGCGTGGACTGGGACGAGGTCATGCAGCTCGCCGAGCGCGTGCGCCCGCGCCTCATCATCTTCTCCCCCGTCAGCTATCCGTGCATACCGAACTACGAACGGCTCACCGAAGTCGCGCGTGCCGTGGGCGCCTATCTCTGGGTGGACATCGGACAGTGTGTCGGGCTCGTCGCGGCGGGGCTCATCCCCTCGCCCGTCGCGTGCGCCGATGTCGTGAGTTTCCCGACGAACGATGCCCTCCGCGGACCGGACGGCGCCATCCTGCTCTGCAAAAAAGAGCTCGCCGCACGCATGGATGCCGCCGTCGCAAATACAGGACACAGCGCCCTGCACATGAACCACCTCGCCGCCCTCGGCTTTGCCCTGCACGCAGCCGCACAGCCGAAGTTCCGTACCTACAGTGAGCAGGTGCTCTCCTCTGCCGCCGCACTTGCCGCCGCCCTCCGCGAACGCGACATCGAACTCCTCGCGGGCGGCACCGAGACCCACCTCCTCCTCGCTGCGCCCGCAGCGGGCGTTGATCTCATGGAGTCCGTGCGCAGCCTCAGACGCATCGGGGTCTATGTAAAGCCCGACCGCATACCGACCATGCGGTCGGAGATCCTGCTCTCGGCACTGCGGCTCTCGACCGTCGGCGCAGTCACACGCGGTCTTGCCCCGGCAGACATGGCACTCGTCGCCGACGTACTCGCGTGCGTTCTCAGCGGAACATGCACAGACCGCACGGAGGACCGCCTGCGCATGGAGGTCGCAAAACTCCTCATGGACAAGCCCCTCTTCTCCGAGGCGTGGATGAACGAGGTCTCTGCACACGTCGCCGCCGCCCCGAGCAGCGTCCATGACCATGCCACGGGCGAGCGTATGTCCATCCTCAAAAATCTGCTCCGGTAGCACACCGCCCTCTCCCGCGTGCGCGGTATGCGCCCATGCGGGAGCTTTTTATTGCGGGAGGCGCTGCGCTGCTGCATGGTTTACAACATAAAATATTCAGAAACGTCAACAAATGCGTGCCCAAAGCGGTGAATTTGTGTTATACTAAACGAATAAGAATGAGCGCTGTGCGGGGCTGATCCCCCCATTTTACGGAAGAGGAGAATGATCCATGAAACGTGAAGAAGTCGTCAGCCACCTGAAGACATTTGATCCCGAGATCTACAACCTGCTGGAGGAGGAGCGCCAGCGTCAGCGCTATACGCTCTCGCTCATGCCGAACATGAACGCCATGTCGCCGTTCGCGAAGTACCTTGAGGGCAGCATCCTGACGAACAGCATCTTTGACCGGAGGGACGACACCCCGACGGGCGGACTGCACCTCGCCGGGATCGTCCGCCAGCGCGCCATGGATCTCTTTCGCTGCGACCACGCCATCGTCCGCCTCGGCAACATCGTCGCCGCCTCGCGCGTCGTCTTTCAGGCACTGCTGGAGCCGGGCGACACCGTCCTCTCCTTCAACCTCAGGAAAAAGGATCACGTCGCGGGACTCTCGTACAAATTCGAGAACTACGGCATCGAACCGGGCTCGCAGGAGATCGACTGGGGTGCGGTGCGTGCGCAGGCGGAGCGCGTAAAGCCGCGCCTCATCATCTTCTCCCCCGTCAGCTACCCGCGCACCATCGACTACCAAATCCTCTTTGAGATCGCGCAGAGCGTCGATGCCTACTTCTGGGTTGACATCAGCCAGTGCGTCGGGCTCGTCGCCTCAAAGCTCATCCCATCGCCCGTGCCGCTTGCCGATGTCGTCACCTTCTCCACGCGCGACTCGCTCCGGGGGCCTGACGGCGCCATCCTCCTCTCGAAACAGGAGCTTGCCGCACGCATGGATGCCGCCGTCATCAACACGGGGCATGAGTCGCTGCACATGAACCACCTCGCCGCGCTCGGCGTCGTCCTGCGCGAGGCAGGCAGCGAGAGCTACCGCACCTACGCCGAGCAGGTCGTGCGGAACGCGCAGGTGCTTGCGCGTACCCTCGCCGACCACGGAGCATCCGTCCTCTGCGGCGGCACCGACACCCATCTCGTCCTCGCCTCCACCGCCGCCGGCATCAATATGCGCGAGGCAGTCAAGGCGATCGGACGCATGGGGATCCGCGTCAAACCCGACAGCGTCCCCACCATGAACTCGGGGCTCTTCCTGCACGCCCTGCGCCTTTCGACCTCCAGCCCGACCACGCGCGGCATGGCGGAGCAGGACATCGCCTACATCGGCTCGCTGCTCGCTAGGCCGCTCACCACCATCCTCACCCCCGAGGAGATCGAAGCGACCCGTCAGGAGATCACCGACCTCGTCAAGGACGCGCCCATCTTCGACGACGAGTGGATGGGCGACTCCGAGGAGTGAGCACGCGGATTTCGACATTTGCATATTTGCATACAGCATAGAACACGCCCCTCCGAATCGTCGGAGGGGCGCAGCTTCGTTGCAGAGGTATTTGTTTGATGTTATACTATGAAAAGGGAGGGAGCGGCCATGGCAACAGCGCAATTACAACATCACGCGGATGAATTTCATACCAACAGCAAACCTGTATGCGTTCCAAGAACGGATGATATAATGAGCAAAGAGGAACGAAATGTAAAACTTGAACACAGCTATGCACAGAGCCTTGCCGCAGCAGGGCGTTCCTATGGAGAGGTATTTGATGAAATAGAGCGAGGTCTCACGAGATGAACATCTATGAGATCATCATGACGCCCGACGCCATCGACGACCTCAGAGAACTATGTGACTACATTGCAGATGTTTTGCACGCTCCCGATGCGGCACTTACCCATATCCGAATGCTCCGCACAGAGATCGGAACGCTCGCAACCATGCCGGAGCGTCATAAATGCGTGGACGACGAACCGTGGGGGTCGTACGGCATTCGTAGAATTGCGGTGAAGAACTTTGTCGTATACTATCGCATTGACGATGCTTCCCACCGTGTCTATATTCTGAATATCATCTACGCCAAACGCGATCAGATGCGTATGCTTGCACAGATAAAAATGGATTGATGCGATAACAGGCTCCTCCGAGAAATTGGAGGGGCGTGTTTTGTTTTCATCCATTTTCATATAAATAAAAAACTTTTCTTTTTACATATTAACATTGAGCATTGTATCCTGTATAATCACCCCCGCACCGTCAACGGACACCTGCGGACAGTGTCACAGCACGGACAAACGCGGGGCAGGCGGGAGAGACCGCCGTCGCGCTTCGCAGCGCACAACGCGAACACGAAAACACCGAACGGCATCCCCTAACGCAGGGTGCGGCTGCAGACAGCACCGTATACCATCCTGCCGCAGACATATGCCGCGTCAATTCCCCGTCCGCACGCACACATCCAAAATCCAAAACACGCGTCGCCCTTGCAAATGATATATATTCGTCCGCAGCCCCCAATGGGGGTGCTGCGCGGGAGGCGCTGACCTCAGTGCTTTCCAAAATTGGGAGTCCCCTGCCTCTGCCGGAGCAGCCGAAAACGCCCGCCCACGAACGTGCAAACATTCGTGGGCGGGCGTTTTTTTGTGGAAAGGAATCGCTGATAAGATGTAGTCCTTCCGCTTATCATAGACTTTTTCGTCCAAACAAGGTGGAAAACGAGCCACAGAATGGCACTCTGTGGGGGATTTTCTGCCGAAATACGGGAAAATGACATATCAAGATGGAAATATTGAATTTATCAGTGATTCCCTAAGCAGCATCCCGATAGTCCATAATAAAGATCTTGCTCGCAATCTTCTCAATGCGCTCCAAGATCTCGTCAATTTTCTCCATGACGGAAGCAGAATACAGGGTTTCACCGCATTGAGAGCAGACACAGCAGGGCACATTTTCAATGATGACGTAGCAATGTGCAAGTGCGGCAAAGTATGTGCCTGTGCCCTCTTTCATCGTCCCGTCCTTACAAATTAGACAGTTCATCGTTCTGCCCCCTTCTCGTTTTGAAATCTTCACTCCACTTATCCACATCAGGAAAGTAGGCGGTTATAATACGGCTCGATGCCCCCTCGTCACTCATAACGACATGAATATGCCGTCCATCCAAACTTTTCCCTAATATAAGGCAACTCGGATATGGGAAATCATTCGGATACTGCTCGATGATTTCGCCCGTATGTACTGCATTCCGCACATCCCTTGCTCGAATCCCACGCTGTCTGAACCGCTCCGCCGAATGCGCCGTCATAAAAACCATATCGGTATCATAGTAAGTGCACAGCTGTTTAATCGTTATCATTCCTCCACCCCGATGATTTCCTTCCATATATACCCCTCGCGTACGCCCGAGTCGCTGTAGAGGATGTCCACAGCGGCGAAGGTGTCAGCGAGGGTATGGGCGATCACCATGCCGGGGATGATGGTGTGGAGGCGGTCGGGGGCGGAGCGCAGGAGGACGGCGGTATCGCACTCGCTGAGTTTCTGCCCGCTGCCGAACCGCTCGATCATCGCGGGGAGATGCGCGACGCGCAGGAGGCGCGGTGTTTCCTCGGGATAAAGCAGCCCGTGCATACGGCTCGCACTGCTGAGCACACCGCCCATGCCGACCATGTGAGCGGCACGCAGACGGCGCACGTCGGACGCATCATCCAAAACGCGTTCCACCGCCGCGCAAATCTCCGCGCACTCCGCAGAGGTCGGGAGCAGCCCCGCAACGTACGCCTTGCTCAGGGCGAGCGAGCCGAGGGGCAGACTCCACCGTCCCCGCATCTCATGCGCGCGATAGTGGATGATCTCGGTGCTGCCGCCGCCGATGTCCACCATGATGCCGTCTGCGTGGGCGATGCTTGCGGTCGCGCCGATAAAGTCGTACGCCGCCTCCTCCGCGCCGCTGATGATGCGGATGTGAACGCCCGAGCGGCGCGTGATCTCCTCGGTCGCGGCGCGGCTGTTTTTCGCGGAGCGCAGCGCCGCCGTCGCAAAGGCATGGACGTGCGGGATGGCGAACGTCGCGATGAAGTCCATGAATCCGCGCAGGATCTTGACGGTCTTTTCGATGCCCTCGCGCACGAGCCGTCCGTGGTCGAGGTAGCCCGCAAGCCCGACGGTATGCTTGCGCTTTAAGAGCAACTCAAAGGAGCGGCCCTCGATCCGATAGACCGCCATGCGGATGGTGTTCGACCCGATGTCAATGATGGCGTGCAGCATAGGCTATCGCTTCAGTCCGCTGCCGGGCACGGGGATGACGGTGCGGTAGTTGTCAGGCATCCCGTCCGCGAAAAAGGCGCGTGCGCCCGCCAGTGCCGCCGCCGCCGTGAGTTCGGCGTAGAGGCCGCGCCGATTGAGCTTCTTCGCCGCCTTGAGGATGTCGCTGTCCTCGACGGCGACCGCATCGCCCCCGCTGCGGCGCAATGCCTTGAGAATGTCCTCCAACCGCTGTGGCGCACCCACGCGGATGGTCTCGGCGATGGTGTTCTTGCGCGGGGTCTCAGGCAGATCGTGAAACGCCTCCACGACGGGCGCACATTTCGTACTCTGCACACCAACGAAATGCGGCAGCCGCCCGAGCTCGGCAAATCCTTGGTAAAGCCCGAGGAGAAGGGAGCCGTTGCCGATGGGGACGAAGATGTAGTCGGGAACGGCATCGCCGAGCTGATGATAGATCTCGTGTGCCATACTCTTGATGCCGTCGGCAAAGAGCGGATTGTAGACGTGGGAGGCGTAGTAGTCGCTGCCCAGCTCCGCACGCAGCGTACTGCCCGCATTCATGCGCCCGTTCGGCACACGCACCACCTCCGCGCCGTACGCCGTGATCTGCCGCACGCGCTCGGCGGAGATGTCGTCGGGGACGTAGACGCGGCACGCCATGCCCGCTGCCGCCGCATACGCCGCGACCGCCGCGCCCGCATTGCCCGCCGAGTCGATGGCGACGCGTTCGATGCCGAGATACGCGAGCTCGCCGATGAGACGTTTCGCCCCGCGATCCTTGAACGAGCCCGTCGGCTGGCGATCCTCCATCTTAAGGTAGAAGCGGCTCCCCTCGATGACGAGCGGCAGGAGAGGCGTCTCGGTCTCGCCGAGCGTCACCGCCTCATGGCGGTCACCCGCATCCATCGCGCTCCGATACAGACGAAAAAGCCCCCCGCATTCGCACAGATAGCTGTGCGTTGCGATGGGGTATTCTTTTTTGCAGTGCTCACAGTAGAAGTGCATGACGGCTCCTCCTTTGGAACATATGAGGTTTCAATTTTAGGAATCACTGATAAAATGAAGTCCGTCAGATTGGTGTAGATTTTTTGTCCTGTCAAGGAGACAAACCGGACGCATAGCAG
The DNA here is from genome assembly GCF_030644225.1 of Selenomonas dianae. Lineage (NCBI taxonomy): Bacteria > Bacillati > Bacillota > Negativicutes > Selenomonadales > Selenomonadaceae > Centipeda > Centipeda dianae. Next base: position 71,814 of record NZ_CP128650.1, on the reverse strand, counting down.
AGGCTATGTGGAGGATTTGTCGACGCAGAGAGGGCGAAAAAGATGCACCAAGATGATTGGGCTGAATTTATCAGTGCTTCCTTTATCATAAGAATGGCGTGAAACACCGCTATGCGTACTCCATGCAATCCCTAGTGGAGCACTGCATAGCTACTGCGCCTTTCCCTCCGCCTTCATCCCTTCATCCGTCGTGTCCTCCGTGAGCGCGTGGTTGCCGAACATCGTCGTCAGCGTCTCACGCGTGAAGCCGTAGGCGGGGCTCGAAAAGTCCTGCCGCGGGTCGTAGCGGTTGTTCGGTGCGCCGAGCAGCCCGCAGACCGTATCGTACATCATATCGTTGGTGAAATACGCATCCCTGCGTCCCGCAAGGGTCGCTGCGCGGTTCGGGAGGGCGGCGCGGTACTCCGGCGAGAGGTAGATGAAGAACGGAATGCGCACCATATCAAAGCTGAACACATCGGGGTTGTGCGAGATCTTCAGATTTTCCCCGTGATCGGAGAAATAGACCATCGCGCGGAGGTTCAGATTCTTCTCCGCATAGCTGAAGATCTGCGAGAGAATGTAGTCCGTATAGAGAATGCTGTTCGCGTACGACGGTGCGCTGGTCATCGCCGATTCGCCGTCCTCGGCGGCGAACTTCGCCCATTCATCGGGATAACGGTTGTTGTAGTAGATGTGGCTGCCCATCAGATGCAGGACGATGAAGTTGTTCTCGTGCGGATCAATGCGCGTGAGATACGGCAGCAGCGTTTCGTCAAATTTCGTGGTAAAGGTATAGGAGTCGTCCGTCCACTCCGCCACGTCCGCCGTCTTTGCCACCATCGTGATCGCACTGTCGAACTGCCCGTAACGTCCCTGATTGCTGAACCAATAGGTATGGTAGCCGATCTTCTTCGCCACATCGAGCAGCGATGCCGACTCAAAGAACTCCTTGTCGTTGTACTGGCTCTTTTCCGTCAGTGCACGCTCCAGGACGGGCACGGTCTGCGTCCAGCAGGAATAGGTGTGCGGATAGACATAGAAGCCCTCGCGCTCCGCCGCCATCTGCTCCATCCACGGCGTATTCTCGTACGGGAAGGACGGCGTGTAGTAGTGCATATAGTTGCGCGAGGCGGACTCACCGATGACGAAGATCACCGTCCCCGGCGCACGCGCCGCGAGGGTGTTCTCCATATCTATAATGAGCGAAGCATATCGCTCGTCCTGGTGCAGCCCATACGACTGTGTTTCCTCAACGTACGTCGTCACGTCATTGTAAAGCCCTGCAATCGAGCACTCGGGAATCAGCGTGATATGCACCCCCGCCGCAACGAGCATCACGAATACAAGGCTGCCCATGCGCGAGCCCTCCGCGCTCGGATAAATGCGTCGGGCGAACACCAGATAGCTGCGGTATGACAGATAGATGAGCAGCAGCAATACAAGCACAACAAGCACAGCGGGCAGAACCCCCACCGTCGACTCGATGTAGTCCCCCGCCTCGTGCCAATTCGTCAGATAGAGCGCCATGAGGGACGCGGGGCTGAGTGCGTGCCAGACCGTCATATAGTAGGCGATCTGGGTGAGCGGGATGAGTGCCATGAGAAAGCCGATCACGGAGAGCAGCGCCGCTGTCAGGCGTTTGCGCCCGAGATGAAAGAGCACGCCGCCGAGCGCGGCAAGCATGAGCATCTGCGCCGTCCCAATGAGGAAGTCGTAGAAGATCAGCGAGCGGTACCAGTCCCTCTGATACGTCCACACATAGAGGAGCGGAAAGGTCACGCACCAGAGCAGCCCCGGCACCATCGCCCCGATCATGCCGCGTGAGAAGAGCGGCACGCCTGTCCCGTACTGCATGAGCATGAGAACGGCGAGGACAGGAAGGAGCGCGGGGAGAAAATACTCCGCGCCCATGTCCTGTCCCATGTTGATATAACACGCGATCAGCGTCAGGAAGTAGACCCCCGCCGCCGCCGCTGCGCGAATCCATTCATTCGCGCGCTCCGTCGATAGATTCATCGTATCCTACACTACTCCATGATAAAGATTTCGAGGTTCTGCCGCCCGAACATCAGCGCCTCGGCGTGCGTATCAAATGCAACATCAATGCAGTTGCCGCTGATCGCATAGCCGATGTCCTCCGCGACCGCCTCTCCATAGCCCGGGATGAACACCCGCGTACCGAGGGGGATCACCGCCGGATCGACGGCGATCACGCCGCGCCGCACGAGCGTTCCGGTCGCCGTGTGATTGCCGTTGCCGGGATCGTGTGCGCTGTACGCCGTCGCGGACACATAGAGCGCCCGCCCGCCGCCGCGGCTGACCGTCTGCTCCGTCCGCTCCTCGTGAATCCCGAGCGCGACGGGATCGTACTCCGCACCGCCCGAGAGCACGCGGTACGTCGCCGCACCGCAGATGCCGTCCACCGTGAGTCCGTGCGCCTTCTGGCAGTCCTCAATCGCCGTGCGCGTCAGAGGACCTGCAACACCGTCCGCCGCGCCGTCGAGATAGCCCCCTTGGATCAGCAGCTCCTGTACGTGCTGCACCACCGCGCCGCGCATCCCTTCCTTTACGAGAATGTGCGCCGCCGCAGCGGGCGCATGGAGCGCCGGCAGTGCCGTAACGGCAAGCATCGTCCCGACGGTGAGCGCTCCCTGAACGCGCCGCAGCGGTCTGCGCAGCCGAACCTTCCACATGATCTTTTGTGCTGCCAAAAGGAGTTTTCGTACCATTCCATCGCGCTCCCTTCACTTCTTTTCTCTCTCGATCACATTTTTAAGGATGGGAATATTTTACTATAAAAACAGGGCGTACGTCAAACGCGGGCAAGCACAATCGCAGGAGCGCGGTCGACCAGCCCATCCTCCGCCGCATACTGATAGAACAGGCGCAGCCCCGCGAGCGTCGCCGCATCGAGCCGCCAGACCACCGCGCTGCCAAGGTACTCCCGCAGCTGCGCCCGCGTGAACCGCCCGTCCGCAAGCACCTCGGTGATCGCCTCCTCCTTCACCGCATTCCAGTCGCGGAACGCCCGCACAATCCGCGCGTGTACCATCTGCAGCGCCGCGGGATGCGCCTCGGCAAAGGCACGCGCCGCCGCCCAGATGCCGAACACCATGCGTGCGCCCGTCAGCCGCTTCCACTCCTGCGCGAGGTCATAGATGTAGACCCCCTCGGGCGGATGATGATAGAGTTCGAGCGCATCGTCCCCGATGAAAAGAGCACCCGCCGCCCCCTCGGGTACGGGATCGGACGGCACAAGTGCCCGCGTTTCGTACTGCGGTGCGGCATCGTACGCACGCCGCAGGATGATCTTGAGGAGGGCGTGCGAGGACGCGGACTTGTCCGAAAGCAGGACACGCGCGTTTTTGATCTGCTCCGCAGGAACGCGGCTCACGAGAATCACGCTGCGCACATCGCCGTCCGAGGCGATGCACACATCGGGCAGGACGAGAAGATCGTCCGCATGACGCGCATACGTGATCGAGGACACCCCCGATACATCGAGATTCCGTGCCTCCAGCCGCCCGTTCAGCTGCGCGGGCGTCGCACGCAGGACATCCAACCCTTCCGCAGCCCCGTGCGCGAGCGCGTACGTCAGCGGCAGCACATTCAAAAACGCGATATGACCCAGACGCGGTACCATGCGCATCCCCTCACTTTCTCTTGTCCTATTATAATCCTTCTGCACAGAAAAATACAGTATCTTTTGAACCTTGCTCCGTGCAACGGGCAATAAAAAAGACAGCAACGCGCCGTCTTATGTGATATAATGCAGAGAGTGCTGCCGCACGGCAGGCGGTCAATCCGAGCCCAAAAACTCACTGCAAGAGAAAAGGAGCACGTACGATGAACGAAATCGAACTCAAATACGGCTGCAACCCGAACCAAACGCCCGCACGCGTCTATGCAGAGGGCGGACTGCCCTTCACCGTGCTGAACGGTCGCCCCGGCTACATCAACCTGCTCGACGCGCTGAACAGCTGGCAGCTCGTGCGCGAGCTGCGGGCGATGTCGGGTCTGCCCGCCGCCGCCTCGTTCAAGCACGTCAGCCCCGCAGGAGCGGCACTCGGCCTCCCGCTCTCGGAGACACTGGCGCGTGCGACCCATGCGCCGCAGGGCGATCTCTCGCCTGTCGCGTGTGCCTATGTGCGTGCGCGCGGCGCGGACCGCATGAGCTCCTACGGCGACTTTGCCGCCGTCTCCGATGTCTGCGACGAGAGCCTCGCGGAGTTCCTGCGCGGCGAGGTGTCCGACGGCATCATCGCGCCGGGCTATACGGAGAAAGCACTTGAAATCCTAAAGAGCAAACGCAAGGGCAGCTACCTCATCCTCCAGATGGACGAGAGCTACGCGCCGCCCGCACTGGAGCGCAAAGATGTGTACGGCGTGACCTTCGAGCAGCAGCGCAACAACGTGGCGATCACAGAGGAGTGCCTGAGCGACCGCCCGACGGCGAACAAGGACATCCCCGACGCGGCACGCCGCGACCTCCTGCTCGCGCTCATCACGCTGAAATACACCCAGTCCAACTCCGTCTGCTACGCCGTCGACGGACAGGCAATCGGGGTTGGTGCGGGTCAGCAGTCGCGCGTCCACTGCACGCGCCTCGCGGGCAACAAGGCGGACATCTGGCAGCTGCGCCAGAGCCCGCAGGTGCTCGCCCTCCCGTTCCGTGAGGACATTCGCCGGCCCGACCGCGACAACGCCATCGATGTCTATGTAGCGGGCGACGAGGACGACTACGCGCTCCTCGCAGCGGACTGGCAGCGACTTTTCACAGAGAAGCCTGCACCGTTCACGCGTACGGAAAAGCGTGACTTCCTCCGCACCATCCATGGCGTTTCCCTCGGCTCGGACGCGTTCTTCCCGTTCGGCGACAACGTGGAGCGCGCCCACCAGAGCGGTGTCTCCTACATCGCGCAGAGCGGCGGCTCGATCCGCGACGACAACGTCATCGAGACGTGCGACAAGTACGGCATCGCGATGGCGATGACCCACATCCGCCTGTTCCATCACTGAGCGCGGCATCCGATCCGCAGATCTCAGCCTCCCCCGTGCAATATGGGGGAGGCTTTTTCATTGTACTGAATCTTTTTCGCATTCCATTCCCATATACTGTTCTACAATTGAATATTTTTATTTGATTTCTCTATCAGAATTTTGCTATCATTCCGTTATCCATTCGATAACAGTTTTCATTTTCTGTTTTACAGGAGGTATACGGAATGACCCGATCAACCCGCCGCCTTGCCCTGCTCGGCATAGCGCTCGGCACAACATCTTTGGGCGCACACGCCTACGCGGCAGAGACGGTACAGACGGATATGCACGAAACGATACCCCCCGCCGCCGACGGGATGTATGAGTTCACCCTTGACGAGGTCATCGTCACGGGCTATCGCACGGCAGCGCCGCTCACCCTCTCCACCGACCCGCAGCGTCCGCGCCAGCCCATCCCCGCTGCCGACGGCGCAGGCTACCTCAAGACCATCCCCGGCTTCTCCGTCGTCCGCAAGGGCGGGCTCGGCGGCGATCCGATGATGCGCGGTATGGGCGGCTCGCGCATGGTGATGGATATGAACGGCGGCATGATGTCGGGCGGCTGTCCGAACCGCATGGATCCCACGGCGACGTACGCCTTCCCCGAGACGTTCAGCCGTATCATCGTGAACAAGGGGCCGCAGAGCGTCCGCTACGGCGCGAGCGTTGCGGGCAGCGTCGTCTTCGAGCGCGAAACGGAGCGTTTTGAAAAGCCCGGCGTGCGCGGCAATGTCTCCGTCCTCGGCGCATCGAACCACCGCTTTGACGAGCTGACCGATGTCACGGCAGGGGGAAAAGAGGGCTACGCACGCATCATCCAGACGCGCAACTATGCACGCGACTACGCGGACGGCGACGGTCACCGCATCCACTCGGGCTACGGCCGCCACAGCCTTACGGGCATCATCGGACTTACGCCCGACCCCGACACCCTCTTTGAGGTCTCCTACGACCGCAGCCGCGGCTGGGCGAAATACGCGCGCATGATGGACGGCAGTCAGTTCGACCGCGACAGCTACGCCGTAAAGTTCGAGCGAGCCCATCTCTCGCCGATCGTCGAAAAGCTCACGCTGAATTTCAACCACGACACGATTGATCACATCATGGACAACTACAGTCTGCGCCCGGCGGGAATGCCTGCGATGGGCACGGATGTAAGGCGCGAGCAGTACGGCATCCGTGCCGTCACCGACCTGCGCTTCTCCCCGCAGACGAGCGCCGCCGTCGGCATCGACCTGCGCCGCGACGCGCATTACTTTGCGGAGGCGCACAAACACCTGAAGGGTACGCCGAACAACGACATGGACATCGACAGTTTCGGCATCTTCCTTGAGTACAGCCGCGACCTCACGGAGCGCAGCCGTCTGCTCACGGGGCTGCGCTACGATAAGACCGAGACGGACTACCACAATGCCCGCTTCCGCAACGGCAGGGGGGTGCTCATGCGCGACCTCGTTCCCGGCAGTGCGAGCGATCACGCCGTCAGCGGTTTCGTCCGTTGGGAAAACACCGCAAAGAAGCAGCCGCTGACGTTCTACGTCGGACTTGGGCACGCAGAGCGTCCCGCCGACTACTGGGAGGCGTACCACACATGGGCAGCATACAGCAACCGCGTGAACAGGCAGACCGCCTCGCCCTCCGCGACACGTCCCGCCACAGAGAAGAATACGCAGCTCGACCTCGGCTGGGTCTATACGGGCGAGAATACGAATGCAAGTCTCTCCCTCTACTACGCGCACATTGACGACTTTATCCTGCGCAAGCCGCAGATCGGCATGGGACCCATGGCACGCACCCCCTATGCCAATGTGGACGTGCGGCTCTACGGCTTCGAGGCGGAGGTGACGCGCACCGTTTCCCCGCTCTGGACACTCGGCGCATCGCTCGCCTACACGCGCGGCGACGACCGCACGAACGATGCCCCGCTCCCGCAGATCGCCCCACTGGAGGCGAATCTCACGGCGAAGTACAGCCACAAGAAGGCGGAGGCAAATGCGGTCTGGCGGCTCGTCAGCAAGCAGAACCGCTATCATAGGGACTACGGCAGCGTCACGGGCACGGACTACGGTCCGACGGGCGGATTCGGCATCCTCTCGCTCAGCCTCGCCTATCGTCCCGACGAGAACCTAACGTTCTCCCTCGGCGTGGACAACCTCTTTAACAAGACCTATGCCGAGTTCGTCAACTACAGCGAGGCACCAATCAGCGCCCTCGGTGTCGCGGGCGGCGGTCACATCACCGAACCGGGACGCACGCTCTGGTTTAAGAGCAACTATAAATTTTGACACATATTTCCGACGAAGCTGCCGCATCGTGCGGCGGCTTTTTTTCTTCCCCTTTTCGTCCCTCTGTGCTATAATGAATCATTATTAGGACGCAAAGTACGGGGAGGTGATTGGTCGTGATCGAAGCGGCCAAGACATTCGAGGAATATATCAAGAAGGAAAACATCACGGGGTTTCAGATCCGTGAGGCGGGCGACGAGCGCAGCACAACGATCTTCGAGAGCGAGATCGAGGTGGAGGGGCGGCGGCTCCCGATCGTCGTCATCATCGACGCAACCGCCTATGCGACCATCCGCATCCGCCTCGCGCAGAACGCCGTGGACGATACGAACGCGATGCTGCTCACGGGCTGGCTCATGCGGCAGAATCAGGACAGCCGCCTCGTCAAGTTCTACCTCACCTCCGACACCACGATCCTCGCCGATGTCGTCGTTCCGCACAATCCCGACGCATTTGATCCCGAGGTCATGGTGAGCGTCCTGCGCGTCTTTATCCGCGACATCACGAAGCTCATGCCCGATCTCGCCATGCTCCTGCCGGAGGAGTAAGTCACACGCATCAGATACGGCCCCAAACCGAACGGTTTGGGGTTTTTTTGTAAAAATTTTTATTGTGCCTATTGACGTTATGTTTTTTGTGTGCTATACTCCTTTTGTAATAAAGTTAATTACAAAATGTTTTATGGAGGTATGGAATATGAAAATTGCAGTTGTGGCATCCAATGGAAAGGCAAGCCGGGCAATCATTGCGGAGCTGATCGCACGCGGCCATGCGGTGACAGGCTTTGCACGGAGCGAGAACAAGAGCGCGGCACAGAATTTCGTGCAAAAGGACATCATGGCACTCACAAAAGAGGATCTGGCGGGTTTTGATGCCGTCGTTGACGGATTTGGCGCGTACACTCCGGAGACGCTGCCGCTGCACACGCAGACGAGTCAGCACCTCGCAGATCTCGTGGCGGGCACGACGACGCGGCTCTACATTGTAGGCGGTGCGGGCAGTCTCTATGTCGATGCGGCGCATTCGGTGCAGCTGCTCGATACACCGGAGTTCCCCGCTGCGTTCTACGCACTGGCGAAAGCGCAGACGGAGGAGCTCGCGGCACTCCGCTCCCGCACGGATGCAAAGTGGGTCTTTGTCAGCCCTGCGGCGGACTTCCGAGCAGATGGAGAAAAGACGGGCAAGTACATCCTCGGCGGCGAGGAACTGACGCTCAGTGCCACAGGCGAAAGTGTCATCAGCTATGCGGACTATGCGGTCGGCATGGTCGATCTGATTGAGAGCGGGGCACATGTGGGGGAGCGTGTGTCGCTGGTGCAGAAGTGAGTATTTGACATATGGTTCGTTCTTGGTGAAATTCTTGCGTTCCGGTTTGAGTGATGAAAATGAACGTAACGGTGATACCGTAGTGGTGCAGTCCTAAGCGAACCCTAGTGGAGCAAGCGGAAAAAAGGCACGTTCTGCCCCCTGCGGATTTCTTTCGTTCAAGCGAAGCGCGTTTGAAATCCGCAGGTATTTCGGCAGATAAGTGCCTGACCGCTTGCGTAACTAAGTGTTCGCATGGACGCACCACGCTGTTATTATGATGAGGAAGTATTCCCATGTCTCTTTCACTGATTCAAAAACTCAATGCCATCCTCCTCTCCGAACTGCCGGAGTACCGCGCACAGTCAGCGCAGGTGGAGAATACGGAAAGGGCGCAGCGGGAACTCCTCCGCGCACTGATGAATGTGCGCCCGCCGCGCCCGCTCTCGGCAGAGTTTCTGCGGATGCAGGATGCGCTGCTGTCCGCCGAGCGTGAGGCGCGCGGCGTGGTGGACGTGATGACACTTCCCGCCGTCCCCTCGGACGCACGCATTGTGTTATGGCAGGGCGATATTACAAGGCTCAATGCCGACGCGATTGTAAACGCGGCAAACTCCGCGCTTCTCGGTTGCTTTATCCCGTGTCACCGTTGTATTGACAACGCCATTCATTCGGCAGCAGGACTTCAGCTGCGTGCAGCGTGTGCGGAGCTGATGGAGCGGCAAGGGCATCCAGAGCCGACGGGCGCGGCAAAGCTCACAGCAGGGTACAATCTCCCCGCGCGACACGTCCTCCACACGGTCGGGCCGATTGTACACGGTGCACTGACGGAGGAACACCGACAGCTCCTCGCCTCCTGCTACCGCTCCTGTCTCGCGCTTGCGGCGAAAAACGGGCTGAAGTCCGTCGCGTTCTGCTGCATTTCGACGGGCGAGTTCCACTTTCCAAATGCAGCGGCAGCGGAGATCGCCGTGCGCGAGGTACGGGACTTCCTCACCGTGCCGTCCTCCATCGAGCGCGTTGTGTTCAATGTGTTCAAGGACGCAGATCTGCACATCTACGAGAGGCTTTTATTATGAAGGAAATCATCACACAATTAAAAAACGCCCTTCGCTATGCCGACTGCATTCTGATCGGCGCGGGGGCGGGACTGTCCGCAGCAGCGGGATATGACTATGTAGGGGCACGTTTTCTGAAATACTTTTCGGATTTTCACACGCGCTTCGGCATCGAGGACATCTACAGCGGCGGATTCTATCCGTTCCCGTCGCGTGAGATGTTCTGGGCATGGTGGAGCAGGAGCATCTGGATCAACCGCTATGCGCCGATGCCCGCGAGCGACGTTTATCCAAATCTGCTGCACCTCGTAGAGGGACGCGACTATTTCGTACTGACGACGAATGTAGATCATGCCTTTCAGCGTTCGGGCGTTGCGAAGGAACGCATTTTCTATACGCAAGGAGACTACGGTCTCTTTCAGAGCAGCCGTCCCGCAGGTGCGTCGGCAGGGAAAACCTATGACAACGAGGAGAGCGTGCGTGCCATGCTCACGGCACAGGGCTTCGCGTTCGCAGAGGACGGGACGCTCCTGCCGCCCGAGAACGGTGCGCCCGCGATGGTGATTCCGAGCGACCTCATCCCCTACTGCCCCGACGACGGCATGGAGATGGCAACAAACCTGCGCGCGGATGCCTCCTTCGTCGAGGATGCGGGCTGGCACGCGGCGGCAGCGCGATACACGGACTACCTCACGCACACGGAGGGTCGGCGGACGCTGCTCCTCGAACTCGGCGTGGGGATGAACACGCCCGGCATCATCAAGTATCCGTTCTGGCGCATGACGGCAGAGCGTGCGGATGTGACGTTCGCCACGGTGAATCTCGGCATGGGATATGTACCGCCCGAGATCGCCCCGCGCAGCATGATCATCAACGGAGACATTGCAAAAACATTACGCGAGCTTGTATCATGACACAAGAAAAGCTGCCTGATGGCAGCTTTTTTGTGTGTTGCATATGTTCTTGTGCGTCCTAAGGAATCGCTGATCAAATGAAGTCTGTCCAAAACGAAATATTTTTCATTTTATGAGATAGACAAAATATATATCAAATATTTTATGAAATATAATTGCATTTTACTCGGAACCGTGCTATATTGAAGAAGATTTCAGAACAAATATACAGAAGGGGAGTATCGCAATGCGTATCATTTTTACAGATACCTATAAGAAGATGAGCGAGGAGGCGGCAAAGATCCTTGCGGGACAGCTCTGGATCAAACCGGACTCGGTGCTCGGGCTCGCGACGGGCAGCACCCCGGTGGAACTCTATCAAAATCTCGTCTGGCTGTACAAGACCGTTGGGCTGGACTTCTCGCAGGCGACTTCGTTCAATCTGGATGAATACGTCGGGCTCGCGGAGGACGATCCGCAGAGCTACCATCGCTTCATGCACGAGAACCTCTTCGACCATGTGAACATCCGCAAGGATCACGTATTCTTCCCGAACGGGCTCGCCGCAGACAGCGCGGCGGAGGGCGAACGCTACGAGGCGGCGATCACGGCGGCGGGCGGCATCGATATGCAGCTGCTCGGGATCGGACGCAATGCTCACATCGGCTTCAACGAGCCGGCGGACGCGTTCACACGCATCACACACAAGGTCGCACTCAAGGAGAGCACCATCGCGGCAAACGCACGCTTCTTTGCCTCTGCCGCAGACGTTCCGCGCGAGGCGATGAGCATGGGCATCGGCACGATTTTCCGCGCACGCCACATCGTCCTGCTCGCGAGCGGTGCGGAGAAGGCGGAGGCGGTGCGCGATGCGGTCGAGGGCGCAATCACGCCGCGTGTTCCCGCCTCCATCCTCCAGCTGCACCCGAGCGTGACCCTCATCGTCGACCAAGAGGCAGGTTCGCTCCTCAAGGCAGAAAAGAGTGATTCCTGATGAACGTCATTCAAAACGGCATCCTGATTCTGCCCGATGAAAACGGACGCTTTGCGGCGCGGACGGGGCTCGTCCTCTGCTACGATGCACGGATCACGCGCATTGTCCCCGCAGCGGAGTTCTCCGCCGCCGCAGACGATACGGTAATTGATGCGGCGGGCGCATACGTCGCGCCCGGCTTCGTGAACGTCCACATCCACGGCGCGGACGGCGCGGATACGATGGACGAGGATGCGGAGGCACTCGGGAAAATTGCTGCATTCCAAGCGCGTACGGGCGTGACCTCCTTCCTGCCGACCACGATGACCTGTGCCTACGACGCGGTGGAGCGGGCACTCGACCGCATCCGCCGTGGAATGGCGGAGGAGCCGCACGGCGCACGCATCCTCGGCGCACATATGGAGGGGCCCTTCATCAGCCCCGCGAAAAAGGGCGCACAGGACGAGCAATACATCCTCCCACCCACGTTTGAGAAGATCGCCCCCTATGCCGATGTCATCAAGATCATCACCGTTGCACCGGAGATGATCGCCGAGGACGGCTTTATCGAGAGCTGCCGCACACACGGCATCATCGTTTCCCTCGGACATACGGCGGCGGACTACGAAACGGCACGCGCGGCGATTGCACGCGGCGCGACGCACATCACGCACCTGTGCAACGCGATGACGGGGCTGAACCACAGACAGCCCGGCGTGCTCGGCGCGGCGCTCGACAGCGATGCGAACTGCGAGCTGATTACGGACAACGTACACGTCCATCCCGCCATGCAGCGCATCATCTACGCGGCGAAGCGCGGCGCACACATCATCCCCATCACGGACTCCATGCGTGCCTGCGGTCTCTCAGACGGCATCTCGGAGCTCGGCGGACAGAAGGTCTACGTCAAGGGAACACGCGCAACCCTCGCCGACGGCACGATTGCGGGCAGCGTGCTGCGCATGAACGACGGGCTGCGCATCCTCCGTGAAAATCTGGATGCATCCATCCCCGCCGTTGTGGAGATGGCGACGCGTACCCCCGCCGAGGAACTGAACGTATATGATAAACTCGGCTCACTCAGCGTTGGAAAATACGCGGATCTTGTGATTTTCGATGAGGATTTCCGAATCCGGCGGACAATCGTCGGCGGCACAAGCTGTTTTGTCGAAGCGTAAAAAATGATGATACTCCAAAGCAACCCCTAGTGAAGTAAGTGCGTAAGCATATCCGCACGCGCTCACTTGCACAACAAAGCGTTCGCGTTGAGTATCATATAGCGAAACCAAAACAATACATTTAACTATAAAATATTATACTATAAATTACAATAAATAATAATAAATTGGAGGCATTTTTATGGATTTTTTCTCCGCCGTGAAGGGAAAACTCATCATCTCCTGTCAGGCACTCCCCGATGAGCCCCTGCACAGCCCGTTCATCATGGGACGCATGGCGCGCGCGGCAAAGGAGGGCGGAGCAGTCGCCATCCGTGCGCAGAGCGTTGCGGACATCGAGGAGATCCGCGCCGTCGCACAGCTGCCCGTCATTGGTCTCATCAAGCAGAACTACGCCGACTCCCCCATCTACATCACGCCGACCATGCGCGAGGTGGAGGCACTGATCGGAACGGGCTGCGAGATGATCGCCCTCGACATGACCGACCGCGAGCGTCCGCAGAAAACGGATGTGCGTGACCTCGTCGCACGCATCCATGCGGCACACCGCCTCGTCCTCGCCGACATCTCCACCTACGAGGAGGGCCTGACGGCGGCGGAACTGGGTGCGGACGCCATCTCCACCACCCTCTCGGGTTACACTCCGTACAGCCCGCAACTCGCAGGGCCCGACTACGAACTCATGCGCCGCCTTGTCAAGAACACGACAATCCCCGTCTTTGCCGAGGGGCGCATCAACACCCCCGAGGAACTCAAAGAGGCGATGCAGACAGGCGTATTCGGCGCGATCGTCGGCTCCGCCATCACGCGTCCCCAGCTCATTGCGCGCCGCTTCACCGACGCGATTGCATAAAAACAAACAGCGACTATGAAGAGGAGCAAAGCCCTAAGCGAACCCTAGTGAAGCAAGTGAGAAAATACTGACCTGTCCAAGAAGCAAGTCCGTAGGACGAAGCTGATTGGGAAACAGGTCGTATGGGAAAACGTCCCAAGAACACGAGCGATAGCGAAGTGCGATTGGATGACGTTGACCGCTTGTGCGTTTCGCCCCCGACGGATTTCTTTCGTTCAAGCGAAGCGCGTTTAAGAAGTCCGTCGGTATTTAGGCGAATAAGCACACGATCACTTGCGTAACGAGGCGTTCGCGTGAGCTTGCTCCTCACCTAACCATTTCTAAGGAGGAAATCATCATGAGAGAACTCAAAGGCCTGTATTCCGCACTGCTCGGCGCATTTCACGAGGACGGCTCGATCAACGAGAAGGGACTGCGCCAGATCATCCGCCACAACATCGACCACAACAAGATGGACGGGCTCTACGTCGGCGGCAGCACGGGCGAGAACTTCATGCTCTCCACCGACGAGAAGAAGCGCATCTTCGAGATCGCCAAGGACGAGGCGAAGAACGACATCACCCTCATGGCGCAGGTCGGCTCGATCAACCTCAAGGAGTCCGTGGAGCTCGCGAAATTCGTCACAGACCTCGGCTACGATGCCATCAGCGCCGTCACACCGTTCTACTACAAATTCGGCTTCGAAGAGGTACGCCACTACTACGAAACCATCGTCGCCGACGTCGATACGCGCATGGTCATCTACTTCATCCCCTTCCTCACGGGCGTGAACATCAGCGTGGAACAGTTCGCCAAGCTGTTCGAGAACAAGAAGATCGTCGGTGTGAAGTTCACACAGGGCGACTTTTACGTCCTGGAGCGTATGCGCAGGGCATTCCCGGACAAGCTCATCTTCGCCGGATTTGACGAAATGCTCCTGCCCGCGACGGTTCTCGGCATCGACGGCGCAATCGGCTCGACCTACAACGTCAACGCCGCCCGTGCCCGTCAGATTTATGACCTCGCCCGTGCGAACAGGATCGCCGAGGCGCTTGAGGTGCAGCACGTCACGAACGACCTCATCACCGACATCCTCGACAACGGCCTCTACGGCACGATCAAACTCCTCCTGGAGGAACAGGGCATCGAGGCGGGCTGCTGCCGCGCACCGATGAAGGCATATACGCCGGAGATGCGTGCCCGCGCAAAGGAGATCTACAAGAAGTATTTCTGAGCTTCTATCATCATCTCAGGAGGAGATAACTATGCATCAGGGATTTACCTGGATTGACACGGCAGTCCTCGTCATCTACCTGCTCGGCGTTCTGCTCGCAGGTCTCTACTATTCGAAAAAAGAAATGCAGGGCAAGGAGTTCTTCAAGGGCGACGGTACGATACCGTGGTACGTCACCTGCGTTTCCATCTTTGCGACGCTGCTCAGCCCCATTTCCTTCCTCGCCATCCCGGGCAACTCGTATCACGGCTCATGGATCTTCTGGTGGGCGCAGCTCGGTATGCTGTTCGCGATCCCGCTGACGATCCGCTACTTCCTGCCGATCTACAGCAAACTTGAGATCGACACTGCGTACCACTACCTCCAAAAGCGCTTCGAGAGCGGCAACCTCCGCATCCTCGGCGCGCTCATGTTCATCATCTATCAGCTCGGACGTATGTCCATCATCATGTACCTCCCGTCCATGGCACTCGCCGAGGTCACGGGGCTCGATGTCAATATGCTGATCGTCGTCATGGGTGTCATCGCCATCATCTACTCCTACTCCGGCGGTCTCAAGGCGGTTCTCTACACCGACTTCATCCAGGGCACGGTTCTCATCGTCGGCATCGGCATCTCCCTCATCGTCATGATCAGCAGCATCCACGGCGGATGGGGCACGGTCTGGGATACCCTCACCACAGGACATAAGTTCATGCTCGAAAACGAGGTCTGGATGAGCCCCGACATCGTTTCCTCCAGCGTCTTTATCATCTTCATCGGCGGCGGCCTTGGAACGTTCGCGTCGTACATCTCCAGTCAGGACATTGTCCAGCGTTTCACCACGACAACGGATATGAAGCAGCTCAACAAAATGACGCTCGGCAACGGTGTTGTTTCCATCTTCGCCGCGACGGTATTCTTCCTCGTCGGCACGGCACTCTTCGTATTCTACCAGCAGAACCCCGACCTCCTCACGACGGATCGCCGTGACCTCGTGCTTGCAGCGTACATCACGTATGAGCTGCCCGTAGGTCTTACGGGTATCCTCCTCGCCGCCCTCTTTGCGGCGGCGCAGTCCACGCTCTCCACGGGCATCAACTCCGTTGCGACGAGCTGGGTTCTCGACATCCAGTCCGTCCTAAACCCAGCGATGGAGATGAAAAAGCAGACGCGCATCGCGCAGTTCATCTCTCTGGGCATCGGCATCCTCTCCATCGTCGTCGCCATCGTCATGGCAGGCAGTGACATCCGCTCGGCGTACCAGTGGTTCAACAGCTTCATCGGGCTTGCGCTCGGAGCACTGGCGGGCATGTTCGTCCTCGGCGCGTTCTGCCCGAAGGCAAATGCCAAGGGCGCATTCATCGGGTTCATCACGGCAACCGCCGTCGTCCTCTACCTCAAGTACTTCGTCCCGTCCGTTTCGTTCTGGTCGTACACCCTCATCACCATCGTCATCTCCCTCGTCGTCGGCAACCTCGTCAGCCGCATCACCGAGCCGAACTACGAGGCTCCTGCGGGTACGACGGTGCAGTCAACGAGAGGATAAAACATAGAAGTGCAGCGTGCGTGACACCTCCGTGAGCCCTAGGGAAGCACTGAGGTGTCACGCATGAAAAACATATCCAAGGAGGTTCTATGATCTACGGCAGCATCTACCACGAAAAGACCTACGCATTCCTCCCACCGCGCGTGCAGCAGGCGCTTGCCTTTGCCCGCACGCACGACCTTGCCGCGCTCCCCAAGGGGCGCAATGACATCGACGGCGAGGATGTCTACGTCAACATCGCCCACTACACCACGGGCGAGCGCAACGAAAAGATCTGGGAGGCACACCGCGCCTACATCGACATCCACGTCCTCGCCGAGGGCACGGAGAGCATCGACGTGAGCCTCATCGAGCGGATGCAGACGCACCCATACGAGGAGGAGGGGGACTACGTGCCCGCCGACGGCGCCGTCACCCAGACCACCATCATGCGCCCCGGCGATTTCCTCATCTGCTACCCCGAGGACGTACACCGCTCCGGGGTGAAGGTCGACGAAGCCGCCCCGCTCAAGAAAGGGATTTTCAAGGTCAAGGTCGAATAGGGAGAAAACAATCTAGGAGATGAAGGGCAATGTCTCAAAGCGAACCCTAGTGGAGCAAGCGGAGAAAAGGGCACGTTCTGCCCCCTGCGGATTTCTTTCGTTCAAGCGAAGCGCGTTTAAGAAGTCCGCAGGTATTTAGGCAGATAAGTGCCTGACCGCTTGCGTAACTAAGCGTTCGCGTGAGACTTGCCCTCATTTCTATCCATCCTATATATGAACGGAGGCGCATCCATGTATATCTGCATCGACATCGGCGGCACCGCCATCAAGTACGGCGTTGCGGACGCGGCGGGGACGCTGCACACGCGCGGCTCCGTGCCCACCGAGGCGAAGGAGTACGGCGGCACAGGCATCGTGCAAAAGGTCTTTGCCATCGTGCGTGAGGCGCAGCAGACCCACGGTGTGAAGGGCGTCGCCATCTCCACGGCGGGCATGGTCGATCCGAAGGCGGGCTGCATCGTCTACGCGCTTGCCGACGCCATCCCCGACTACACGGGTACGAACTGGAAAGCCCTCATGCACGATGCGTTCGGACTGCCCGCCTCCGTCGAGAACGATGTCAACTGTGCCGCGCTCGGCGAGCTGTGGCGGGGCGCGGGCAGGGGCTTCTCCTCCCTCTTTGCCATGACCGTCGGCACGAGCATCGGCGGCGCACTCATCGTCGATGGGCGCATCGTCCACGGTGCCTCGGGGAGCGCGGGTGAAATCGCCTATATGCGCGTCCCCGGCGGACGGCTGCACGAACGCTGCTCCGCGACCCGGCTCGTCGCCTCCGTCTGCCGCACCAAGGGACTGCCCGCCGGCAGCATCGACGGGCACGCCGTGTTTGACCTCCTCAGGAAGGGCGACCCTGCCGCCGTGGAAGAGGTCACGGCACTCATCGACGCTCTCGCCGACGCGATTACAAACATCGTCTCGGTGGTCAGCCCCGAATGCATCGTGCTCGGCGGCGGCATCATGGCACAGGAGGAGGCGCTGCGCCCGCCGCTTGAGGAGGCGCTGCGTGACCGCCTCCCGCCCCTCATCTGCGCGGCGACCAAGATCACCTTCGCCGCCACACAGAACGATGCAGGGATGCTCGGCGCACTCCGCCACTTTTTGCAGGAGTACGGAGACCTCGCGTAACGATCTGCACGCAAAACGCCGCCCCATGGACGGCGTTTTCTTTTTCATCAAAATCTGCTATGATACAGACAAGAACGGAAGAGGTGATCCCATGAAGATACTCAGCCGGCTCGATGATCCGCCGTTCCGCGTTTCCAAGGGCGACCGCAAAATCATCGACTGCATCCGTGCCCGTCTCACCGACATCCCGCGCATGACCATCTCCGAGATCGCACGTGCGAGCGGCACGGCGGAGGCGACCTGCACCCGATTCGTCCGCAAGATGGGCTTCGCGGGGCTTTCGGACTTCAAGGCGGCGCTCGCCGAGGAGGGGGGCGAGCTCGGACGCTACATGGAGCGCGGAAACATAAGGAACAATGAAACGGCGCGTGAGACGGCGCACAAACTCCTCGCGGCGAACATGATCGCGCTCGAAAAGACGCAAGATCTCATCCGCAACGACACCATCGACCGCTGTGCCGCCCTCCTCATCGGAGCACAGCGCATCTCCTTCATCGGGCTCGGGTACTCCGGCATCATCGCGCTGGACTCCTATTTCAAATTCCTGCGCATCGGCATGAACTGCATCGCACCGCGCGACAACCACAGTATGCGCATGATCGCCGCCATCATGGAGCCGGACGACGTGATCTTTGCCATCTCCCACTCGGGCGAAACCGCCGAGATCCTCGCGACCGTCGCACTCGCGCGGTCACGGGGGCTGAAGGTCATCTCCCTCACCGAAAACCACCCGTCCGCCCTGCGCGATGCCTCCGACGTGAGCCTGACCTACATCTCCGAGGAGACCCCGCTCGAAACCGGTTCCATCGCCTCGAAGATTGTCCAGTTCTTCCTCGTCGATCTCGTCTATACCGAGGTGCTGAAAAACCTCCCGCCGAGTGCCATGGAAAAGAAAATCCGCACGACCGAAGCCGTGCGGCAAAACAAAGAATAGATAAAGCACCGCTTCCGATCATGGAAACGGTGCCTTTTTCAGCAGTTTGGAGCATACTGTCCTACTCGCCCGGCGCATCGACGATGCGGTTCATCGTCGCCATCGAGGCGACGCGGTCGCTCTCGCCGAGGGTCATGAGCTTCACGCCCTGCGTATTGCGGCTGATGAGGGAGATCTCGTCCACCGTCGTGCGGATCACAATGCCCTCGGTGGTGATGAGCATGAGCTCCTGGTTCTCACGGACGACACGGATGCCGACGACGGGACCAGTCTTGTCCGTGACCTTCATATTGATGAGCCCCTTGCCGCCGCGCGTCTGCGTGCGGTACTCCTCGGCGGGGGTGCGCTTGCCGTAGCCGCCCTCGGTGACGGTGAGCACCTCGGAATCCGCTTTCAAAAGATCCATCGCGACGACCTCATCCCCCTCGCTGAGACTTATGCCGCGCACGCCGCGCGTGACGCGCCCCATGGAGCGCACGCCGTCCTCGGGGAAGGCAATCGCCTTGCCGTAGCGCGTGCCGAGCATGATGCGGTTCTCGCCGTCGGTGAATTTTACGCCGATGAGTTCGTCGTCCTCGTCGAGGTTGACCGCCTTCAGACCGCTCTTACGAATGCTACCGAACTCGGCGAGCGGGGTCTTTTTCACCACGCCGCGCTTCGTTGCGAGGAAGAGGAAGCGGTCGGGTTTGAACTCCTTGACCTGGATAACCGCCGTGATGCGCTCGTCGGATTCGACGGCGAGGAGGTTGACGATCGCCGTCCCCTTCGCCTGCCGTCCGCTCTCGGGGATCTCGTACGCCTTCAGCACGAACGCCCGCCCGCGGTTGGTAAAGAAGAGGATGTCGTTGTGCGTCGTGGTAATGAGGAGGTCGCTGACGATGTCCGTCTCCTTCGTCCCCATCCCCTTCACGCCGACCCCGCCGCGCCGCTGACGGCGGTAGGTGTCCAGAGGGATGCGCTTGATGTAGTTGTTCAGTGTGAGCGTGACGACGACATCCTCCTCGGCGATGAGATCCTTGATGTCCATCTCGCTCGCGTCGAAGGTGATCTCCGTGCGGCGTTCGTCGCCGTACTTGTCGCGTACCTCGATGAGTTCGTTCTTGATGATGGCGAGCACCTTCATGCGGTCGGCGAGGATGCCCTGCAGCTCCTCGATCATGCGCAGTACCTCTTGGTACTCCTCCTCGATCTTCTCGCGCTCCAGACCCGTGAGGCGCTGGAGTCTGAGATCGAGGATCGCCTGTGCCTGCTTCTCCGTGAGGCTGAACCCATCCATGAGTGCCGTGCGTGCGATGTCCGCCGTACGGCTCTCGCGGATCGTTGTAATGACAGCGTCCAGATGGTCGAGGGCAATGGTGAGGCCTTCGAGGATGTGGGCGCGTGCCTGTGCCTTTGCCAGCTCGTACTGCGTGCGCCGCGTGATGACATTTTCCTGATGGCTGATGTAGTGCCCGAGCATCTGCTTGATGTTCATGATGACGGGCTGCCCGTCCACGAGGGCGAGCATGATGATGCCGAAGCTGTCCTGGAGCTGCGTGTGCTTATACAGCTGATTCAGTATGACGTTGGGCGCACTGTCGCGGCGCAGCTCAATGACGATGCGCATACCGCTGCGGTCGGACTCATCGCGCAGATCCGTGATGCCGTCGATCTGCTTGTCGCGGACGAGCTCGGCGATCTTCTCGATCAGACGCGCCTTGTTGACCTGATACGGGAGCTCGGTGACGATGATGCGCGGTTTCCCATTGCTCATCGTCTCGATGTGGGCGCGTGCACGCATTTTCACCACGCCGCGTCCCGTCGTATATGCCTTGCGAATCTCCTCCGTGCCGAGGATGAGCCCCGCTGTCGGGAAGTCGGGTCCCTTGATAACCCCCATCAGCTCTTCAATGGTTGTTTCAGGGTTATCAATGAGCATCAGCGTGCCGTTGATAACCTCGACCATGTTGTGCGGCGGGATGTTCGTCGCCATGCCGACGGCGATGCCCGCCGTGCCGTTGACGAGGAGCTGCGGGAATTTCGCGGGCAGGACGGTCGGCTCCTTCTCCGAGCCGTCGTAGTTGTCCGTAAAATCCACGGTTTCCTTGTCGATGTCGCGCAGCATCAGCTCCGCAATCTTCGACATACGCACCTCGGTGTAGCGCATTGCCGCAGCGGAGTCGCCGTCGACCGAGCCGAAGTTGCCGTGGCCGTCCGCGAGCATATAGCGCATGGAGAAGTCCTGCGCCATGCGGACGATCGCGTCGTAGACGGAGGTGTCGCCGTGCGGGTGATATTTACCGAGCACTTCACCGACGATACGCGCCGACTTTTTGTAGGGCTTGCTGCTCGTCATGCCCGAGCCCTGCATCGCGTAGAGGATGCGGCGGTGTACGGGCTTCAGACCGTCGCGCACGTCGGGCAGCGCACGCGCGACGATGACGCTCATCGCATAGTCGATGTAGGAGTTCTTCATCTCGTGTTCGAGGTTGACCGGGACGATGCGCCCCTGTCCAAAATCCAGATCCAAAATGTCACCTCTTCGTGTTCGTTGCACAATATTCCACGTTGATTATAGCATTTTCGCGGGAAAAAGTCTATGTGCGGGGGGATACGGGCGTGCTCTTCGCGATAATAAAGGATTTCTCTGTTTTCCCGTCGAATAACAATCTAAATTGGTGAGGAGGGATGTTGTGAAGAACATAGCGGCGCAGCGGCAGGAGATGCTGATGCGGGCGAATGCGCTGTACGAGGCAAAGGAGTACGCACGCGCGGAAGAGGCGGCGGCGGAGCTGCTCGCCGTACTGCCCGAGGATGCGGAGATGCGCTACATCCGTGCGGCGGCGCTGACGGGGCTGGAGCGCTACGACGAGGCGCGTACGGAGATCGCACGCCTCCGCACGATCCGCCCCGACCATGCGGGCGCGGCGCGACAGGAGGTCTACATCGACCGTGCGGAGGGGAAGTTCTGCACCGCGATCCGCCATCTGCGCACCTTGATCGCCGCGCTCGAACAAAAAATTGCCGCAGGGGACAACATTGCCTATCATACGGTCTTTCTCGCGAGTGCCTACAGCCTCCTCGGCGAGGCGCTGACGCTCACGGGGGAGAGTGCGGCGGCGGTCGATGCCTTCCGCGCATCGAGCCGTCTCGAAACGACGCGTGAAAAAAAGGCGATTGAGTACAGCAACGCGCTCTTTGCCGCGAACTATCTACCCGCAGGTCTGCGCTCGGATGCTGCGGAACTGGCACGCGGCTACGGCGCACTCTATGCCGATGTGCGCCCGCTCTCGTGCGCGGCGGACGCTGCACGCGGGCATGAGCGCATCCGCATCGGCTACATCTCGCCCGACCTGCGCACACATCCCGTCGGGACGCTCATGCGGCCGCTCCTTTTTCTCTATGACCGCACGCGCTTTTCCGTCCACTGCTACATGAACGGTGCGGAGGACGCGCTCTCGCACGCATTCCGCGCGGCGGTGGACGTGTGGCGCAACATACAGGGGATGCCCGCAGAGGAGGTCGCGGCACGCGTGCGTGCGGACGAAATCGACATCCTCGTGGATCTCGCGGGACATACGAAGGACAACTGTCTTCCCGTGCTCGCGCACAAGCCCGCGCCTGTGCAGGTGACGGGCATCGGCTACTTCAATACGACGGGTCTGCCTGCGGTTGACTATATGCTTTCGGATGTGCACGTTGACCCCATCGGGACGGCAGATCCCGCCTTTACCGAGGAGATGATCCGTCTGCCGCACAGCCATTTCTGCTATGTGCTGCCCGAGGAGCTTCCCCCCGTCGCTCCGCCGCCGTCGCAGAAAAACGGGTGCGTGACGTTCGGCTCGTTCAACAATTTCAGCAAGGTGACGGACGAGGTGCTGCATCTCTGGAAAGAGGTGCTCGATGCTGTACCGCGCTCGCGTCTGCTTGTCAAGAGCAAGCTGTTCGCGAGTGCGGAGGGCAGAGAGCTCGCGGCGGAGCGTTTCACGCGCTGCGGCATTCCCACCGGACGCGTGGAGATGCGCCCGTTCAGCCGCGACCATCTCGCAGAGTATGGGGATATGGACATCGCACTCGACACATTCCCCTACACGGGCGGCATCACCACCTGCGAGGCTCTGGCGATGGGCGTGCCTGTCATAACGCTCTGCGGGAGGGATCACGGCGCACGGTTCGGGGAGAGCCTGCTGCGGAATGCGAACCTCGCGGAACTGATCGCCGATACCCCTGCGGCCTATGTGCAGATCGCGGCGACACTCGCATCCGCGCCCGAGACCCTTGCCGCCCTGCGGGCGAATCTGCGCACGATCCTCGCGCACGCACCGCTGACCGACGCCCGCACGTATGTCCGTGACGTGGAGGCGGCGTATGCGGAGATCTGGGAGAGGTTCGTACGCGCTGCGGGCAGAATGTGAGATGTACTGATATGAAGCGATGGTTCTGTCTTTCGGTGCTCGTTCTGCTGTGTTCCATGCTTTCGGGTTGTGATTTTTGGGTGACGGAAAACAGTGATCCTGCTACGGCAGATGAGGTTGCCGCACGCGTCAATGATACGTTTCATACCTATGGGACACATGTTGTGCCGAAGTCGGTGCAGGTCGCGCGGGAGAAGCCGTTTCCGAAGAATGTCTATGCGCTCTATGACGAAGGAAACGGAATTTACTTCACCTGCACGGCGGAGATTCGGCGCGCCCAATTTCCCTACCCATTCCTCTATCGCGATACGGATGCCGCTGCGGCATATGCGGAGGCGTATTTCGCCCATCTCTATCCCGAGGTGTGTGCCATCACGTCGGCATATCATCTCACGGCGGCTTCTCCGGAGGAGGCAGAGGCTCTGCGAGCGTGTTCGCTGACAGATCCCATACAGGGGGATGCGCTCTTTGGAAAGGGGGATGTTATCTTCCTCCATGAGGCACACGGGGCGGATGTGGTGCGTGTGTGTCGGGAGCTGTATGAGCTGTACCGTCCGCAGGGCGATGATACGCTGCTCGCTGCGGCGCATGGGCGCAGGGTGACGTTTTACTATTTGCCGACACACACGGAGGATCGGGCGCACGCCGTTCGGGTGATGACGTTCTATCTGCGCACGGAGTGTGACTGGACGGCGACGCTGTACGAGAATCCGGGGCATTCGTCCGGTGAGAAGGATACGGCGGTCTTGGAGGAGCGTCTGGCGCACTATTTTGAGATATGTCAAAGGTCGGCAAAGGCATATGTCAGAGATCATGCGCAATAAAACAAGGGCTTCTCTGCGAGGATGTTTCGCAGAAAAGCCCTTATTTTTTATGGATCAGCCGCCCGTTTTTCACCACCGGCGGTGCGCAGGGATGCCCGCGCAGCGACGATGGGAATGCCCGTTTCGTCCTGTAGAACCTCTGCGTCTACGCCGTAGACTTCCCGCAGCATCGCGGTATGAATGACATCGGACGGCTTGCCGTGGGCGTACAGCCCGCCCCACGGGGAAAAGACGAATGCCTCGTCGGCAAAACGGGCGGCCAAGCCCAAATCGTGCAGCACGATGATGAAGGTGATGTCATAGGCGTGGCTGATGGCTCGCACTGTTTCACAAAGCTCCAACTGTTTTTGCAGGTCGAGGCTGTTGGTAGGCTCGTCCATGAGGACGATCTGTGGCTTTCGCACCAATGTCTGGGCGATGGAGACGAGCTTTTGCTGTCCGCCGGAGAGCCGCGCAAAGGGAACGAGGGAGAGTTGTTCCAAATGGAGCAAGGAGAGGACTTCCATGACGGCGTCCGTGTCTTCCGCCGTCACTTTCCAATGCAGACGCGGCAGACGCCCCAGCAGCACCGCCTCAAAGACGGTGAACCCGCCGGCTTTCGTTTCCTCCTGCGGCAGGTAGGCGATGCGCGCCATTTTTTCTTCGTGGCTCATACGCTGCAGGTCGCGATCATTGCAGAGGATCTTGCCCGAGGCGGGCAGGAGACCGAAGAGGCACTTGAGGAAGGTGGATTTGCCGGCGGCATTGGGGCCGATGATCGCGTTGACGCGCGCATGAAAGCGGAGGGAAAGATCCGAAAAGATCATGCGGTCTTTGGCATAGCCGAAGCTCATGTTTTCCACGCGGATCATGAATAACGCCTCCCCGCCGTAAAGATGAGGAGCACGAAGAAAGGGATGCCCAAGATGGAGGTGATGAGCCCGATGGGCAGCAATGTACCGGGAATCAGCATCTTGGAGAGGAGGGAGGCGACCGAGAGGAGAAAGGCGCCGAAGAGCGCCGAGGCGGGCAGCAGATAGCGATGATCCTCCCCGACCAGACCACGGGCCAAGTGGGGGGCGGCCAGCCCCAAAAAGCCGATCGTACCGACGAAAGAGACGGTGGTCGCTGTCAGGAGGGAGATGAGGATGATGACCTGCCGCCGCAGCTGCGGGACGTTGACCCCGAGACTGAGCGCCCTGGCATCTTGGAGGACGAGGGCGGTGAGCTGCCAAGCGCGGCGATGGAGAAAGAGCAGGGTCAAAAGGGTGATGGCGCAAAGGATGAGAGCCTTGTCCCATGAGGCTTTCGCCAGACTGCCAAAGGTCCAGAAGACGATGCTTTGGAGTTTGTTTTCGTCGGCGATGTACTGGAGGAACATGGTGAGGGAGTTGAAGATGAAATTCAGCGCAATGCCAAAGAGGATGATGGTGTTGCGGCTGCTTTGCTGCCACGCTGCAAAGCGATAGATGAGAAACGCCGCCACGAGGGAGAAGGCAAAGGCGTTTGTTGTAACGATGAGGTTGGGCGGCAGCAGATCGATACGCACCTGCAGGACGATCCCCGCCGCTGCACCGAACGCCGCCGCCGATGATATGCCGAGCGTATAGGGGCTTGCCATCGGATTCCCCAGGATGGTCTGCATCTCACAGCCCCCGACGGCGAAAGCGACACCTGCGAGGATCGCCATCACCGCCATGGGGAGGCGGATGCTGCGGATGACGGTATCGGTGGTGGGATCGACGCTGCCGCCCGTGAGGACGATGGCGGCTTCCCGCAGACCGATGTCGGAGGAGCCGGCGATGAGGTTGAGGAAGAAGCCCGCCGCCGTCCCGAGGAGCAGCAGGAGGACGACGAGGACTTTCCTTTTGGTAATGGCTTCGTAGACTTTTTGCCCGTCGGTGACGGGGGAGGCAGAGGGTGCCGTGTCCGAAGGATGCGCATTTTCTGCCCTCATGGCAGTCGCATCTTCCACAGGCCGTCACTGCTCTTGATGAGCATGAAGCGATCATAGAATTCCGCGAGGCGCGCTTCCGGATCAATATTGGCAAATGCCTCGGGGTAAAAGAGTTTGGCGAAACTCAGCATCGGATAAAAGACACAGGTGGTGCGGGCAAGCTCATGCTGGTACTCGTAGACGTTCTTGTTTTTGACCGCCTTCAGACGATCCCAGCCGGGGCGGCTTACGATGCTGAACCGATCTTTGATAGACTCCTCGGGAGGCGCGCCCAGTCCCATGGGCGAGGTGCCGCTGAGGAAGATGAAATCGGGGTCGGAGGTCAGTATGTATTCGGGATCCAAGCTCACAGAACCCGGGGGACCGTCCACCGGTTTTCCCGCACCTGCGCGATCGGCCAGATTTTCGCCGCCCGCGCGCGTGATGAGCGTCCCCCAGCCGGAGACATTGCTGCGACTGGACGGGCCAAAGATTTCGGCGGAGCCGGATTTTTCGTAGTAGACCAGGGGCTTTGGACCGCTGACCTTCGCGAGACCTGCCTGTAGATCGGCATATTGCTGATCCAAAAAGGAGGCCACCTCGCTCGCCTTTTCCGGTTCACCAAAGACCTCTCCCAAGAGCCGATAGAGATCCTGTGCCGATTGGGGGCTCGTGCCCGGAACATCGACCAGGAGCAGTGCGATGCCTGCCTCCGTGAGGCGCGGCTCGATGTCCATGGCGTGCATATGTCCCTGCATGGCGGAGTTCACGATCAGGACATCGGGCTTCGCGGTCAGAATCGCCTCCACGTCGAAGGGAGCGTTGTGGGGAGAGATGATCTTCCATTGATCCTTGTACTGGGGAAAGCGCGGCTCATAGACTTTATCGTAGCTTTTTTTCCCGCCGGAATCCCCGACGCCCTTCAGCATGGCAAAGGCTTCCTCCCCTTTCAGCGGGACGATGAAGTCGATGAGGTCAAAGGTGCTGATGGCGTAGCTTCGGATGGGCTGTTTCAGCGTCACACTCCGCCCGGCGGCGTCGGTGACGGTCACAGTCTTTTGCTCCGCCTTGTCCTCGGATGCCGTTTCGCTGGTGCAGCCTGTGAGGACGAAGATGCACAGGAGGGCAAGGCACAGGAGTGTGTATATCTTTTTCATGAAATCCCCTTTCTTTATAAATGAGGCGCCCGTTTGCTGCTTCGGGAAGTACGGATCAATTCAGCGCTTCCTTAGAAGGTGTACTGATATGAGAGATTGTAATTGATGCCGGGCTGACGGAAATCACGCGTCTGCTCGTAGTAGCGGTCAAAGAGGTTGTTGACGGCAAAATTGATGATGTGGGATTTGAAGGCGTAGGATACGGTCAGATCCGCCACCACATAGGGCGAGATGTAGTCGCTGTCCGAGGACGTTGAGATGGCGCCGATGTAGCGCAGATCCAATGCCGACTGCCAGCCGTGAAGGTTGTCCCAGCGAAGCCCCGCATGGAAGGTGGACTCCGGCATTCCCTTCAGCGGCGCATCAAAGCGATCGCCGCTCTTGCTCGTGTTCTGCCGCGTATACCCGGCGCTCGCGGCCCAGTGGGGGTTGAAACGATGCTCGCCGGTGAGCTCGACGCCCTTCACCTTGACATTGCCGACGTTGTAGACGATGGGCGGCAGAAGTCCTCCCTTGAACTGGATGTTCAGAAAATCGTCGATGTCGTAGTAGAATCCGGTGACGCCTACCGCCGTTTTCTCTCCGAACTGCGCCCGCCATCCGAGCTCGTAGCTCATGCCCTTCTCCGGCGCGGGAACACCGAGGAGGGACTGCCACTCCGCGTGGGAGAGGCCGGGGGCAAAGGCGTCGCGATACTTGTTCCCTCGGTCGGTGTAGCCCGTAGCTGCGGAGTTTCGAGTCCCAATAGGTCTCCCAGTCCAGAAGGCGGAGCCGCCCCATGGGCTTTATGACACGGCGCACATCGTCGTGGCGCGTCTGCCGATAGTCAAACACGCTGAGGGATGTATTGGGCGTGGTGTATTGGAGGGCAATATTGTCCGTCTTCCACTGCCGACGACCGTCGCCCCAGTTCTGCGCGTTCGGTGTTGTGGGGTAGGCACTGTCATAGCCCAGATATGCGGCGGCCGGGTTCCGCTGCGGCGGCATTTGCGGTCAAGAGGGACAGCGCCCCGGCAAGACTCATCATGATTTTTTTCATCGTGTCAATCGCTCCTTGGGGAATTGTTAAAAAGACTTAGTAAGAGTCATTATATCATTATAATAAGAAATAAGATAATACATTTTATTTATAATTTTTGTTACAATCAAGTGATTTGCTCGATCGCAAAAAAACGCCGCCGAAGGATCGTTGTCCTTCAGCGGCGCTGCATTTATGCTTATTTTCAGGCAATCGTATGTCCGAGCAGTTCGCGCGTATGCGCGGCGACCGCCTCGGGGGTGATGTCCGTCAGGCGGGCGACGCCGGTGTCGAGCGCAGCCTTGGCGACGGCGGCGGCGACGGTCGGGGCGACGCGCGGGTCGAGCGGGCTTGCGATGATGTTCGTTTCGTTCAACTCGCACTCGGGGATGAGGGAGGCGATGGCGTTCGCAGCGGCGATCTTCATCTCATCGTTGATCTCCTTGGCACGCACGTCGAGCGCCCCGCGGAAGATGCCGGGGAATGCGAGGAGGTTGTTGACCTGGTTCGGGAAGTCGGAGCGTCCCGTGCAGACGATGCGTGCGCCCGCCGCCTTTGCCTCGTCGGGCAGGATCTCGGGGACGGGGTTCGCCATCGCCATGATGACGGGATCCGCGCTCATGCTCTTGATCATGTCCTGTGTGAGGCTGCCGGGCGCGGAAACACCGATGAAGATGTCCTTGCCCTTGATAACCTCGGCGAGCGTCCCCTTTTCCTTCTGACGGTTGGAGACCTTGGCGAGCGCATCCTTGTACGGGTTCATGTTCTCCTTGCGCCCCTCGTAGACGGCGCCCGTCGTGTCGCAGAGGACAACGGTCTTGATGCCGTAGGCAAAGAGGAGGCGTGCGATCGCCTGTCCTGCCGCACCCGCGCCGTTGATGACGATCTTCGCCGTGCGCAGATCCTTGTCGAGGTACTTGTACGCGTTGAGCAGTGCGGAGACGACGACGATTGCCGTGCCGTGCTGGTCGTCGTGGAACACGGGGATGTCGAGGGTCTTCTTCAGCTCGTTTTCGATGTCAAAGCACTGGGGCGCCTTGATGTCCTCAAGGTTGATGCCGCCGTAGGTGGGGGCGATGAGCTGGCAGACTCTCACCACATCCTCTACCTTCTGGCTGTTCACGCAGACAGGGACGGAGTCCACGCCCGCAAAGCCCTTAAAGAGGATGGATTTCCCTTCCATGACGGGCAGTCCTGCACCCGCGCCGATGTTGCCGAGCCCGAGGACGGCGGTGCCGTTCGTGACGACGGCGACCATGTTGCCCTTGGTCGTGTAGTCGTAGATCTCCTCGGGGTTCTCCTTGATCGCCAGACACGGTGCCGCGACGCCCGGGGTGTAGGCGCGGCTGAGGTCGTCGCGCGTGCCGAGCGGAACGGTCGGATGAATCTCGAATTTGCCGTGATACCGCTTATGAAGCTCCAGTGCCTCTGCATCAAATTTGCTTGCCATGGTGAATCTTCCTTTCTACGGGAAATGTCCCGTTCGCTCTCCTACCTATTCCTCCTTGCCCGCTGTCGCCTGACCGCGTGCGGGCGGTGCACTCTGCGCATCTGTGCCGTGCGGTGCGGGCGCGGCAGGCTGCGCAGCGGGCTCGTCCGCGCTCCGGCGCGTGCTCGCGTGCCGTCCGCCGGTCTCTGAGGAGGATGTGATCTCGTCCGTGCGTCCGGGACGGGCATCGCGTCCCCCCTGTTTCTCGTCCTCGCTGCGCTCGTCCGAGGTTTTCTTGCGGCTGTCCCTGCCGTCCCTGTCCTCCCGCTCGGACTTTCTGCGGCTGCCCGTGTCGCGCGCCTCATCGGCACTGACGGCACGCCCGACGGAGGTATCTCCCTCGGGGATCTCGGTCGCCCCTGCGGGAATGGAGTCCTCGTACTCCCGCACAGCACGCTCCATGCGGCTGCGCTCCGCACTGCTGAGGGTGATGCCGAGGGAGTTCGCCATGCCGCGCCGCAGCTGCGCCATGTCGGGGATCCAGTAGCTCACCTCGTCGATGTAGAGCGGGCGGCCCGGCACCATATCGGTGCGCAGCCCCTTTGCCTGCGATTCCTTGAGCGTACCGATGAACTCCAGCATCTGACGTACGGTGAGGTCGGTCTTGACGCTGTCGATAACGCTGCTGATGATCCCCGGCAGGCGGGGCAGGATCGCAGGCGTAGTGACGGCATCGACGCAGGCGCGCATAAATTTCTGCTGCCGCCGCACGCGCCCGATGTCCCCCTCCTCGTCGCGGTAGCGGACATAGGTGACGGCAGTCTTGCCGTCCATGTGCTGCATCCCCGGACGCAGGTCGATGATGAGCCCGCCGTCGTCGTCCCACGGATCTTCATAGTACATCCGCTTTTCCACATTGATGTCGATGCCGCCGATGGCGTCGATGATCTTCTGGAAGGCGTGGGTATTGATGATGACATAGTGATCGATGCGCACACCGAGGAAGTCCTCGACGGTCGTCTGCGTCAGCCGCTCCCCGCCGTAGGCGTAGGCGGCGTTGATTTTGTCATAGCCGTTGCGGGGGATCGCCACGCGCGTATCGCGCGGGATGGAGAGAAGTGATGCCTCATTGCGGACGGGATCAATGGTGGCGACCATGAGAGTGTCGCTGCGCCCGACATCGTCACTGCGCTCGTCCACGCCCATAATCATGATCGTCGCCTTGTCCTTTGCGACCAGCAGATCCTCCTTGTGCTCCTTCTGCGCGCGGTCGAGCAGACTGCTCTGCGCGAAAAAAGCGCCGGCACCGGCGGCGAGGACGAAGATGAGAATGACACCGATCAGGACATACGGCCAGATGCGTTTTTTCGTTGTTCTTCTCTTGGGTGGTAATGCTGTCAAAGCGCGTCCTGTCCTCCCTTTACAAAGTTCCCTGCATATGGATGTGTATTTCGTGCGGTGGGTTGCACTCCGGCGCACACACTGCTACAATACGTCCAGAAACGTAACCTGCATGTATCCGCGCCGGCACGACGCCATCCGCTCAGTACCACATAATATATAGCAAACGCGCGGAATATGCAAGGGATTCTTCCATAAAATCCAGAAAGGACGCGGCTTCATGGGTGTTGAAATCGAACGAAAATTCAAGGTAAAAAATTCCTTCCGTCCGACCGGTGTCGGAACGCCGATGGCACAGGGCTATCTCTCACGTGATCCGAAACGAACCGTACGAATCCGAATGGCAGGTATACAGGGATTCCTCACGATCAAGGGGGAAACACACGGCGCATCGCGGTGCGAGTACGAGTACGAGATCCCGCCCGACGAGGCACAGGAACTGCTCGCGCTCTGCGACGCCCCCCCACTGGAAAAAACGCGCTATGTGGAAAACGTCGCGGGATTTCGCTGGGAGGTGGACGTGTTTCATGGGGCGAACGAGGGGCTGGTCGTCGCCGAGATCGAGCTGACCGACGAGGCGCAGGAGTTCCCCCTGCCCGCATGGGCGGGCGCAGAGGTGACGGGCGTACGCCGCTACTACAATGCCGCGCTCATCGCCCATCCCTACCGCGCATGGAGCGCAGAGGAGCGGGCGTACTGAATGGATCCGTGCTTCCGCCCCGCTGTGGATACTGTGCAAAGCCGCAGGGATAACGCGGGATACTTTTCCCCGTCCATGTCCACAATCCTGTGGACAACATCAGCACCTTTTGCTACAAAATATAGATTTACCTCACGAAATTCATCCTATATATGGGGTTATCCACTGTTTTATCCACATTATCCACAGAAATTGGAAAATCGTTCGCAAAAGTTATACACACTGTGCAAAATGCTGTGGATAAAGGCTGTTTCGGGCTTTTGAACAATTTTATCCACAGGGTTTTACACAGCTGTGGATAATGTGGGAAATACGTTGCTGCGGCGTACCGATTCGCCAAAGTATATCATAAAGCATATAATATAGAAGGGAAGTAACTCATGCAGGAATGGGAGATCTGTCTGCGCCTCGTGCTCTCGTGCGTGATGGGCGGGATCATCGGCTACGAGCGGCAGATGCGGAACAAGTCGGCAGGGCTCAGGACGAATATGCTCGTCGCGCTCGGCTCGTGCCTCATCATGCTCATGTCACAGGCGCTCTACGACAATGTGGAGGGACGGACGAACGCCGACCCCGCGCGGCTCGCGGCACAGGTCGTCAGCGGCATCGGCTTCCTCGGCGCGGGCGCGATCATGAAGGAGGGGCTGACCGTCACGGGGCTCACGACGGCAGCGACGCTCTGGGTGGTCGCAGGCGTGGGGCTTGCCGTCGGCGCGGGCTTCTATCTCGCGGCGGGGGTAACGACGGCGATCGTCTTTCTCATCCTCGGCAACCTCTCGCGGCTCGATGCGTTGGTCGATCACGACCATCTCCTCGCGCTCTCCATCCACACCGTCGACCGTCCCGGCCAGATCATGCGCATCAGCGCGTGCATCGAGGATCTGCACCTGCGCACGCGCGGGGTCAAGGTCAAGACCGACGAGGATGAAGCGGAGACGGACGGGGAGCGGCGCGTCTACCTCAATTTCGAGGTGTACAACGGCGAGCACCTGAAGCCCGCCTTCATCGTCGATACCCTGCGCGGGATCGACGGCGTCCTGCGCGTCGATCTCGTGTGAGAAGGGTGCGGCACGCACACGACAACGGGGCTGCTGCACGAAGTTTTCAGCTTCGTGCAGCAGCCCCGTTTGCAATACAGACGGATGTACTAGTCCACCGTCCACTCGTGTACATTCCAGAACATCCCCGCACCGCGGTGACCGAGCACCAGATCCTCCGTGATGCCGTGTACACGCGTACTCGTCACGATATTGCGGTCGATGTAGCAGATGAACACATACGGCAGATCCCGCGCCACCTCCTCTTGGAACAGCCCATAGAGCCGCCTGCGCTCGGCGGGATCGAGCGTGCGCCGCGCCGCCAGGAGGTACGCGTCCACACGCGGATTCGAGTAGTGGCCGTCGTTCGCGCTCCCGTCCGTCCGAAACGTCTTGTAGGTGTGCACATCCGCATCCAATGCGCTGCCGGCGCGGCTCAGATATGCCATCTGCCCGTCCCGATCCACCTTGGCGGGGGTCTCCACCGTGCAGTGAATGCCGACCTCGCATAGCTGCGCCGCCACCGTATTGGCGATGTCGAGGCGGCTGTACTGGTCGTTCCGCAGCGTGAGGACAAAGCCGACCTCCTCCCCGTCGCGCATATAGTAGCCGTCGGATCCCAACGTGCAGCCCGCCGACACAAGAAGCTCCCGTGCCTTCGCGGGATCGTAGTCGTAGTGCGGGACATCCGGATTGTTATAGACATTGCGCTGCAACGGTCCATACGCGGGCATCCCCGTTCCCATCAGCGCCTCGTCAATGACCTTCTGACGGTCGATCGCATAGGCAATCGCAGGGAGAAGATCGCTGTTTTTCTGCCAGTAGGGGTGTGTCCGGTTCACGAGAATCGCCGCATAGTCCGCACTCTTCATCGCGTACCGGCGAAAACCGTCCCTGTTCGCAAAGAGCGCCGCATTCTTCGGTGAGAGGTTCGCCAGATTGAGACCGCCCTTCTCCAGAATGCCGACCTCCGTCTCCTCATCCGGCAGGAATTTAAAGACAAAGTGCTCGATCTTGGGTGCGCCGCGATAGTAGTTCTCGTTCCGTACGAGCGTGAGCCGCCGTCCCGCCTCCCAACTCTCCATGCGGTAAGGGCCCGTCCCGACCGGGCTGTGAAAGAATCCTGTCGCCATCAGATCCCGCCCCGCCAGGAGATGCGCGGGCAGGATCGGCTGGAGCATATGGTCGAGGAACGCCGCATTCGGCGCGGACAGGCGGATGCGCACCGTCCGCTCGTCGATCTCCGTGACCTCGCGCACATCCTCGAAGTTCAGCTTGTTGGACGCCCTTACCAGCGGGTTCTGCACCGCATCGATGGTGAACTTGACATCCGCCGCACGCAGCGGCTTCCCATCGTGCCAGACCACCCCGTCGCGCAGATGGAACACATAGGTATAGGTCTCGGGATCGTACTCGTACGACGCCGCCAGCCCCGGCACGACCGCGCCCGTCCCGTCGCGCCGCATCAGCCCGTCAAAGAGCAGAAGGGCCGCCCCGCTGTACTCATCCGTCAGCGGGTTGATCTCCTCGTATTCGGATGTGGCGCAGACAATCTGCGAGCCGTGCACAGGACCACTGTCCCCCCGCTCCGTACCGCAGCCGCCCGCACAGACCACGAAGGCGGCGAGCATACATAGGAGCATCCATTGTTTCATCTCGTATCATCCTTTGGAAACAAACCATTTTTCATTTATTATAAAATAGATATGACAAATCTGCAAATAAAAATTCCCCCGATATTATTTATTCTTATTATTTCGTTTATATATATATCAAATCAGAATCCTATTATAGCGTTTCTATTTGTTTCGACGGCAAATCGCCAAAGATTTCCAATTTTTTTATCTACCTGTCATGAATAACAGTATATTTTTCTCTGAAATGTGATAAAATGGAGTGGAACTTTTAGAACAATCATGTTGTTGAGCAGAGGAGGACATACGATGGGACTTATTCAAGCAGCCGTCGGCTCGGTCAGCGGCGTTCTTGCCGATCAGTGGAAAGAATACTTCTACTGCGACAGCCTCGATAAGGATACGCTTGTCGCGAAGGGGCAGAAGCGCGTCAGCGGACGCAGCTCCAACACGAGCGCGACGGACAACATCATCACGAGCGGCTCCGTCATCGCCGTAAACGACGGGCAGTGCATGATCATCGTCGAACAGGGCAAGGTGGTCGAGATCTGCGCCGAACCCGGTGCGTTCACGTTCGATGCCTCCACCGAGCCGACCGTCTTTGGCGGCGATCTCGCAAACGATCTGAAGGCCGTGCTGAAGAACATGGGCAAGCGTTTCACGTTCGGCGGCGACGCGCCCAAGGATCAGCGCATCTACTATTTCAACACGAAAGAAATCATGGGCAACAAGTACGGGACGGCGCAGTCCATCCAGTTCGAGACCATGATCGGCGCATACACGCTGAACGTCAACATCCGCTGCTTCGGCGAGTACAGCTACCGCATCACGAACCCGATCCTCTTCTACACAAACGTCTGCGGCAACGTCGAGGGCGTATACGAGCGCAGCGAGATCGACTCCCAGCTCAAGAGCGAGCTGCTCACCGCGCTCCAGCCCACATTCGGGCGGATCGCGGCGAAGGGCATCCGCTACACCCAGCTCATCAACTACACGAAGGACATCCGCAATGAGCTCTCCGCCGAGCTGTCCGACGAGTGGGGAAAGCGGCGCGGCATCGAGATCGTCTCCTTCGGTGTGTCGAGCGTCAAGGCGGACGCGGAGGACGAGAAGCGCATCAAGGAGATCCAGGACAGCGCCATCATGAGCGATCCGAACCTGCGTGCGGGTCGTCTCGCGAGCGCCACGGCGGATGCCATGCGCACCGCCGCCGGCAACGAGGCGGGCATGGGCGGCGCGTTCGGCTTCATGGGCATGGGCATGGCAGGAAACGCCGGCATGGGCGCGATGGGCGCGTTCGGACCGCAGGGCGGCGCAGCTCCCACGGGCAATCCGCTCGCACCGCCGCAGGCGGCACCCGCAGCGGCAGGATGGGCCTGCTCCTGCGGACAGACGGGCAACACAGGGAAATTCTGCGCGGGCTGCGGCAAGCCACAGCCCGCACCTGCGGCAGGATGGGCGTGCTCCTGCGGACACACGGGCAACACGGGCAAGTTCTGCGCCGAGTGCGGCAAACCTCGCCCCTCCGCAGACGGATGGACGTGCTCGTGCGGCACGACGAACGCAGGGCGGTTCTGCGCGAACTGCGGCAAGCCGAAACCTGCGGGCGCACCGCTCTACGTCTGCGACAAGTGCGGATGGAAGCCCGACGACCCCGCCCACCCGCCGAAGTTCTGCCCGCAGTGCGGCGATGTCTTCGACGAGAACGACAAGCAGTGATTGAGGGAAGCAAAGGAACATATTGTATGATTGGGTGTGCCGTCCCAAAGCGAACCCTAGTGGAGTAAACGTTCGCGCAGGACGCACATTACACTGTTATCATCGTAAAAGAGGTGACCTGATATGGCAGATACAAGCGTCAGCTACAAATGCCCCAACTGCGGCGCGCCCCTCTCCTTCCTGCCGGGGCACGACCACGTAACCTGCGAGTACTGCAACACCGAGCTCGACGTCGCGACCGTCGAAAATCTCTTTCAAAAAGCGCAGGAAAAGGCAGCCCTCGCTGCCGAAGCGAAGGAATCGAAGTGGAACACCGACGGTGCGGGCAGCGAATGGGACAGCGCCGAGGCGGAGGAGATGAAGGTACAGACCTGCTCCTCCTGCGGGGCGGAGCTCGTCTCCGACGGCAACACGATGGCGACCGAGTGCGCCTACTGCGGCAGCCCGAACATGATCCCGAGCAAGTTCGGCGGGATGCTGTGCCCCGACTACGTCATCCCCTTCCAAAAGACCAAGCAGGATGCCATCGCCGCGCTCAAGGCATTCTACGGCGAGGGGCTGCGGAAATACATCCTCCCGAACGCCTTTACCGCCGAGAACCGCCTCAAGGAAATCCAGTCCATGTACGTCCCCTTCTGGCTGTTCGACTCAAAGGTACACGCGAGCGCGACCTTCCGTGCGGAGAGCGACAGCGTCCACGAGACTGCGGACGAAGTCATCACCGAGACGCGTCACTACAGCTGCGAGCGCGACGGCTCCATGGCATTCGAGCGCATCCCCGTGGACGGCAGCGAGCGCATGGACGATCAGTACATGGAGAGCATCGAGCCGTTCGACTACAGCGCACTCGTCCCCTTCTCCGCCGCCTACTTCACCGGGCATCTCGCGGACAAATACGACGTGGACGCAGAGGCGAGCGCCCCGCGCGCGGACAAACGCGTCCACGAGAGCGCGGTCGGCGTGCTTGAGGACACCGTCACAGGCTACGACCGCTGCACGCTGGACGGCGAGGCGACCGTCATCAAAGAGGACGGCAGCGTCAGCTATGCGATGGTGCCCGTCTGGATCCTCACGACGAAGTATCAGGGAACCCCCTACACCTTTATGATGAACGGGCAGACCGGCAAGGTCGTCGGCTCCGTCCCCATCGACCGGACAAAGGTACTGCTCTACTCTGCGGTCTCCGCCGTCCTCAGCATCCCCGTCTTTTACTTCCTTGTGAACTACATGTTGTCCGACTAAGGAGGCGCTGCATATGTTTACGGAAAAGAAAAAGAGCCTCAGCGCACTTCTCACGCTGCTGCTCCTGTGCTCCACATCCGTCGCCCTCGCCGCGCCGCAGCAGAGCGGATCCGATGACTCCGGTCTCGTAACAATCGGCATCGCGCTCGTGTGCGCCATCGTCTTCGGCGGCGTCGTCTACTCCATCCTGTGCTCGTGCGCGAGCAACGTCGCGTCCGCCACCGAGGCGGACGCGTACCTCGATCGCGACAGCTTCGAGCTCACGTACAGCGACGACAGCTTCCTCTACACCACCGTTTCGCGCAGGACAAAGGAGAAAAAGAAGTAACGCGCCGCCCAACGAACGGCGCGAATGAACGGAATATTGATCCACACAAAAAGCCCCCGTACGGGGGCTTTTTCGTTTCTCCTAAACCGAATGGTACTGCGGCAGATACCGAATATAGATACGCCCGTCCTCTGCGGTCTCCACCTTTGCACGCACCTCGTAGAGCGCGTGTATGAACTCCTCTGTGAGCAGCTCATGCGGTGTACCGAGCCCCACGACACGCCCCTTTTGGATGGCGATGAGGCGGTCGCAGTAGAGCGCGGCGATGTTGAGGTCGTGGATCGCAGAGACGACGGTGAGATCCAGTCCCTTTACAATGTCCATGATCTGCAACTGGTACT
This sequence comes from Selenomonas dianae, assembly GCF_030644225.1. Classification (NCBI taxonomy): domain Bacteria; kingdom Bacillati; phylum Bacillota; class Negativicutes; order Selenomonadales; family Selenomonadaceae; genus Centipeda; species Centipeda dianae. Next base: position 33,766 of record NZ_CP128650.1, on the reverse strand, counting down.
TGATGTCCAGATGGTTCGTCGGCTCGTCGAGGATCATGCACTCCGCCTCCTGCGTGAGCGCACGCGCGAGGATGACGCGCTGCTGCTCGCCGCCCGAGAGACTGGCGAAGCTGCGCTCCGCACACTCCTCCATGCCGACCGTACGGAGCGCACGGCGCGCGATCTCGTAGTCCGCTGCGTTATCACGGTCGAGCAGGCGCTTGTGCGGGGAGCGCCCCATGAGCACGACCTCCATCACGCTGAAGTCGAAGCTGTAGAAATTATGCTGCGCCACCACGGAGAGCTGCAGCGCAGACTCCCGATAGCTCAGCTCATCGAGCGCACGCCCGTTCAGTGTGATGCTGCCCGCCGTCGGTTTCTGCACGCGGTAAAGACATTTGAGGAACATACTCTTGCCGCTGCCGTTCGGGCCGATGATGCCGAGAAATTCCTTCGGTTTCAGATGAAAATCCAGCCCCTTCAGAATCTCCTTGTCCCCGATGAAGAGTTTTACCGCTTCCGCCAATATCTCCATATCACTGCCCTCCGAATCCATAGGTACGCTTCACCATGAGATAGATGAATGCGGGCGCACCGACGAGTGAAATGAGGATGCCGATGGGCAGCTCCGTGTGCGGGATGAGGACGCGGCACAGCCCGTCCGCAACGACGAGGAAGATCGCCCCCACCAGAGCGGAGACCGGTACGAGCCGCTTGTGGTCGGTGCCGACGAGCATCCGCACGACATGGGGAACGACCAGCCCGACGAAGCCGATCATGCCCGCCGCAAAGACGGCGAACCCCACCACAAGCGCACTGACGATGAGATACGCCTGCCGATAGGGATGGAGATCCGTGCCGAGCGTGATTGCGGACGCATCGCCGAGGAGCATGAGGTTGAGGATGCGGCTCTGCGACCAGAAAAAGAGAACGGCGAGCGCGACAATGCCGCCGATGAGCGCCATGTGCTCCCATTTCGCCCCCGCCAGACTGCCCATCATCCAGTAGGTGATGGTCTGAATGCCCTCCTTATCGTTGGCAAAATAGACGATGAAACTCGAAAATGCGCTGCACACGGCACTGAGTGCCATGCCGCCGAGCAGCAGCTTCATCGCGTTTGCACGTCCGCCAATGTTCGCGATAAAGAGGACACCGACGGAGACGGCGAACGCACCGAGGAATGCAGCGATGCCGACGGCATTCTCCCCGAACGCCGCACCGATGCCGAGGAGGACAGCGGAGGTCGCGCCGAGGGATGCGCCTGCCGAGATGCCGAGGATGTACGGATCGGCGAGCGGGTTCTTTACAATCGCCTGCATGACGACACCGCAGGTGGCAAGCCCCGCGCCGATGATGGCGGCGAGCAGGAGGCGCGGCAAACGCAGCAGCCATACGATGTCATGCACGGGGCCTTTGCCCGCCATGTCGATGGGTGTACCGCTCTGTATCTGGTCGAGGACGGCGGCGGCAATGACGGCGGGCGGCAGATCGACCGTCCCGATCGAGAGCGCCCAGAAAAGAGCGACAATGAGGAGTGCGGTGAGCAGGATACAGAGCAGTGCGAGCCCCGCACGCGAAAAGAATGCTTGCATAGATTATTCTCCATAGATCTCAGGATACAGCCCATGTGCGAATATCGTTATGCCGTCGTAGGCGCGAATGCCCGCACTGTAGACGGCATAGAGCGGCACGGTGTAGATGCGGCGCTGCTGCACACAGGAGAGCGAGCGCAGCGCAGGGTTCTCATAGAGCCGTGCGAGGATTGCATCCTCATTCCCATAGTCGTCCTCGATGACAATGAGAAAGAGCGCATCGGGATTCAGCTCGATCAGCTCCTCCATACTGAGGCTCTGCCCGTCCGCCGCCAGATGTTCCGCACCGAGTGCGCGGAGCATATCGCCCGCGAGTGTGTCCTTCCCGTACGAGCGGATCTCCTTGCCCATGAGCTCGATGACGAGGGCGCGCGGACGCTGCTCCATGCCTGCGGTCTTTTCCGCGACAAACGCGATTTCATGCTCCATCTCGCCCACGAGTGCATCGGCGCGTTCCTCCCGCCCGAAGATGCGCCCGAGACTTTGGATGTCCGCATACTCCTGCGCGATGGTCTTGGTCCTCACCGCACGCGCGGAGGACGGCGCGATGTAGGTGTGCACGCCGCGCCCCTGCCAAAATGCCGCACTCCGCAGCACCTTCGGTGAGAAGGTGGACGACCAGCCGACGATGAGATCGGGCTGCATCATGAGAATGGTCTCCACGTCCAGATTTTCAAGGCTCGTGTAGGGAATCGCCTCGTATGCCGCGCGGTATTCGGGACGGATGTACTTCACATTCGGCACGCCCATCCCCGCAATGATCCGATCCCCCACACCGAGCGCGAGAAGCGTCTCGATGGAGTTCTGCCAGACGGCGACGACGCGCTGCGGCGGCTGCTCGTAGAGCTGAGAGACCGGTGCTCCCTTCTCGTCGATGTTCTCAATCGTAACGGGCGTATACGCCGCATCCGCCTGCGCCGGCATCGCGGGACGACGCTCATTCTCATGCACCTTGACGACCGGACTGCACGCCGCGCACAGGAGAGCGAGGACGATGAGCAATATATATGAAAGTTTCATCCTTCCTCCTACAAGAAAGAGACGCAAGGCATCCTTTGGGAAGAATGTCTTGCGTCCTTTCATTTCCGAACAATTAGAACGTGTAGCGAGCGCCGACCATCACACTGCGCGCAGGCATGGTGGAGGAGCCAAGTCCGTTGTAGGAGCTATAGGAGGTCTGATATGCCTCGTTCGTGAGGTTGTTGACGGTGATATATCCCGTCAGATCGGGCGTAAAGCTGTAGTTGATGTTCCAGTCAAGGACGAGGAACTGGCGATCCGTAAAGGCTCTCAGGTTGTTCCCCGTGTACCAGTTCATCAGCAGTCCCGTATAGAGCTTCTGATTCTCATAGGAAAGGTTGAGCGCATAGTGGTTCTGCGGGCGGAGGCGGTTCATCTGTGTGTTGATGTCGTCCTCGCCGTTAAGCCCCCAGCTCGGATCGACATTCCAGCCGCTCTTGACCTGCCATTTATCATCCATATGCGAGTAGGATGCACTCATTGTGACGTGCTTGTCAAAGGCGTGGTCAAACGTGATGTTAAAGGACGTCTTGTCCTCGCGGGCATTGACTGCCGTGTAGTCATAACCAGGAATCGACGCATCCCAGATGGGGAACGATGCAATCGCGTTCGACATCCGCGTCCAGTCATAATGAACTGCAAGGGCGGAATGCTGCGAGAACTCCTTGCGTACGCCAAGCGTCCACACATCACCACGCTCATTTTCGAGCGGCGTCTTGTAGATGCCGTGCAGTGTCGTATAGTCTCCCTGCCGCACGGGACGATAGATCTGTGTCCAACCGCCATATACGCTGAGCGTATCATCGATCAGATACTCCGTATTGAGCACAGGTGTGATGAGATGGGATTTTCCTTTTCCCTTGAATCCGGCATTGCCCGTGTAATCATAATCCGAGTAGTAAGTATAGCGGAGCGCCGGGGTCAGGTCCCAGTTCGGCGTGATGTGGATCTTGTCCTGCACATAGCCGATCACCGTGTTACGGCTCGTTGTAGATTCCACATATTTTCTTGTACGCCGGCTATAGTATTTTTCAACAGTCTTAGCACGATCATAGGTTAGGCTCGCAATAACATCGTTCTTGCCGATTGCTCGCGCATACTGCACTTGAACGCCCTGATTACGTTCTTTCTGCCATCCCGTCGGCTCTGTGGCTGTACCGTCGGTCTTCTCCAGCCATTCCTGCACCTTCGCCGGATCGCCGCCCGGGAATGGTGCGAGATTTTCACGAATCCACTGTTTCAGCTCGGCAGCCGTCGCACCGCCCGGAAAGCGTGCCTGATAGTCTGCGGCGGGGTCATCACTAAGTGACCATCTGTATTTATCACGAGAGGAGTAGCGATGATTCTGGTAATAGAGGCGAACAAAACTCTCCATACCATTGTCCTTGTCGAATGTCCACTTCAGCTCCCAGTCATTATTCTTAAACCGACTGAACGAGTTGTATACCTTGCCATCAAGTGCATATAGGTTCGCGTAACCCGGGTTGTCTGCGTCACCGAATGCGGGATCGCCGACCAATTGATTACTGCTGTTCAGCTTGCCAACGGCAGCTGCAAAGATAATACGCTCCCAGTCGTCCTGATTCCAGTATTTGAGACGCGGCGTCGAGATCGGGTAGCCATCCTTGCCTGCCTTGTAGTTGTACCAGAGCTTGATGCTCTGCTCCTTGCCGAGATCCTTGTCGAGACGGATGTTGACCGCCTCTTCCTTCCAACGCGAGCCGCCGAGCGTACCTGTCCTGCCCGTCTCGCCGTCCACATACTCCGTATCACCGCTCATCGTCTTTGTCACCGTGCCGAAATAGTGGAAGGTCGGATCGTCCTGCAGCGCACCCGAGAGGGTGAGCGCATAGTTGTGCTTGTGCCACGAGCCTGTGGAAAGATCGAGCGTCCCCTTCTGCTCGACTGCGCCCTTGCGCGTGATGATGTTGATGACACCTCCCGTCGCGTCCGGTCCATAGACGGATGCGCCGGGTCCCTTGATGACCTCGATCTTGTCCACGCTCTCGATGCCGAGCATCTGGTCGAGGTTGACCCCTGTGGACTTGCTGCCCGAGGTGCTCCGACTGTTAAAGCGGGTGCTCGTGAGGTTGTCCACGCGCCGCCCGTCGATGAGGATGACGACACGCGAGTCGCCGTTGATAAGCACGCCGTTGTTATAGGTCTGGTACCCGTACTCGCCGCCGCGATAGCCGGGGTTCTGGAACGTCACGCCCGGGATACGCTTGATCGCCTCGGTGAGATCCGTGTAGTGACGCTTCTCGATCTCCTCGCGCGTGATGACCTTCACATCGCCGCCCGTGCGGTAGTAGGACTGCTCTGTCACCGTGTCGCCGAACTGGTTGATCGTCTGCTCCGCCTCGACCACGATATTATCAATCGTGTAGGACTGCAGATTCTCATCATGTCCCGCATAGACAGAGGTCTGCCCCCCCCCCGTGGACAAGAGCCCTGCGAGGACTGCAAGCGTAAGATGTCTCTTCTTCATATTCGTCATTTCCTCCTTGATCGGGCATAGCCCTTCCATCCCATGCAACACCCTCCGGCATTGCTGACCGACTGCATAAAAAAAGGCTTCCCACACAAAGAAAGCCGCCGCGTTGCCACGGTATCGGCTCCCCTCCCCATCGCTCGTGGATTACCGGAAGCACTGATAAATTCAGCCATGCCATCTTGACGTATCTTTTTTGCCTGCACTGTGTCGACAAATCCTCCACATAGCTTTGGCTATGCGTCCGGTTTATCTCCTTGTTCAGACAAAAAATCTACACCAATCTGACAGACTTCATTTTATCAGCGATTCCTTACAGGTCGCGCAAAACAGGCAGTTCTCCTGGCTCGGATTCCTCGCTCGGCTGCGCCTTCCCAAGGATCGCTCCTCAGTGACGGGACTTCTCCCATGCAGCTCTGCTCCTCCTCACAGTGGCGGGACCGCTTTGGCTTGTACCAAATTCCCTATTAAGCCCTCACGGGCACCTGTTTTCTATATAGTTTTATACAAATTGACATCATTCTATTTTATATTTCATGTTTTGTCAATCCTATATTAACAGAGATTTCTTCTCAATTTTTGAACAGAGGTGGGAAGAGCGTCAGATGCTTGACGAACTGCGCGAATTGAAGTAAAATAAGCATAGAAAAAGGGCACTGCCGATGGGCGGCCGCCCCCTATATAACCGGAGAGAATCCCCGCCTATTGTTTGGAGACGCAAGGCGGGTTTTCTCATTTATCTTTTTACTGACAGAATCAGTATGGTATATACTACGAGAAATGATAGGAACTCATAGGTATCCATGTGTATTCCCCCTTTCGGGGGCGAGATTAGCCGCCTACCGTTTTTGATAGCAGTGCCTTTTCTCATTATAGCAAACAAATGTATGCAGTGCAAGCCTTGACGAACTGCGCGAATTGAAGTAAAATAAGCATAGAAAAAGGGCACTGCCGCTCAGCGGTTGCCCCCAATGTTATAGCAGAGATTACCCCGCCTACGATTTGGAGCGCAAGGCGGGGCTTTCTCATTTATCGTTTAACGGATAAGACTAAGATGGTGAACACAACGAGAAACGTCAAGAACTCGTAGGTCTCCATGCAGATCCCCCCTTTCGGGGGCTGAGTTGCCACTGCGCCTATCAGTGCCTTTTCTCATTATAGCAAACAAATGTATGCAGTGCAAGCCTTGACGAACTGCTCGAATTGAAGTAAAATAAGCATAGAAAAAGGGCACTGCCGCTCAGCGGTTGCCCCTTATACACGCGAGAAGTTCCCCGTCTGCAGTTTGGAGCGCAAGGCGGGGCTTTCTCATTTATCGTTTAACGGATAAGACTAAGACGGTAAACACAACGAGAAACGTCAAGAACTCGTAGGTCTCCATGCAGATCCCCCCTTTCGGGGGCTGAGTTGCCACTGCGCCTATCAGTGCCTTTTCTCATTATAGCAAACGCGTGTATGCAGTGCAAGCCTTGACGAACTGCGCGAATTGAAGTAAAATAAGCATAGAAAAAGGGCACTGCCGATGGGCGGCCGCCCCTCAGAGTTGGAATAATCCGCCTACATGTTGGAAGCGTGCGGCGGATTTTTCTTGTTTAGAACTTGATCGCGAGGATCAAGGCAATGAGCAGAATGAGAAACACAAACATCTCATAGATACCCATACCATCACCCCCCTTCGTATTTGAAAGGGGCAAGATTAGCCGCCTACCGTTACTGGCAGTGCCTTATTTCATTATATCAAACAAATGTATGTAGTGCAAGGAGAGTAGCATGATTATCTCTTGGGACGAATACTTCATGGGCGTTGCGATCTTCTCCGCCTACCGCAGCAAGGATCCACACACGCAGGTCGGCGCGTGCATCGTCAACGAGGACAAGCACATCGTCGGTGTCGGCTACAACGGTATGCCGAACGGCTGCGACGACCGCGAGTACCCGTGGGGACGGACGGGGGAATTCACGGAGCAGAAATATCCCTATGTTGTGCACGCCGAACTCAACGCCATCCTCAACGCAAGTACGTCACTGAAGGGCTGTCGTATCTACGTGTCGCTCTTCCCGTGCAACGAATGCTGCAAGGCAATCATCCAGAGCGGCATCCGCGAGGTTGTCTACCTCTCGGACAAATACGCCGTGAGCGAGGCGACGAAGATCTCCAAGCGGATGTTTGACTCTGCGGGCGTTCGTTGGCGGCGCATGGAGACGGATCTCGCCGAGGTACCCGTAAACTTTATGGTAAAGGAATAACACAAAAACATTACAATTTATGTGATAAAACCAAAAGGAAATCATTACGTGAACAGTACTACAGATTATGATATTATCGTCATTGGCGCAGGGCACGCAGGTGTCGAAGCGGCGCTTGCGGCGGCACGCATGGGACGGCGTACCCTCATCGTCACGCTTTCGCTCGACAACATCGCCATGATGCCATGCAACCCGTCCGTCGGCGGCCCAGGCAAGAGCCACCTCGTCCGCGAGATCGATGCGCTCGGCGGGGAGATGGGCATTGCCGCCGACCGCGCGAGCATACAGCGCCGCCTCCTCAACACGGGCAAGGGCCCTGCCGTCCATTCCCTCCGTATGCAGGCAGACAAGTTCCTCTATCAGCGCATCATGAAGGAGACGGTTGAAAACACCGAGAACCTCGATGTACGCCAGCTGCTTGTGACGGAGCTTCTCACAGAGGAAACTGCGGGGAAAAAGCGTGTCACGGGCATCCGCTGCGAGACGGGCGAACGCCTCACGGCACGCGCCGTGATCCTCGCCACGGGGACGTATCTGCGCGGGCGCATCATCCTCGGCGAGACCATCTACGACAGCGGTCCGAACGGGCAGCGCCCCGCGATGGCGCTCTCGGACGCGCTACGGATGCTCGGTCTCACGCTCATGCGCTTTAAGACCGGCACGCCCGCACGCGTTGACCGCCGCACGATTGACTTTGGCAAAACTGCCATACAGGAGGGCGACCCTGCTGCGCCCGCATTTTCCTTTTTGACGGATGCGATGCCGGATGAACAGGCACCGTGCTACCTCAGCTATACAAATGAGAGAACGCACGCGATCATCCGTGCGAACCTCCACCGCGCCCCGATGGCAAACGGCGTGATTGAGGGGATCGGGCCGCGCTACTGCCCGTCCGTCGAAACGAAGATCGCACGCTTCCCGGACAAGGATCGCCACCAGCTCTTCCTCGAACCCGAGGGACTGCATACGAACGAAATTTATGTACAGGGGATGTCCACCAGTCTGCCGACGGATGTGCAGGAGGCGTTTCTCACCACCATCGCGGGACTTGAGCACGCACGCATTATGCGCCCGGGATATGCTATCGAATACGATTGTTTGGATCCGCTGCAACTCACGCCGTCCCTTGCCGTAAAACGTGTCGCGGGGCTTTACTCGGCGGGACAGGCGAACGGCACGAGCGGCTACGAGGAGGCAGCGGCACAGGGACTGATCGCAGGCATCAATGCCGTATGCGAAATCACAGGGGCGGAGCCGCTGATCCTGCGCCGCAGCGACGGCTACATCGGCGTTCTCATCGACGACCTCGTGACCAAGGGTACGGACGAACCGTACCGCATGATGACGAGCCGTGCCGAGTACCGCCTCATCCTCCGGCAGGACAACGCCGACCTGCGCCTCACCCCGATTGGACGCGCCGTGGGGCTGGTCAGCGATGCGCGGTGGGCGCGTTTTACGGCGAAGAGGGATGCCATCGAGGAGACCTTGCGCCTGTTGGAGCACACAAAACTCAGCCCCAGTGCCGAGACCGAGGCACGTCTTGCAGCGGCAGGATTTGCGCCCCTGCGCGTCCCGATGACACTCCTCGCCCTCCTTTCCCGCGAGGGGAGCTATGACGCACTCGCCCCGCTCTTTGACCTCCCGCCTCTTGCGGCAGATGTCAAAGAGGAAGTCGAGATCATGGCGCGTTACGACGGATATATCAAAAAACAGCGCGAACAGATCGCACGCATGGAGCGTCTTGAGAGCCGCCGCATCCCTGAGGGGCTGGACTACAGTGCCATCAAAAGCCTGCGCATCGAAGCGGCGGAAAAACTCGCCGCCATCCGCCCGCACTCCATCGGACAGGCATCCCGCATCAGCGGGGTATCCCCCGCCGACATCTCCGTCCTGCTTGTCTATCTTGAGAAGGAACGCCGCACAGAGCCGCCCGCATCACCAAAAGATTAACTTTCGATGATAAAGCAGATGTGTTCTTGACATCGTGCCCCATTTCGCGCTATACTCAGTAGCGTATCTGCGGGCGTAGTTCATCGGTAGAATGAAAGCTTCCCAAGCTTTAGAGGTGGGTTCGACTCCCATCGCCCGCTCCATAGAAAGTGCAGAGCCGTCCGAACGGGCGGCTCTTTTTGTAAGGAAATTGCGAAAGCAGGTGTTCATCCATGCGTCCATGGGGCATCCTCGCCCTCCTCTGCGCCCTCCTCACGGGCTGCACATCCACGCTCGCGACAGAAAACAGTGAGCCATATACGCCGGACGATGTGATCGGGATGGTGGAGGAGGAGTTTTCCTCCTGTGCACCGCATCTCGTTTGGGAGGAAACGCAGGTCGAAAAGGAAAAGCCGTTCGAGCGGCGCATCTATGTCCTGCACGATACGGCAAATGAGTTCAGCTTCGCGTGCAACGCCGTCGTCCGCCGCCCGACGCTCCCGCGCCCCGGTGCGGAGCGGGACACGAATGCGTCCTTTCAGTACGCGACGGGCTATGCCGCGCATCTGAACGCAGAAATCGGACGCACAGCGGAGGAATACGGCTTTCGCGCCGCGACCACCGCAGAGGCGGAGGCACTGATCCATGCGGGGGTAAAGCGCAAACACCGCGATCGGGAGGTCTCGCTCTTTGACGAGGGGGACTTTATCTTCGTCACGGACGGCGCACGGGGCGCGGATCTGGCGGCGGTCTGCAAGGCACTCCACGCGCTGTACCGTCCCAACGGGGACGGCACGGTTCTCTCCGCGCTGTACGGGCGCAAGATCACGTTCTACTACCTGCCCCCGGGCGAGACGGATCGGACGCGGGCGGTCTTGGTCGCGTTTTTCACACTGAAGGGCAAAAACGACTGGGCGGCGACGCTCGCGGACAACCCCGGCTCCTCATTGAACGAAACAGAGGTCGCTGCGTTGGAGCAAAATCTCGCGCGCTACTTCGAGAGCTGTCTGCGCAGTGCGCAGGAGGAGGCGGCAAGGCGTTCGCGCTGAGACGGAACAAATTCGACAGGAGCCGCATATACGGCTCTTTTTTCGTTGCCTTTTTTCGTATTTCATTATATGATAGTGTTATCAAACAATTCAGATATGATGAAAGGAGCGATTTCCATGCAGACCCTCTCTCCCATGCGCCTGATTGCCGCCGCACTCTTCGCGCTGAGTGCCCTGCTCGGTACGCCGAGTGTACAAGATGAATCGCTCGCCATTGGCACGCCCGCCGCTGCGGCGCAGGAGCCACAGACCGAGCCGCGCTACTGGCAGATGTACTACAACTTCGCCCCGCCGACGGATGCGTTCATCGCGGAGCTGGCGGCGGAGCAGGGTGTCGCCTATACCCCGGGCAAGAAGGGTGAGGCGCGGTTTTACGCGGATGACGGCCGCCCGATCTACCCGAGCAACGACGGCGCGGTCGGCGTGATTGTAACGGTCACGCTCCCTGCGGGCGATGTGCTGACGCGCTACGGCAACCCCAACGGACGCTATGTCTCGCCCGACGGGATGACGTTCGAGCAGCGGGCGCTCCCGAGCACGACGCGCGAGGGCGACTTCCACGTTTACCTCGTCGAGCGTGCGATTGACAATGTGCAGAAGGGAACGATCGCCCCGTGGTTCGGACGTACGGGCGGCGGCATCCAGTACAGGCTCCCCGACCGCATTGTGAACCTCATGAATGCCGCGCCGCCGTTCCTCAGCGAGCCGGACGAGATGGAGGAACAGGAGGCGGCATAACACGCACGCCATAAAATGAATGTTCCAACGATACTTTTCTCTTGCATTCCCCCCTTCTCTTTCTTTATAATGGAGAAAAAGTATCTGCACAGGGGGCTTTGCTGTGAGAATTCCGGCGCGCCAATATATGATGCTGTTCGGCATCACAATATCGGCATTTATCTTTAACACGTCCGAATTCATACCGATCGCGCTGCTCATCGACATCTCGGAGTCGTTCTCCATGACGGAGGCGGCGACGGGCCAGATGATTACGATCTACGCGTGGGTGGTGGCTCTGCTCTCGCTGCCGCTCATGCTGCTGACCTGCCGCATGGAGCTGAAGCGGCTTCTGCTGCTGATGGTCGCGCTCTTTGGCCTCGGACAGCTCGTCGCAGGGCTCGCGACGAGCTATGATATGCTGCTCGGCGCGCGCATCATCGTCGCCTGCGCACACTCGATTTTCTGGTCGATTGCCGCACCTCTTGCGACGCGCCTCGTGACGCGCGAGCATCGCCCGATGGCACTCAGCATGATCGTGACGGGCAGCTCCGTCGCAACGATCGTCGGGCTCCCGCTCGGGCGCGTGATCGGTCTCGCCGCGGGCTGGCGCATGACGTTCCTGCTGCTCGCGCTGGTCGCCGCCATCGCGTTCGTCTATCTCGCGGTTCTCCTGCCGAAACGCTCGCCGGAAGCGGGGTTCACCATCGGCGAGCTGCCGTCGCTCGTCCGTCAGCCTGCGCTTGCGTGCATTTACATCATGACGGCACTCTTTGCGACGGGGTACTTCACGATGTACAGCTACATCGAGCCGTTCCTGCACAAGGTCGCGGCGTTCTCGCCCGGTCTGATCACGGTGACGCTCATGCTGCTCGGGGTCAGCGGCATCGTCGCAAGCCTTGTTTTCTCCGGTATGTATGGAAAGCACCGCTTCGTCCTGCTGCGCTGGTGTCTCACCCTCGTTGCGATCATGCTCTTCCTCTGGCAGGCGGCATCCATCTCCGTCGGCACGATGATCGTGCTCACGATGGTGCTCGGACTGCTCGCAACACTCTACAACACGATGTTCCAGGCGGAGGTTCTCGCCACTGCCCCGCGCGACGCATCAACCGTCGCGACGGCGATCTACTCCGGCATCTTCAACGTCGGCATCGGCAGCGGCACCTACCTCGGCGGGCTCACGGCGGAGAGCGGTCACCTCGCCCACATCGGCTACGTCGGTGCGGCGATTGCCGCCGTCGCCGCCCTCCTCTGCCGCCACGTTTATCTGAAAGCCGTGCGGGGGAGATAATTTCATACATGACAAAAACCCGCCGCATTCGGAGCATACCGAACGCGACGGGATTTTTTCAAGGCAGGCACGGAGATGCATCCAACGCTGCAATGCGAACGCATTTTTTCCTGCCCGCATCGACAAGTCCCCCACAGAACTCCCGCGATGCGTCAAGTTTCCCCTTGCCCGGAGCATCCGCCCCCATCCGAGATCTGTTGGATCAGCGATTTCTCAGTTCCAATGCTTCGTCAGCATCTTTTCGTAGAACGCCTCGCGTGCTTCGGGGGTCATGGTCATGTAGTCCTTCGCGAGCGCACTGACCCACGAACCGTAGGCGGGGTTCGGGAAGACGATGCAGGTCGTGCCGAACTCCTCCCGCGCTGCGTCGATGGCGGCATTCCGCGCGGCGAGATTCATCCCCTTTGTCCCGAGCGGGAGATCGCCCGCATTGTCGCCCATGTAGACGACGACATCGTAGTCCGCTGTGATCCGATCAAAGCGCGGCTGCTTGTCGCTCATCTGCCGATCCTCCATGAGGAGGACGTGCTCTGCGTCCACGGAGGGGAAGCCGAGTGCCGTGAGGTTCTCGATGGTCGGCTCGTAGTTGACCTCGCTCCAACGGTTGCTGACGTAAAAGATGGCGACACCGCGCCGCACCACTTCACGCAGGAACTCCGCCGCGCCCGGCAGTGCCTCGGAGCGTCCCTCGTGCACCGTCGCACGCCACCAGAGCGCGTCAAATCGGCCATTGCCGCCCGCGACGCTCGCCGCCATCGCGCGCGTGTTGTCCGTAACGGTCTCGTCGCAGTCCAGGACGATGGCGAGCGGCTTGCCGCTGCGGGCGGCGGGATTCGCCTGCGCACGGTCAATTGCCATGAGCGCCGCATTGTACCCCTGATAGCAGAGCGCACGGTACTCCGCCGAGGTACGCATCCAGAGGAGCGCCATATACTCGGCATCGGCGAGCTGCTGTGCGCTGATCTCCTCCTCGGTCAGCGGCAGGGGCATCGGCGCGTCCTGCACGCGCGCCACGTTCGCACGCCCGTCCGCCTGCGTCACGGAAGAAGCCGCGTACGCCGCACTGCTGCCGAGCAGGAACGCCGCACTGCCGAGGGCAATCGTCTTTTTCCACTGATCCTTCCATCGGATGTTCCATGTGTTCATTGTGAAATACTCCTTTTCGTATATCAAAATTTTCAACCTATTATAACATAAATTTTGAAATAAAAAAGAAGCTGCTTGAAAACAGCTTCAAAAATTCCACTCACCCCACCTCGATCTGACACATCTGCATCGCAGAGAGGGCGTTCGCGTGGCTCTCGGGGGTGACGCCCGCGCAACAGGTGGGATCGACACAGATGCGCTTTTCGGGGTAGAATGCCTTTGCGAGGAGGGCGTTGGAGATGACGCAGATGTCGGTGCAGAGCCCGACGAACTCGATTTCGTCGTAGTCCGCGAGGGCAGAGGGGAGGGCGGTCGCGCCAAAGGTGGGCTTCTCGATGACGGCCGCCGCCGTGCGGACGAAGGGCTGTAACGCCTCTACGATCTCCCAGCCCGCCGTGCCGCGGATGCAGTGCGGGACGGGCAGCTTCTTCCCCTCCTGCGTCGTCAGGTAGTCCGCACCGTGGGTGTCCATGGTGAATACGAATGCCGTTCCCACCGCCTGCGCTGCTTTGAGTTTCTCCACGAGACGCGGCAGCATCTCCTGCGCCTCCTGTGTGCCGAGTGCGCCGTCCACGAAATCGTTCTGCATATCGACCACAACGATCACCTTGTTCATTGGTATCCTCCTGTTCTCTGACCGATCCGATTGTAACTGATGTCTATTATAACAGAATTCTCCGCAAAATGCGCCCTCATCGCACGCCGTCCTTTGCGGGGTCGCGCATCATGACGGTGCGCCCGAGAAAGCCGATCAGACCCGAGGCGATGTTGCTCGTGAGCTCCGCGCTCCCGTAGAACACGGAGAGGATCGCAACGACGACAAGCCCCGTCCCGACCATCCAGTCCACGCGTGGCAGATAGTTCCGCATAAAAATTCTCCTTTCCTGTATCGCATATTGTCCTCGATGGAGGACTTGCCACAATGGCAGGAAAGAAGAGGTTTTTGGTATATGTAATGATGTATTTTCAAAGGAGATGATCAAATGACAACGTACAAGAAACTTCATGCGATGATCGCCGCGATGGCGACGACGGGCGTGCTCTGCACGATGCCCACAGGATTTGCGGCAGAGGCGCAGATGCAGCGTGCGCCCGCCGTGGAAGCATCGGCACAGACCGTCCCCGCCGCACAGCAGACCGACAAGCCGGTTGCCGTCGTCCGCGTGGACAAAAAGTGGGGTGCCGTCGCCCCCTCGGGCAGCCTCACGATCCCGGCGGAATACGATGAGATCACGTCCTACGCGGCGGACGCGGTCGCCGTCCGTAAGGGCAGGACATGGGGCGTCGTGCGCCTCGACGGCACGGTCGTCGTGCCGCCCATCTACAAGACGATCCGGCCGCTGTCGGCGGGCATCATCATCGTCAGCGACGCAAAGGACAAGGTCGGCGCGTACAATACGGCGGGCAAACAGATCCTGCCCGTCGAGTACCGCGCGGTCGGTTCGTTCAGCGACGGGATTTCCTGTGTGCAGCGGGACGATAAAAAATACGTGTTCTATCGGCAGGACGGCAGCCTGCTGACAAACGATGTGTACGATGCGGCGTATTCCTTCTCCGAAGGGCTTGCCGCCGTCAAAACACCGAACGGGAAATACGGTTTCATCGACACCACGGGGACGTTGGTCATTCCTGCCGCCTACGACTGGGCAGGAGGTTTTCAAGAGGGTCTCTGCCGCGTCGAGGTCAAGAAAAAACTCGGCTTTATCGACACGTCCGGCACAATGGTCATCCCGCCGCAGTACAGCCCCGGAGATGTCTGGGACTTCCAAGACGGGCTTGCGATGATAAAGGAAAAGAAGTACCGCGCATTCATCGACAAGACGGGTGCGAAGGTCATCCGGACACGCTACAGCGACGTGATGCCGTTCGAGAACGGGCTCGCCGAGGTGCGCCGCGAGGTCAAGGTCGGACTGCTCGGCGGCTTCCTCACCAGTGCCGTCTCCTTTGCCACGGGAGTACCGACGTTCGGGGTCGGCACCGACCTCATCGGCGAGAAGGTCAAGCGCGGCTACATCGACAAGACCGGCGCGGAGATCATCTCGACGAAGAACGACTACAACTCTCCCTTTTACAACGGCATGGCACTCGTGCGCGTCAAGAGCAAATGGGGCATCGTCGATCGCAAGGGCGCGTACGTGATCGAGCCGAAGTACAAGGCGATCCACTTCTTCCATGACGGCCTCGCGGCGGTGCAGGACGGCGACAAATGGGGCTTTGTCGGGCGCGACGGCAAAATCGTGATCGAGCCGAAATACGACGAGGTACACGACTTCACCGACGAATTTGCCGCCGTGCGGCAGGGCACAAGATCCTTCTTCATCGACAAGACCGGACACGTCCCCTTCCTCATCCCAAGCATGATTACAGAGATCGGCATGTTCAACGAGGGATATGCGCCTGTGAAGATCGACCTCGCATGGGGCTTTATCGACCGCACGGGCACGGTCGTCATCGCCCCTGCATACGACGAGGTGCTCACGCATTCGTACACGACGGATCACCTGTAACGGACAGCCGCTGCACCCCTTGGGAAAAATCATATTTTCTAAAGAACAACGAATGCGTAAAAATAGGACTGTATGCCGCAACAAGTGCTACAGTCCTATTCGTTTTCCGGAATCTCTAAGAAATGCGGAACACCCCGTAAAACAAGCGCAGAGCCAATTTCCTTCGGATGAAATCAACGATGCTGTTTCATACTGCTCTCATGCGATTGGAGATAGCCCAATTCTGTCCCTTATCTTCCCCTACCTTTATCCCATTTACCAACGGAATCAATTATGTTATCAAATAGATGGATGGGGTTTCGTTCATTTGCCCGGATTCGTATGGGCACGAATGGAATTAAGGAAGCACTGATAAATTCAGCCACGCCATCTTGACGCATCTTTTTTGCCCGCACTGTGTCGGCAAATCCTCCACATAGCCCTTGCTATGCGTCCGGTTTGCCTCCTTGTTCGGACGAAAAAATCTACGCCAACCTGACGGACTTCATTTTATCAGCGTTTCCTTAACAAAAGGAGTCGATGTTATGAGAAATCATGGAACATATGCGCGGAGGGGTCTTAGTGCGCTGATTGCAGCGGGGCTGACACTCGGCGGAGGAATGGCGTATGCGGAGACGGTCGTCGAGGACAACCATACGGTCACGGTCACGAATGCCACCCCGGACAGAACCATATACGCCGCTAAGGCGGAGCTGAGTCATGCCGACGGAGATGGCACGGCATCGGCGAGCGGCAATACGCTGGATGTCACAACGACAGACGAGCGCTTTCACCTCACGGGCGCCCATATCGACTACCAACGCTATACGGGCGGAACGATCCCGGGTACAACGCGGCTCACAGCGAACTGGAACAGAGTGACGCTCACCGAGGGGAAAACATTGCATCTCTACGGCGCACAAATCCGTATTGCAATGATACAAGGCGGTGCTGCCTCCTATGCGGCGAATCACAACACCGTCGTCATCGGCGCGCGCGGCGTGCAGATCGGCGATCTCTGCGGTGCGAACATCGAGCAGACCACCGCAAACGATGCCGCCTCTGTTGCCGCCGAGGTGAACGAGAACACCGTCACCATCAACAATGGTGGCACAGCAAATAACGTGACTGTCGCACGTGCCTCGCTCATCACGAACGGAGCGGGCAATGTCCGCATTAACGCGGTGAACAATCACATCACGGCTACGGGCGGTACGCTCAACTACGGAGCACTGGTGGGCAGAGCCTACATCGATGCCGCGCAGGGCACGGCGCAGACGCATATCGAGGGCAATACGATCACGCTCACAGGCACGCGCGTGACGGCGGGCATGGCAGCGGGCAACGGCACAGCGTATGCACGGTCGAACGCGGCGACCGCCCTCACGGTACGCAACAGCATCACGATCGAGAACGGCTCGGGCGCAATCAGAGGGAATCTCACCGGCGGCGCTGCATATACGAATCACACGACCAACGGTGGGACAGCAACAGCAGAGGAGAATGCGGTCACCGTCACGGCAGGCACCTACAGCGACGGACGCGATGTCACGGGCGGGATTGCGAGTGCATTGGGCAGGCTGCGCACGGTCGCAGCGACGGCACACGCGAACCGCATTACGCTCAGCCCCGTGCGTGCCCCATGGGAGGAGATCCGCGGCGGCGAGGCGAGTGCGATCGGAACGGACACGGAGGCACAGGCATCCACAAGCGCGAACATCGTTCGGCTGAGCGGCGGGAGATTTGAAAAGGATATTTACGGCGGCGACAGCTACGCCCTCGCCACACGCGGCACAGCGACCGCCACGGCAGAGAGCAACAAGGTGTATCTGCACGGCGGCGGCTACGAGGGTGCGATCTACGGTGGTCGTGCGATGACGGACAGTGCGCAGAATACGACGGCGATCGTGCGCGGCAACACAGTCGAGATCGCGGGCGCCCCCGATCTCAGCAGGGCGCAGCTCCACGGCGGATACGCCGAGGCAGCGCACGTCACCAGTGCGGACAACGCGCTCATCGTACGTCAGACGAAGAGCATCACGGCGCAGAGCATCGCAGATTTCCAAAAACTCGCGTTCTATGTCCCTGCGGGCATGACCGCGAACGATACCATGCTCCGCGTGACCTCCGCAGCAAATACGAACCTCAGAGGCACAGCGCTGGAGGCATATCTGCCCGGCAGCCCAACGGCGAACCGTCTGCGCCTACTGCGCACGGAAAACGCACAGATCGACACCGACAGCACAACAACCATGACCGTCTATGAGGGCATCTCGGGACATCGCACGGCAAAGATGGGCGTGACAAACGATCGGAAGGAACTCGTCGTAAAGGTGGACGGCAGCGCAATCGACGACACGACGCCGACACCGACACCAACGCCGACACCGACGCCAACACCGACACCAACACCGACACCGACACCAACGCCGACACCGACACCAACACCGACACCAACGCCGACACCAACGCCGACGCCAACACCGACGCCGACACCAACACCGACACCGACACCGACGCCAACGCCAACACCGACGCCGACACCAACGCCAAATCCGGACAATGGCAGCTTTGTCCTGCATAAGAGCACAAAGTCCCTCGCCGAGACCATGACGGGAACGACGGCGTTCCTCGGAGCGGGCGGCGACCTCATCGCGGACGGCGGCATGGCAAGCGCCTCGGCAGAGGCAGCGGAGGCGGACGGATTCGCCCCGTTTGCCGCCGTTGGCGGAGCGCGTCTGCGCCATGAGACCGGCTCCCACATCACCGTGCGCGGCATGAATCTCGCCGTCGGCTTCTCACGCGAGGTACTGCACGGACGCGACCGCATCCTCTTTGGCCCCATCGTCGAGTATGGACGCGGCAGCTACGACAGCTACCTCGACGACGGTACACACGGCGATGGAAACACCCACTACGTCGGCGGCGGGCTCTTCCTCAAACAGGAAAAACAAAGCGGCATCTTCTATGAGGGCAGCCTGCGCCTCGGCCGTATGAGCACGGACTATGAGGCGGATCTCCCCGTTGGAGGAATCACGCGCCGCGCATCCTACGACACCGATGCGAACTACATCGGTGCGCATCTCGGCATCGGTCAAAAGAGCGTGGCGGAGAGCGGCACCGTGCGCGAGCTCTACCTGCGCTACTTCTATACCCACCAGAACGGCGCGAACGCCACCCTCTCGACCGGCGACCATTACGACTTCCACGCCGTTGACAGCCACCGTCTGCGCACGGGCGTACGCTGGATCATCCCGCAGGGCAGCGGTGCGCTCATCCTCGGCACCTCCCTCCAATACGAGTTCAAGGGCGACGCGGGCGCGACCTACCACACGGGCGGCTTCTCCTACGACACCGCCAGCCCCTCGCTCAAGGGGCTCTCGGGCAGCCTTGCGCTCGGCTACCGCGCAAACCTCAGCAAACGCGCCGCCGCCGACCTCAGCGTCGAGGGCTGGGCGGGCAAGCAGCGCGGCATCACGTTTAAGGCAGACTTTGACTGGAGATTCTGACCCCACCGCATATTTTACAGACGAAAAGACCTCTCACACCGAGGATGGTGCGAGAGGTCTTTGTTTTGACCGAATGTCTTACAGCATCGCGGAGACCGCTGCCGCTGTGGCGATGGAGCTCTGCGCCGCCTTTGAGGCGAGCAGCGGATCCGCACTCTGTTCGAGCGCCTGATGCTTCATCTTCTCGACGGTTTCGGAGACGAGATCCTTGCCCGCCTCGGGGTGTGCGCCGCGCGTCACGATCTGGGAGACGAGCTTCGTCCCCTCGTAGATCTGCGTGATGACCGAGCCGTCTGCGAGGACGCGCGTGATGACGGTGTCGCCCACCCGTTCCGCCCAGTCGCGTGCCTCTGCCGCCTTGGACTCCTTGAGGTTCTGCAGCATCTTTGCGAAGGTGTCAGAGGTATCCTCCTTCGCCGTGTGCGTGCGCTGTGCTGCCGTCCCTGCACCGATGGCACGGCTGCCGTAGAGTTTTTCCAGTTCCATTCCTGTCCCTCCCTTCGCGCTTCCTGCGTGATATTGTTTCCTTACTGTTTCTATCGGAGAAACGCACGTATTCTTTAGGGAAGCACTGATAAATAGCGGCACGAACGGTGATCAGTGGAAGAAAAAGAGATATGCCACCATCGCACAGGCGATAAACAGCATGAAGAAAAAGCCGAAATCAGGCCCCGGCCCGTCGAGGCTGCTGTCATGCGTCGCGGGCGGGGCAGGGGCGGGCTGCGGCGGCGCAGGCGGTGCAGCTGCGGGAGATGGCGTAGGCGGCGGGGGCGGCGACGCGGGTGTCACCGCAGAGGCGGGGGCGGATGGCGGCTGCGCAGGGGCAGATACGGGCGGAACGGGTGCCGCAGCTGCGGGAGCGGATGGCGGTGGAAGCGGTGGCGGTGCAGGCGACGGCGCGGGCATCACGTCCTGTGGTGCGATCTCCTCCTCCGCGAACAGAGACAGCTCCCGTATCGGCGGCTCATCCGTCGGAGCTTCCCCCTGCATGGGCGCGGGTGGCAGCGCAGGTGTGGGCGACGGCGCGGGCTGCGACGGCACGGGCGCAGCTGTGGGCGCAGGGGTAGGCTGTGACGGCATGGGGGGCGGTGCGGGTACGGGTGTGGGGGGTGTTGTGGGCAGCGGCGGTGCGCCTGCCTCCTGCGTGCGCTCGGCGATCTCCTGAAATCCTCGTCCTTCCATATGTATCCTCCTTATGGAATCGCTGATAAATTCAGCCACGCCATCTTAGCGCATCTTTTTTGTCCGCACTGTGTCGGCAAATCCTCCACATAGCCCCTGCTATGCGTCCGGTTTGCCTCCTTGTTCGGACGAAAAATCTACGCCAATCTGAAGGTCTATTTTATCAGCGATTCCCTATATTTCATCTGCCGCAATGGACATGGATGCTCCAATCATTAAATTTAATTTATATTTCGTCAATTCTTCGACAAAATCCTTCCTCCATGGTATAATTTTGATAAAATTGGGATTTTTTGGAGAAAGTGAGATGAGACGGATGAGCGAACTGCTGTCCTTTGCCTCGGACTATATGGAGGGAGCGCACGCGGAGATCCTGCAACGGCTTGTCGCGACGAATCTGGAGCAGACGGCGGGCTACGGTCTCGATCCGTATTCCGAGGCGGCGCGGGAGAAGATTCGCAGGTCATGCCGCGCATCTCATGCGGAAATCCACTTCCTCGCGGGCGGCACGCAGACGAACCGCATTGTCATTGCGGCACTCCTGCGCCCGTACGAAGGCGTGATTGCCGCCGATACGGGACATATCACGGTGCATGAGGCGGGCGCGGTCGAGGCGGGCGGACACAAGGTGCTCGCTCTGCCGCATACGGATGGCAAGCTCACGGCACGTGCCATCGAGACGTGTCTGCGCGCCTATCACGAGGACGCGAACCGCGACCACATGGTACGCCCCGGCATGGTCTACCTCTCCCATCCGACGGAGTACGGGACGCTCTACAGCATGGACGAGCTGGAGGTCATCAGCGCGATCTGCCGCACGAACCGCATTCCGCTCTTCCTCGACGGGGCGCGGCTCGCGTACGCGCTCGGCTGCCCCGCGAACGAGCTGACGCTCCCCGCCATCGCCCGCCTGACGGACGTATTCTACATCGGCGGGACGAAGTGCGGTGCGCTCTGCGGCGAGGCGGTGGTGTTCCCGAAGCCCGCTGTCGTCCCGCACTTCTTCACCATCGTCAAGCAGAGCGGCGCACTCATGGCGAAGGGGCGCGTGCTCGGCATCCAGTTCGACACGCTCTTTACGGACGGGCTCTACGAGCGCGGCGGGGCGCACGCCGTTGCGGCAGCCGACCGCATCCGCGCGGCACTCACGGAGAAGGGCTACCCTCTCGCCGTTGACAGCCCGACGAATCAGATCTTCCTCGCGCTCGACGAGGCGCAGCTCGCCCACCTCTCGGCGCACGTCGCGATGGGATTTTGGGAGCAGCAGGAGAACGTGACCGTCATGCGCATCGCCACGAGCTGGGCGACGCAGGACGCGGATGTGGAGCGGCTGATCGCAGTGCTGTGAATAGATTTTCGCCCTTGGATGCAGTGCATTCAAGGGCGTTTTTTCTATTGCGGTGACGGCAGGTACCGCAGGGATGTTTTTCCGTTATGCCCCCGCCTCAGTGGTTCGCCGCCTCGTAAATCGCAATGACATCGGCGCGGCGGAGCGGGTGGAAGTCGCCGAGGGTGACGGTATCGCCCGCCGTGGCGGCGCTCGCCAGTTCCTCGATCATTCCCTTTGTGAGCGTGCCGATGCCGAGCCCCGCAAGGCTCGACGGCATTCCGATCGCGGCGAAGAACTCCTCCATCTTGCGGATACCCGCGCGCGCACGCTCCTCGTCCGTCCCCGCGTCCACGCCGAAGATGGCGTGTGCGAACTGTGCAAAACGCGCCGGATCGTATTTGTAGACGTACCGCGCCCACGCGCCCCAGAGCGCGGTGAGCGTCTGCGCATGGGTCGCGTCATAGCGCGCGGAGAGTTCGTGCCCGAGCTTGTGCACGGAGAAGTCCTTTCTCCGTCCGAGCTCGGTAAGCCCGCAGTGCGACAGGCTGCCCGCCCACATCAGCTCGCTCATCGCATCGTAGTCCTTGCGGCTGATGAGGAGGCGGCGCACGGACTCCATCACGGTCAAAAGAAGCTGTGCGGCGATGCGGTCGGTGAGGACATTCGGCTCCCGAACGCTCGTAAACCAGCGTTCCATCGTGTGCATCATGATGTCCGCCGCGCCCGCCGCGATCTGTTCACGCGGCAGGGTAAAGGCGAGCACGGGGTTCATAAAGGCGATTTTGGGACGGTTCAGCGGCGAATTCAGCCCGCGCTTTTGCCCCGTATCCTCGTTCGTGAGCACCGCCGAGTCGCTCATCTCGCTGCCCGCCGCCGGGATGGTGAGGACTGCGCCAAAGGGCATGGTCTTCGCGAGCTCCGCCTTGTGCGTCCAGATGTCCCAGATGTCGGTGCCGGGATTGGCGATGCCGTGCGCGACCGCCTTTGCCGAGTCGATGACACTGCCGCCGCCGACGGCGAGGATGAAATTGACATCGGCGGCAAGTCCCTCGCGGATCGCCTCGCGCACGAAGGAGACGCGCGGGTTCGGACGCACCCCGCCCATGACGAGGAACGCGAGTCCCGCCGAGGTCAGATTCTTCTCAATGTGCGAGAGCAGCCCCGAGCGTTCCGCGCTGCCGCTGCCGTAGAGGATGAGCACGCGGCTCGCCCCGAACGCGCGCAGTTTCTCGGCAACCGCATTCTCCGCATCCCGTCCGAAGATGACCTCCGTGGGACAGTGATAGGTAAAGCTTTGCATGGGAATCCTCCTCATAGATACGTGTTTCAGCACCTTTATTATAGCAGAAAATACCGAAAAAAAATCGCTCATTTCACAAGAAAATAGTTGCCAAAAGGGTTGGAAATTTCGTATAATAATATCTGGGCAGAGAAATTATTACTTCTATGTATAAGGAGGCTGAAAAAATGAGTGCTGATCAAAGCAAAGAAGCCCAAAGAATCCATGAGGCGGAACAAAAGTTTGATCGGACACGACGTCTTGTGGGTCTATTCGGCGCACCGGTTCTTGCCCTGCTGGTGTTCCTGACGCCCATCGACGGTCTGACGGTCGAGTCACACAAACTGCTCGCCATCATGGTTCTGGTCGCTCTGTGGTGGATTACCGAGCCGGTGCCCATCCCCGTTACCTCCCTGATCGGTCCGACGCTCGCCGTCGTGACCGGCGTCGTCACGGCAAAGGACGCATATGCGGCATTTGCAAACCCGATGATCTTCCTCTTTATGGGCGGATTCATCCTCGCCAAGGCGATGATGGATCACAGTCTCGACAAGCGGTTCGCCTACTGGCTGCTCGCGCGTTCGTGGGTCGGATCGAACCCGCGCCGCATCTTCCTCGCGATTGGTCTTGCCGCAGCGCTCTGCTCCGGCTGGGTCAGCAACACGGCGACCGCCGCGATGATGTTCCCGATCGCCCTCGGACTCCTCGGAGCGATCAAGGAGATGATGGCCGCCAACGGCAAGGAGATCGATCTCCACGACTATAAGTATGCGACGGGTCTCATGCTCATGACAGCATACTCCTGCTCCATCGGCGGCGTTCTCACCCCGATCGGCACCCCGCCGAACATCATCATGCTCGGCTTCCTCGATCAGATGGCGAACATCCACATCTCGTTCTTCGAGTGGATGACGTGGGGCGCGATCGCAATGGTCGTCTACTTCATCATCGCCTACTTCGTCCTCATCCGTATGTTCCCGCCCGATGTGACGCGCATCGACGGCGCGGAGGAGTTCATCCGCGCCCGCATCGCCGAGCTCGGCGGCTGGACGCGTGCCCAGAAGAACACGCTCGTCTGCTTCCTCGTCGCCGTAACGCTCTGGGTGTTCCCGGGCATCCTCTCGATGACCCTCGGCAGCACCTCACCCATCCTCAAGATGTACAACCACCTCTTCCCCGAAGCAGTCGCGGCGATGTTCGGCGCACTGCTCCTCTTCCTCATTCCGATCAACTTCAAGGAGCGTCAGTTCACGCTCGAATGGAAGTCGGCGGTGCAGGGCGTTGAGTGGGGGACGCTCATCCTCTTTGGCGGCGGCCTCGCGATGGGCGGTATGATGTATAAGACGGGGCTCTCACAGTGGGTCGGCGACAAGATCGTCGGGATGCTCGGCGGCGAGCCGTCCGAGTTCGCCCTCGTCGCGATTTTCTGCGTCATGGCGCTGCTGCTCTCCGAGCTCACGAGCCACACGGCGGCAACGAACATGATCGGCCCCCTCGGTATCACCGCGGCGATCGCTGCGGGCTTCAGCCCGATTCCCGTCGCCGTCGGCATCGCACTGTCGTCCTCACTGGGCTTTATGCTGCCCGTATCGACCCCGCCGAACGCCATTGTCTATGCGTCCGGCTACATCCCGATCACGAAGATGATCCGGACCGGTGTCTACATCGACTTCATCGGCATCTTCTGCGTCACCATCCCGCTCGTCCTCTACGTCGTCACATGGATCGTGGGATAGAGATTTTCCTGACACATCAAAAAGAGCCGCATCAGCGGCTCTTTTTTTGCATTCCGTCAGAGCATATCGCCCAGCAACTCTCCATAACGCTTCCTATGCTTTCTTTATTTCCCGATGCAGAACTCGCTGAAGATGCGGTCGATGAGGTCGGTATCGACGGTCTCGCCGAGGATGTCGCCGAGGATGTCGTACGCCGCTCTCAGATCAATGGAGATGAAGTCCGTCCCCATGCCCTCGGAGAGGCTTCGCTCCGCCTCTTTCAGGTGCTGCATGGCGCGGCGCAGTGCCTCGACCTCGCGTTCCTTGTTCGGGAGCGCCCCGTCGCTGAGCGCCCCCTCCATCACACGGATGCGTGCGGCAATCGTTTCGCGCAGGGCATCCAGCCCCGTACCCGCCTGTGCGGAGATCATGAGCACAGGCGCGTTGATCCCGTCGAAGTCCGTCACGCGCAGCACGGAGGCGCAGTCCTCCTTGTTGCAGAGGATGATGATGTTCGCGTCCATGTGGCGGAGGCGGTCGAGGATCCCCCGATCCTCGTCGGTGAGCGCCTCGGAGCTGTCAAAGACGGCGAGCACCAGCTCGGCATCCCCGAGGTGCTGCTCGGTACGTGCGACGCCGATCCGCTCGACAGCATCCTGTGCCGCACGCAGCCCCGCCGTGTCGAGGAGGCGCAGGGGGATGCCGTCGATGCTGACCTCCTCCTCGATGATGTCCCGCGTCGTGCCGGGTACATCGGTGACGATGGCGCGCTCCGTGCCGACGAGAGCGTTGAGGAGACTGGATTTTCCGACATTCGGCCGCCCGACGATAACGGTCTTGACCCCCTCGCGCAGAATCCGCCCCGCGTTTGCCCCCGCCAGCAGCCGCCGCACACAGGCACAGGCGGCGGAAATGTCCCGTGCAAGCGCCGCATGGGAGGCATCGGGAAGATCGTCCTCGGGAAAGTCGATCCCCGCCTCGATCTGTGCAATCGCCCCAAGAAGGTGCTCCCGAATCGCCGTGATCTCCTTGGAAAATGCCCCTGCCATGCGCTCCCGTGCGGCGCGGGCGGCGCGGGCGCTCCGCGCACTGATGAGCTCCATGACGCCCTCGGCGCGGGCAAGGTCAATCCTCCCGCTCAAGAAAGCGCGTTTCGTGAACTCGCCCGCCTCCGCAGGTCTTGCCCCCGCCTCCCACGTGCGCAGCAGTACCTCGCGCAGGACGACCGTACCGCCATGACACTGCAACTCGACGGTGTCCTCGCCCGTATAGGAATGCGGGGCGCGCATATAGAGAAGAATCCCCTCGTCGATGATGGTGCCGTCCGCTGCAACGATGTTCCCGTAGCGTGCAGTGTACGGCGCGGGCGTCCCGAGATCGCCCCGCATGGGGCGGAATACGGCGCGTGCGATACGCAGTGCGTCTGCGCCGCTCACGCGGATGATGCCGATGCCTCCCGTCCCGTGCGGGGTGGCAATCTGGCTGATGGTGTCCTCGCTCATGTTTTCCCTTTCCCTGTGGAACATACCACGTTTCCCGATCCATAATCAAAAAGGCAGCGTACAGCTGCCTTTTTCTATCCCGAAATCCCTCACCGCTCGTAACGGTCATAGCCCGGTTCGTCGTAGTCACGCGAATAGCGGCGACGGCGCGGAACGATGACGACGTAGCGGCGCGGGTTGTCGCCCGCGCTGTAGGTGGTGACGCGGCGATTGTCCTGCAGCGCCATGTGGATGATCTTGCGCTCGTGGCGGCTCATGGGCTCAAGGTGGATCTCCTCGCCGATGCGGCACGCCTTGTCCGCGAGATGCCCCGCAAGGCGCGTGAGCGTCTCCTCACGCCGCGCACGATAGTCCTCCACATCGAGGATGATGCGCGCATAGCCCGTCTCGGGGATCTTGTTCACAACGAGATTCGTGAGGTACTGGAGCGCATCGAGCGTCGATCCGTGCTTTCCGATGAGGATGCCAAGATTCTCGCCCTGCATATTGAAAATCGTACCCGCCGGCGTGTCCGTGCGGTGCAGCTCGACCGTAAGATCCATCGCGGCAAAGACCGCGCCGAGAAACTTTTCCGCCGCGGCGGACATCTCCGCCGTGAGCGGGATGAGCTGGGCATCCGAACGCTCCCGATGGCGCATCTCGTAGCCCGTCTCCCCACGGTCATAGGCGGGGCGCTCGCGTCGCTCGCGGCGAAAGTCCTCGCCCTCACGCTCCTCACGAAAGCGGTTCCTGCGCTGCCCGTAGCCCCCTGCGTCATAGTCGCGCGGCGCACGCCCCTCACTGCGGCGCGGCGTGCGGCGTGTCCCGCGCTCCTCGGAATCACGCGGCGTGCGCTCCTCATAGGCAGGTGCGTTCCCTGCGGATGCCCGCCGCGCCGACGAACGCAGATCGGTATGAAACCGATGCGGACGCACGCCGAATCCGTCGTCCGCATCGCTCTGCGGGGACGGCTCTGCCGGGGCGGCGGGCGTCTCTGCCGCTCGGGACGGCGGCGCGATCACCGTCGGCGGCGCGGGGGTCAGCACCTCCGTGCGCTGCGGCGGGATCACGGGGCGCGTCGTGACGCGGATACGCGCCTCACGTTTGCCCCACAGGCCGAGGAAGCCGCCCGAGGGCTCCTGTACGATCTCGTAGGTGACCTCGGCTCTGCCGCAGCCGAGCTTATCGAGCGCGTGCGAGAGCGCGTCCTCGACGGTCTTTCCGGTGGTCTCGATGATCTCTGCCATGTCAGTTTGCCCCCTTTGCCACTGCGTTTTCACCACGGTACATCCACCACTGCTGGGCGATCTGCACGACGTTCATCGTCACCCAGTAGAGCACGAGCCCCGAGGGGAACGTGAGACTGATCCAACCGATGAAAAGAGGCATCACGGTCATCATGATCTTCATCTGGGTGTTCATCTCGGTGGAGGTCATCTTCTGCTGGAGATAGGTCGTTGCCGCCGAGAGCACGGGCAGGATGTAGAGCGGGTCGGGCTCGGACATATTCGGCAGCCAGAAAAACGCCGCCGCCGCCGCACTCGGGAAGGTGAAGTTAAAGAGTGCGTAGTACATCCCCATGAGGATCGGCATCTGCACGAGGAGCGGCAGACACCCGGCGAGCGGGTTCACGCCCGCCTCGCGGAACAGCTCGCCCGTCTTTTGCTGGAGCATCTGCGGATTGTTTTTGTACTTTTCTTGGATCTTTTTCATCTTCGGCTGGATTTCCTGCATCGCCTTCATCGACTTGATCTGCTTAACCGTGAGCGGGTAGGTCACAACCTTGATGAGGATGGTGAGCAGGATGATGGGGAAGCCGTAGCTCTCAAGTCCTGCGGCACTCGTAACGGTGTAAAAGCCGCCGAGGATGAACTGCAGAACGTGGATGATCGGCGCGAACAGGTTGCTAAAAAATTCGATCAATGCGTTTTCCTCCTACTGTAGGGAAGTATGTATTTCGTTCTAAAAAATGAAACATTCAAGGTACGGGATCGTAGCCGCCCCTGTGAAACGGATGACAGCGCAGAATCCGCCGGAGCGCCATCCATCCGCCGCGCCACGCGCCGTACCGCTCGATCGCCTCCAACGCATACGCGGAGCAGGTGGGGTAGTAACGGCAGGAGGGCGGCGTGAGCGGCGAGATGCAGCAGCGGTAGAACTGCACCAGAAGAAGGAGCAGACGCTTCATCTCTGCTCCCCCATACGCGGGGACACGCCCCCCTCTGCAAAGATCTTCGCGCGTCGCGCGAGGCTGCGCAGCTCCACGGCGGCATCCTGCATTTTCCCCGCCGCAAGCCCCGCGCGCCCGATCAGGAGAATCCCGACATCCGTGCGCAGCTCGTGCTGCATATGGCGGTACGCCTCCCGCAGGAGACGCTTCGTGCGGTTGCGCACAGCGGCGCACCCGAGTTTTTTCCCGGCGGCAAAGCCGACCTTGCCCGCGACGCGGCTGTCCCGCAGGACATAGAGGATCATCCGCCGCCCCGCGACGGACGTCCCCTTTTGGTAGACGTGCTGAAAGTCGCTGCGCCGCTTGATCATCTTTGTGCGCGGCAGTGTGTATTTCTTCTCATTCATTGGCATCGTTAAAAAAGAGGTCACCCGCGGTGACCTCTGTAGACTCTCCGGCTCACGCCGACAGCTTCTTTCGTCCGCGCTGACGCCTTCTCTTGAGTACGAGGCGGCCGCCTTTCGTCTTCATGCGCTCACGGAATCCATGTGTCTTCTTTCTCCAATGGTTGTTGGGCTGAAATGTTCTCTTCACCTCACGTCACCTCCTTTGCTGCCGCGCTGTGCGGCATATGCCGTGCGGCGATTCATATAGATGGATTACTAGCCGTCATTATAGACGAAGAAAAGCCGCAATGTCAAGGCGTGAGCGCGGCATTTGCACGTTTTTTTCCGCAGATGTTCAAAAGCACCTGTTGATAAGTCCTCTTTTTTTTGTTAAAATATCCCCAAACTACTGTGGACAACCTGTGAAAGAATCGTTTATAATTTCATTTCTGCATATATTACCGCATCCCGCCCATCGACAGAGTTATCCACAACTGTGAATAACTCTGTGGATAAACATTTTACAAAAATTTTTTTGAAGGGACTCAGATGTATGTCCGAAGAACAGACCCCCGCAATCGTCGCCATGTGGCAGAAGGTACTGAAAAAAACCGATGGAATCATCCCCAAAGATGCCGTAAAACAGTGGATCTCGCGCATCGTCCCCGTGACGGCGGACAAGAATGAACTCGTCCTTGCCGTGGCGGATGTCTTTACGAAACAATACATCGAGCCGCGCTATCTCGTGCTCCTCGGCGACGCGGTGCAGCAGGCGCTCGGCGCGGACTATGCCATCCGACTGATCGTGGATGCCGCGGCGTGCGCCCCCAAAAAAGAAAAACCGGCGAAAAGGGAAAAAGAGCCGCCCGCAGAAAAAAAGGAGACGGCAGTCGAAGAACAGATCCCCGCACAGGGCAGCCTCCCGCTCGCGCCGAACGCCGACACGAACGCCGCCGCCCCCGACGATGCCTCGACACTCAACCCGAAGTATACGTTCGACGCATTCGTCACAGGACGCTCGAACCAGTTCCCGTACGCCATGGCAAAGGCGGTCGCGGACGCACCCGGCCTCCCCTCGCACAACCCGCTCTTCATCTACGGCGGCGTGGGGCTCGGCAAGACCCATCTCATGCACGCCGTCGGACACAAGATCCTCGCCGATCACCCCGAAAAGCGCGTCCTCTACATCGCGAGCACCGACTTTACCAACGAGTTCATCCGCTCCATTCGCGAGAAGAACATGGACGCATTCCGTGAAAAATACTATCACATCGACGTGCTGCTCATCGACGATATTCAGTTCTTTGCGGGGCAGGAGCAGACGCAGACCGAGTTTTTCCAGACGTTCAACAAGCTGCGCGACAACGGCAGCCAGATCATCCTGACCTCGGATCAGCAGCCGCAGGATGTCAAGGGGCTTGAGGATCGTCTGATCTCGCGGTTCGCGGGCGGCGCACCCGTGGACATACAGCCGCCGGAGTTCGAGACACGCGTGGCGATTCTCCAAAAAAAGGCACTCAGTGAGGACGTACACATCCCCGAGGATGTCGTCACCTACATCGCCAGCCGCGTGGACAGCAACATCCGCGAACTGGAGGGCGCACTCACGCGCCTCATCAAGTATGCCTCGACCATGCGTATGCCGATCGACGAGACCACCTGCGTCGCCGCCCTCGGCAACTACCTGCGCGGGGAGAAGGGACGGCGCATCACCATGGAGATGATCGAGCGCATCGTCTGCACCCATTTCAAGGTGACGAGCGAGGACATCCGCTCCACCAAGCGCAGCAACGACATCGCCTACCCGCGTCAGATCGCCATGTTCCTCTGCCACGAGCTGACCGATGTCTCGTGGCCGACCATCGGCGGCTTCTTCAACCGCGACCACTCCACCGTCATCCACGCGCACAAGAAAATCCAGAACCTCACCGAGAGCGACTCCGCCACCAAGGCGCAGATCGAATCGCTCACCATCCAGATCAAGGGGATTTAGTTGAGCGTTTCATGTCCGGTTTTTATCATAGGCTACGGATCAAAGAAAACTGAGCAAAGCCGCGCAGCACTCCTAAAATGTTCCCTGTGGACATCTCTGTTCATTTCCCACGGCATTTCATGTGGATATTTTGTGGATAAGATTTCATCCACCCCTCTTCTGTGTAAACTGTGGATAACTCAGGAACAACTCTGCACAACTTATCCACACCCTTCGCCGCGTCTTTCTGCGCACTGCTCCACTTTTCCACCAATCCACAGCACCTACTACTACAACTACTAAATTTATTTTCTACACAGTACCCATAGAAAACGAGAACACGGCGCGCACAAACGCCCGCCCATCCATCGGAAAGGAAACCATATGAACATCACACTCGGGCGAAATGACCTCATCGCCGCCCTGCAAACCGTCAGCAAGGGACTCTCCACCAAACCGCAGACCCCCATCCTCTCCGGTGTCTACCTGTCGGCGAAGGACGGTCAGCTCGAACTCCAGTCCACAAACTATGAACTGGGCTTCATCGTCACCATCCCCGCCGAGATCCACAGCGTCGGTACAGCGGTACTCCCCGGGAAATATCTCACCGAATTTGCCCGCAAACTCCCCGCCGAGGAAGTCTCCATCGACACGGAACGCAGTGACGGCCTCGCCGTCGTCCAATCCGGTACGGCACGATTTACCCTGCGCACCATGGATACGAATGACTTTCCTGTCCTTCAGCGTATGGAAGGGACACTGCAATTTACCATCAAAGACCGTACGCTTGCACGTCTGGTCAAAAAATCCGCATTCGCCTGTCTGCGCGAGGAGCAGCGTGACCGCCGCCCCATCTTCACGGGCTGCCAGATGGAGGTGGAGGGCAGAGAGGTCACCTTCGCCGCGACGAACGTTCACCGCCTCGCCGTCAAGAGTGAGATATTGGAAGAGGATGCGGGGCAGATCCGCGTCATCATCCCTGCAAAGTTCTTGGAGGAGGTCATACGCACCATCCCGGGCGAGGTGCCGACCGACATCCATGTCAGCTGCTCCTACAATCAGATCAGTATGTCCTCCGCGCACATCTACATGACCTCACGTCTGATCGAAGGCGCATTCCCCGACTACCGCCGCGTCATACCGACCGAGGAGAACATCCGCACGCGCGTGACCCTCGATGCCGCCACCTTTTCCTCTGCCGTGGAGCGTGCCTCCCTCATTGCACGTACGGATCAGTATAACATCGTCAAACTCGCATTCGAACAGGGACTTCTGCGAATCTCCTCCAACAGCCCCGAGATCGGGGAGGCGGAGGAGACCATCAACGCACAGGTCGAGGGCGACGATGTCTCCATCGCATTCAACGCCTCCTACCTCATGGACGCGGTCAAGTCGCTCGACAGTGACACCTGCATCCTCTCGCTGCAGGGCTCGAATGCACAGGGCATGAACCTCTCACCCATCACCATCCGAGAGGAGATCGACCCCGACTATATCTACGTTGTAACACCTGTGAGGACACATTGACCGAAGTTGAGATTCACACAGACACGATCCGGCTTGATCAGTTTCTGAAACTTGCGGGAGCTGTCCCGAGCGGCGGTATCGTGAAGGAGTTGATTGCCGCGGAGGCGATCCTCCGAAATGGAGAAGTCGAGACGGCACGCAGACGCAAACTCATTGTCGGAGATGTCATTACCATCAAAGGTGATGATACATACCGTGTCAGTCGTTCGTAGTTATGCAGATTACATCACTTGTACTTCGTTCCTACCGTAACTATACGAAACTGACGCTTGCCTTTGACGCGGGCGTGCAGATCTTCCTCGGGGCGAACGCGCAGGGCAAGACGAATATCATCGAGGCACTGTACTACGCCGCGTTCGGACGCTCCCATCGCACATCGAGCGATGCGGAGCTCATTCGTATGGGGGAAACGGGGGCGCACATTGCGCTCTCCTTCCTGCGGCACGGCGTACCCTCGGCGCTGTCCTTTACCTTCACACGCGGGGCGCGGCGGCGCATCGAGCGCGGCGGTGAAGTGCTGCGGCAGCGCGACCTCGTCGGCATCCTGCCGATGGTGCTCTTTTCCCCGGAGGATCTCTTTCTCGTCAAGGGTGCGCCTGCGCTGCGCCGCCGCTATCTGGATGCCGAGCTCTCACAGGCAAGCCCCGCCTACTACGGTGAGCTCCTGCGCTATACGCACATCCTGCGCCAGAGGAACGCACTCCTCAAGGACATCCGCGCGCGGCTCGCGCCCGCCGATGCGCTGCTCCCGTGGGACGCACAGCTCGCCAAGAGTGCCGCGTACATCGCCGTGCGGCGGGCGGCGGCGGCGGAGCAGCTCTCCGCACTCTCGGGACGCGTACAGGCGGTGCTTGCGGCGGGGGAAACACTCTCCCTCTCGTATGAGATGGCACACGCGCCCGCAGGGCTTTTGGCGCTGAAAGACGGCATGACAAAGCGTCTCGAACTATGGTATAATGAGATGCTTGAGGAGGGACGCGCACGCGACATCGCACGCGCCGCGACGGGGGTCGGTCCGCATCTCGACGATCTCGTCCTCGTAACCGCCGGCATGAACCTTAGAAGCTATGGCTCGCAGGGACAGCAGCGCACGGGTGCGCTCGCGCTGAAGCTCGCCGAGCTCTTCTACCTGCGTGAGCACGTCGGTGAGTCTCCCATCCTCCTCCTCGACGATGTCATGAGCGAGTTGGACGCGGATCGCCGCGCCGCACTTCTCTCCTTTATCCGCAGTGAGGAGATCCAGACCTTTATCACCGCGACCGATGCGG